>NZ_JBAUJB010000299.1:0-11968 GCF_049683355.1 Mycobacterium sp.
GCCGCGGCGGCCACACTTTTCAACTTCTCCAGCGACTCGACCTGCGCCCGCAGCTCAGCCTCACCGGCCCCCGGATCTATATCGAACGCCCGTTCGAACATGGACCCAGATTAAACCACCCCACCGACAGGACCAGCGCTACAAGTCGAGCGCCTCATAGGTCCGTCGGACGAACTTCGGTTGCGCGCTCTGCAGTTTCGCCAGCGAGGTGTTGCCGGCGATCGCAGCGGCGGCATCAACGGTCAGGTTCGGCAGATTCTGGATGAGATACACCAGGATCACATCCGCTGACGGATCGGCCTGCCACCACGTTCCATAGGCACCCGGCCAGGAGAAACTCCCCAATCCGCCCGGCCCGAACAACTGACGGGACTTCGCCGGATCGGTCACCACCGACAGGTTGAGGCCGAAGCCGCGGCCGATCCAGAATGGCGCGCCCAGGAAACCCTGGCGCTTCTGCTCATCGGTGAGCCGGTCGGTCCGCATCAACCGCACCGATTCCCCCGACAGCACCCGGACGCCGTCGAATGTGCCACCGGCGAGCAGCATCCGGGCGAAGCGCAGGTAGTCGTCTGCGGTGGACCAGAGTCCTGCGCCACCGGTGCAGAACGGCGGATCGGCGATAGGTGCAGGCCCCATCACGTCGTGACGCAAGGTGTTGTCGCTGTCGAGGCTGTACATCGTGGCGGCCCGGCGGCGTCCGGCAGACCCGACACTGAAACCGGTGTCCGACATACCCAGCGGCCCCAGGATCCGTTCGTCGAGCACCTCGCTGAGGGGTTTCCCCTCGATCCGCGACAACGCGATACCGAGGACGTCGGTGGCGTGGCTGTAGGTCAGCCGCTCGCCCGGCTGATGGGCCAGGGGCAGCACGGCGAGCTCCGCCAGCCAGCGATCCTGATCCTGGCGGGTCGGCAGCTTGCGGTAAGCGTCCGCGAGCGGTCCGAGCACCGAGAACATGTACGCCAACCCGCTGCGATGCGTCATCAGGTCGTCGACGGTGATGTGACGCCGGGCCGGCACTGTGCGGTCCAGCGGACCGCGAGGTTCCGCCAGCACCCTCATGTTCTCGAGCTCCGGCAGCCACGTCGCCACCCGATCGGTCAGCGCCAGCTTGCCCTGCTCGATCAGCGACATCGCCGCGGCCACCGTCACGGGCTTCGTCATCGAGGCGATCCGGAAGATGGTGTCGCGCTGCATCGGCAGTCGGGCGTCGACGTCCCGGTAGCCCAGTTCGTTGACCTGCAACACCTCGCCGGCGCGCCAGACCAGCGTGACAGCACCCGCCAGCAGACCCGCGTCGATCGCTTCGACGATGGAGGCGTTGTTGCGGTCGAGGTTCATCGCGTCAGATTAAGTCAGCGGCAAAGCCTCCGAGGAGGTGGCCTTGTCGCCCACCCTCTCCGCGGGTGCTAGGCTGCCCGCAGTTTTTCGACATCCTTTAACGATCCGTCCCGTGAGGCGGAGAAGGAGGTCCGGCTCCCTGTGGGCTCGCCAGATCAGACCGGCTCTTCCGACCGGGAGCTGATGTCCGCAGCGGACGTCAGCCGAACCATCGCCCGCATCGCCCACCAGATCATCGAGAAGACCGCACTCGACGGATCCGACGGCCCCCGCGTCATCCTGCTCGGAATTCCGACGCGCGGGGTGACGCTGGCCACCCGGCTAGCGCGCAACATCGCCGAGTTCAGCGGAGTCGACGTCGCCCACGGAGCCCTGGACACCACGCTCTACCGCGACGACCTGATGAGCAAGCCTCCCCGGGCGTTGGCGACCACGTCGATTCCCGAAGGCGGCATCGACGGCGCGCTGGTGGTGCTCGTCGACGACGTGCTCTACACAGGCCGGTCGGTGCGCTCGGCGCTGGACGCGCTGCGTGACCTGGGCCGCCCCCGGGCGGTGCAGTTGGCGGTGCTGGTGGACCGCGGCCACCGCGAGCTGCCAATCCGGGCCGACTACGTCGGGAAGAATGTGCCCACCTCGCGCGCCGAGAACGTCAAGGTCCGCCTCACCGAAGACGACGGCCACGACGGCGTCCGGATCGCACCCCACGGAGGTCCCGCGCGGTGAAACACCTTCTGGCAGCGGCCGACCTGAGCCGCGACGATGCCACCGCGATCCTCGACAACGCCGACCGGTTCCGCGAGGCATTGCTCGGACGCGAGGTCAAGAAGCTGCCCACGCTGCGGGGACGCACCATCATCACGATGTTCTACGAGAACTCCACCCGGACTCGGGTGTCGTTCGAGGTGGCCGGAAAATGGATGAGCGCCGATGTCATCAACGTCAGCTCGTCGGGATCGTCTGCGGCCAAGGGGGAGTCACTCCGTGACACCGCGCTGACGCTGCGGGCCGCCGGCGCCGACGCGCTGATCATCCGGCACCCCGCGTCCGGCGCCGCACAGCAGCTCGCCGCATGGACACTCGACGAGGACGGCGGGCCGGCTGTCATCAACGCCGGTGACGGTACCCACGAACACCCCACCCAGGCGTTGCTCGACGCGTTGACGATCCGGCAACGGCTGGGCTCCATCGACGGCAAACGCGTGGTGATCGTCGGCGACGTGCTGCACAGCCGGGTGGCCCGATCCAACGTCGCACTACTGCACACCCTCGGCGCGGAGGTGGTGCTCGTCGCGCCGCCCACGTTGTTGCCCGTGGGTGTCGAGGGCTGGCCGGTGACGGTGTCGCACGAACTCGACGCCGAACTCCCGCTCGCCGATGCGATGCTGATGCTCCGGGTGCAGGCCGAGCGGATGAACGGCGGGTTCTTCCCATCCTCACGTGAGTACTCGGTGCGCTACGGCCTGTCCGAGAAGCGCCAGGCCCAGCTGGCCGAACACGCCGTGGTACTGCATCCGGGCCCGATGCTGCGCGGTATGGAGATCGCGCACTCGGTGGCCGACTCGTCGCAATCGGCGGTGCTGCAACAGGTCTCCAACGGCGTACACATCCGGATGGCGGTGTTGTTCCACCTGCTCGTCGGTGCGGAAGAGGAAGCGATCAGCGCATGACAGTCCTGCTCAGAGGCGTGCGCCCGTACGGCGAGGGTGACGGTGTCGACGTGCTCGTCGACAACGGCCAGATCGAGGCCATCGGCGCCGGTGTGACCGCCCCCGACGGTGCCGAGATCATCGACGCCGACGGCCAGATCCTGCTGCCGGGCTTCGTGGACCTGCACACCCATCTGCGCGAACCCGGTCGCGAATACGCCGAGGACATCGAAACCGGCTCTGCTGCGGCCGCTCTGGGCGGATACACCGCCGTGTTCGCGATGGCCAACACCGATCCGGTCGCCGATTCCGCGGTGGTGACCGACCACGTGTGGCACCGCGGTCAGCAGGTGGGCCTGGTCGACGTGCACCCGGTCGGTGCGGTGACCGTCGGCCTCGAGGGCAAACAGCTGACCGAGATGGGCCTGATGTCCGCCGGTGTCGCGCGGGTCAGGATGTTCTCCGACGACGGCCTGTGTGTGGACGATCCGCTGGTGATGCGCCGCGCGCTGGAGTATGCGACGGGCCTCGGAGTGCTGATCGCCCAGCATGCCGAGGAGCCACGCCTGACCCGCGGCGCGGTCGCCCACGAGGGCCCGAACGCCGCCCGCCTCGGTCTCGCGGGATGGCCACGCGCGGCGGAGGAGTCGATCGTCGTCCGCGACGCGCTGCTGGCCCGGGACGCGGGGGCCCGGGTACACATCTGCCACGCGTCGACGGCGGGCACCGTCGAACTCGTGAGGTGGGCCAAGGAGCAGGGGATCTCGATCACCGCCGAGGTCACACCACACCATCTGCTCCTCGACGACACCCGGCTGTACACCTACGACGGCAGCAACCGGGTGAACCCGCCGCTGCGCGAGGCCAGCGACGCCGTCGCACTGCGTCGAGCCCTTGCCGACGGCGTGATCGATTGTGTGGCAACCGATCACGCACCGCACGCCGCTCACGAGAAATGCTGTGAGTTCGCCAATGCCCGCCCAGGCATGCTGGGTCTGCAGACAGCGCTGTCGGTGGTGGTCGAGACGATGGTGGCGCCGGGGTTGCTGACCTGGCGCGACGTCGCCCGCGTGATGAGTGAGGGACCGGCACGCATCGTCGGGCTGCCCGATCAGGGAAGACCGTTGGAAGTGGGGGAGCCGGCGAACCTCACCGTGGTCGATCCCGGTGCGACGTGGACGGTGCGGGGTCCGGAGCTGGCCAGCCGCTCGGACAACACACCGTACGAGGACATGGAGTTGCCGGGGGTGGTGACGGTGACGATGCTGCGCGGCAAGCTCACCGCGCGCGACGGAAAGAGCCCGCTGTGAACACCCCGACATTGGTCGCCTCGCTGGTGATGGCCGGGGTGGTGGCAATTCTGATCGCGGTGTTGATCCAGGCGATGATCCGCGGGTGGCGGCGCCGGGTCGAGCGTCAGGCCCAGATCGTGGGCACGCTGCCGGCACTGCCCGACACCGTCGGTCCGGTGGTCGTCGCGGCCACCAAGGGCCTCTATGTCGGCAGCACGCTGGCCCCGCACTGGAACGACCGGGTGGCCGCCGGGGACCTCGGGTTCCGGGCGAAGTCTGTCCTGAGTCGCTACCCGGAAGGAATCATGTTGCAGCGCACCGGCGCCGGTCCCATCTGGATCCCCGACGACGCGATCGTCGACATCCGCACCCAGAAGTATCTGGCGGGCAAGGCGCTCACCCACGACGGGATCCTGGCGATCCGCTGGCGGTTGCCGTCAGGTGTCGAGATCGACACCGGCTTCCGCGCCGACGACCGTCGCGACTACACGAAATGGCTTCCGGAGGAGGTCGCATGACCGCACACAAAGCATTCCTCGTGCTCGAGGACGGCCGGATCTTCACCGGCACCGAGTTCGGGGCGACCGGCCAGACGCTGGGGGAGGCTGTGTTCTCCACGGGAATGTCGGGCTATCAGGAGACCCTGACCGACCCCAGCTACCACCGCCAGATCGTGGTGGCGACCGCGCCGCAGATCGGCAACACCGGCTGGAACCTCGAGGACGGCGAAAGCCGCGGCGACAAGATCTGGGTGGCCGGCTACGCGGTGCGGGATCCCTCACCGCGGGCCTCGAACTGGCGGGCGACCGGAACGCTCGAGGACGAACTGGTGCGGCAGGGCATCGTCGGTATCGCGGGAATCGACACCCGCGCGGTGGTTCGCCACCTGCGCAGTCGCGGGTCGATGAAGGCTGGATTGTTCAGCGGGGACGCGCTCGCCGACGCCGAGGAGTTGTTGGCGCGGGTACGCAATCAGGCCGCCATGCTCGGCGCTGATCTGGCCGGCGAGGTGAGCACCGACGGCAGCTACGTCGTCGAACCCGATGGGCCACACCGGTTCACCGTCGCCGCTCTGGATCTCGGCATCAAGACGAACACCCCCCGCAACTTCACCAAGCGGGGGGTCCGCAGTCACGTGCTGCCCTCGTCGGTGAGCTTCAGCGAGATCGCCGGGCTGCGCCCCGACGGCGTGTTCCTGTCCAACGGCCCGGGCGACCCCGCCACCGCAGACCATGTGGTCGCGGTGACCCAGGAGGTTCTCGGCGCCGGGATCCCGCTGTTCGGCATCTGCTTCGGCAACCAGATCCTGGGCCGCGCGCTGGGCCGTTCCACCTACAAGATGACGTTCGGTCACCGGGGGATCAACATCCCGGTGATCGACCACGCCACCGGGCGGGTGGCGATCACCGCCCAGAACCACGGCTTCGCCCTCGAGGGGGAGGCCGGTGAGGAGTTCGACACGCAGTTCGGACGCGCGATGGTCAGCCACACCTGCGCCAACGACGGTGTGGTGGAAGGAATCAAATTGGTCAGCGGGCGGGCGTTCTCGGTGCAGTACCACCCCGAGGCAGCCGCGGGTCCACGCGACGCCGAGTACCTGTTCGATCAGTTCGTCGACCTGATGGCGGGAGAGAAATGACGCCCGAGCCGCGCCGGAACTGTATTCCAGCAGGCGTCTTCTCGCACGTTCGCTGCTGGAATGCAGTTCCGGCGATCAGTAGGAGTAACTAGATGCCGCGTCGCACAGATCTCAACCACGTCCTGGTGATCGGCTCCGGGCCGATCATCATCGGACAGGCCTGCGAGTTCGACTACTCGGGCACCCAGGCCTGCCGGGTGTTGCGGGCCGAGGGCTTGCAGGTCAGCCTCGTCAACTCCAACCCCGCGACGATCATGACGGACCCGGAGTTCGCCGACCACACCTACGTCGAGCCCATCACCGCCGACTTCGTCGAGCGGGTGATCGCCCAGCAGGCGGAGCGCGGCAACAAGATCGACGCGCTGCTGGCCACCCTGGGCGGGCAGACCGCGCTCAACACCGCTGTCAAACTCTACGAGAACGGCACCCTCGACAAGTACGACGTCGAGCTGATCGGCGCCGACTTCGAGGCCATCCAGCGCGGTGAGGACCGGCAGAAGTTCAAGGACATCGTCAGCAAGGTCGGGGGCGAATCCGCCCGCAGCCGAGTTTGTTTCACGATGGACGAGGTGCATGAGACCGTCAAGGACCTCGGGCTGCCGGTGGTGGTGCGGCCGAGCTTCACGATGGGCGGCCTCGGATCGGGCATGGCCTACTCGGCAGAAGACGTCGACCGGATGGCGGGCGAAGGTCTGACCGCATCGCCGTCGGCGAACGTGTTGATCGAGGAGTCCATCTACGGGTGGAAAGAATACGAACTCGAGCTGATGCGCGACGGCCGCGACAACGTGGTCGTGGTGTGTTCGATCGAGAACGTCGACCCGATGGGCGTGCACACCGGCGACTCGGTGACCGTCGCCCCGGCGATGACGCTGACCGACCGTGAGTACCAGACGATGCGCACGCTGGGCATCGACATCCTGCGTGAGGTCGGTGTGGACACCGGCGGCTGCAACATCCAGTTCGCGGTCAACCCCGTCGACGGCCGGCTCATCGTCATCGAGATGAACCCCCGGGTATCGCGCTCGAGTGCGCTGGCGTCCAAGGCCACCGGGTTCCCGATCGCCAAGATCGCTGCCAAGCTGGCGATCGGCTACACGCTCGACGAGATCGTCAACGACACCACCAAGGAGACCCCCGCCTGCTTCGAGCCGACGCTGGACTACGTCGTGGTCAAGGCGCCGCGGTTCGCCTTCGAGAAGTTCCCCGGTGCCGACGCCACGCTGACCACCACCATGAAATCGGTCGGCGAGGCGATGTCGCTGGGCCGCAACTTCATCGAGGCGCTCGGCAAGGTGATGCGCTCGCTGGAGACGAAGCGGACCGGCTTCTGGACAGGTCCCGACCCCGAGGGGGGCGTCGTCGACGTCCTGGACCGGCTGCGCACCCCCACCGACGGTCGGCTCTATGACATCGAATACGCGCTGCGGCTCGGCGCCACCGTCGAGCAGGTGGCGCAGGCCTCCGGTGTGGACCCATGGTTCGTCGAGCAGATCGCCGGCCTGATCGCGTTGCGCGCCGAGGTGATCGACGCGCCGGTTCTGGAGGCGGAGCTGCTGCGCCGCTGCAAGTACCACGGTCTGTCTGATCGCCAGATCGCCGCACTGAGACCGGAGTTGGCGGGGGAGATGGGGGTGCGGTCGCTACGCGGCCGACTGGGCATCCACCCGGTGTTCAAGACCGTCGACACCTGCGCCGCCGAGTTCGAAGCCAAGACCCCGTACCACTACAGCAGCTACGAACTGGATCCCGCCGCCGAAACCGAGGTCGCCCCGCAGGCCGAGCGGCCGAAGGTCCTCATCCTCGGATCCGGCCCCAACCGCATCGGGCAGGGCATCGAGTTCGACTACAGCTGTGTGCATGCGGCGACGACGCTGAGCCAGGTCGGTTTCGAGACGGTGATGATCAACTGCAATCCCGAGACCGTGTCCACCGACTACGACACCGCAGACCGGCTCTACTTCGAACCGTTGACCTTCGAAGACGTCCTGGAGATCTATTACGCCGAGCAGGCGTCGGGTCGCGGCGGTCCGGGGGTGGTCGGTGTCATCGTGCAGCTCGGCGGTCAGACCCCACTGGGGCTGGCCGCACGCCTCGAGAAGGCCGGGGTGCCGATCGTCGGCACCAAACCCGAAGCCATCGATCTGGCCGAAGACCGTGGTCGGTTCGGCGAGGTGCTCACCAACGCCGGTCTGCCGGCACCGAAGTTCGGCATGGCGACGAGCTTCGACCAGGCCCGCAAGATCGCCACCGACATCGGCTACCCGGTGCTGGTCCGGCCGTCCTACGTTCTCGGCGGTCGCGGCATGGAGATCGTCTACGACGAAGAGACCCTCGAGGGCTACATCACCCGGGCCACCGAACTGTCTCCCGAACATCCTGTGCTGGTCGACCGCTTCCTGGAGGACGCGATCGAGATCGACGTGGACGCACTGTGCGACGGCAGCGAGGTCTACATCGGCGGCGTCATGGAGCACATCGAGGAAGCCGGCATCCACTCCGGCGACTCCGCGTGTGCGCTTCCGCCGGTGACGCTGGGCCGCAGCGACATCGACGCGGTGCGACGCGCCACCGAGGCCATCGCGTTCGGTGTCGGGGTGGTGGGCCTGCTCAACGTGCAGTACGCGCTCAAGGACGACGTGCTCTACGTGCTGGAGGCCAACCCGCGGGCGAGTCGTACCGTGCCGTTCGTCTCGAAAGCCACCGCCATCCCGCTCGCCAAGGCCTGTGCCCGAGTGATGCTCGGCGCCACCATCGCCCAGCTGCGTGAGGAAGGGGTGCTCGCCCGCACCGGCGACGGTGGCAACACTCCGCGCAACGCCCCGGTCGCGGTGAAAGAGGCCGTCCTGCCGTTCCATCGGTTCCGCAAGGCCGACGGCAGCCAGATCGACTCACTGCTGGGTCCGGAGATGAAGTCCACCGGCGAGGTGATGGGCATCGACCGCGACTTCGGCAGCGCCTTCGCCAAGAGCCAGACCGCGGCGTACGGTTCACTGCCGGTCAGCGGCACGGTATTCGTCTCGGTGGCCAACCGCGACAAGCGTTCCCTGGTGTTCCCGGTCAAGCGCCTCGCCGATCTCGGCTTCCGGGTCCTGGCCACTGAAGGCACCGCGGAAATGTTGCGGCGCAACGGTATTCCTTGTGGTGAAGTGCGCAAGCACTTCGAAGAGCCGAGCCCGGACCGGCCTGCTCTTTCGGCAGTTGATGCGATCCGCGCCGGTGAGATCGACATGGTGATCAACACCCCGTACGGCAACTCCGGGCCCCGCATCGACGGTTACGAGATTCGCTCGGCCGCGGTATCGATGAACATCCCCTGCGTGACGACTGTGCAGGGGGCGTCGGCGGCGGTCCAGGGCATCGAGGCCGGCATCCGTGGCGACATCGGTGTGATGTCGCTGCAGGAACTGCACAGCACGTTGGGGTCGTGACGATGGGCGGGTTCGGTGACCGCCTGTCGGCTGCGATGTCGCAACGGGGTCCATTGTGCCTGGGGATCGACCCCCACCCGCAGTTGCTGAGTGCCTGGGGGCTCGGAGCGGACGCCGAGGGCCTGGCGCGGTTCAGCGACATCTGTGTCGCCGCGTTCGAGGGCTTCGCCGTCGTCAAGCCGCAGGTGGCCTTCTTCGAGGCCTACGGGTCGGCGGGCTACACCGTTCTGGAGCACACCATCGCCGCACTGCGGCAGCGTGGTGTGCTGGTGCTCGCCGACGCCAAGCGCGGAGACATCGGCACCACCATGGCCGCCTACGCGCAGGCCTGGGCAGGCGACTCGCCGCTGGCGGTCGACGCGGTGACTGCCTCGCCCTATCTGGGCTTCGGGTCGCTGCAGCCGCTGCTGGACACGGCGCTCGAGCGCGACCGTGGGGTGTTCGTGCTGGCCGCGACGTCCAACCCGGAGGGCGCGTCGGTGCAGCGGGCATGGGAGCCCGGGGCCGCGGGGCGCACGGTGGCCCAGTCCATCGTCGACGCCGCGGCGGCGGTCAACGGCGCGGGGCGGTTCGGATCGGTCGGTGTGGTCGTCGGAGCGACGTTGACCGATCCGCCCGAAGTCGGGGGGCTCCACGGCCCTGTACTGGTGCCGGGGGTGGGCGCCCAGGGCGGCCGGCCCGACGCGCTCGCGGGGTTCGCGGGGGCGCTGCCGGGACAGTTGCTGCCCGCGGTGTCCCGGGAGGTGCTTCGGGCCGGACCGGACGTCGCCACGCTGCGCACGGCGGCGCAGCGGATGCGCGACGCCGTCGCCTACCTCAGCCCTTGACCGGCGCATTCACCGCGACACGCCCGAGACGCGGTGACCAGCGAAAATTTCTCTGTGCGGCGGCGCCCGCGGGGTGCTGCGCCGGCCCGTTACGGTCCTGGCGAACCGCGATCGGGGGCCACGCCCGGCCAATACCCTTGATATGCAGGGATTTCACCCGAATTCGCGGCTGTCGGGAGGCTTCAGCGATGCTTCGGCCCGAAGTGGACGACTGCGCGTCAGCGCCCTACACGCTGGGCTTTTGGGCTGGCTACCGGGGGGTGGGGTTAGCTTTCGTCAGCCCGCGTGGGTACGGTCGTGCACGCTGGCTGGTTCTCGGACCAGCCGAGACAAAACAGATGATGGTGAGAGACGGAGGAACCCGTGGCCCTTCCCCAGTTGACCGACGAACAGCGCGCGGCAGCGTTGGAGAAGGCTGCTGCCGCTCGTCGAGCGCGTGCCGAACTCAAGGACCGGCTCAAGCGTGGCGGCACCAACCTCAAGCAGGTGCTCAAGGACGCCGAGACCGATGAGGTTTTGGGCAAGATGAAGGTCTCCGCGCTGCTGGAGGCCCTGCCCAAGGTCGGCAAGGTCAAGGCCCAGGAGATCATGACCGAGCTCGAGATCGCCCCGACCCGCCGGTTGCGCGGCCTGGGTGATCGTCAGCGCAAGGCCCTGCTGGAAAAGTTCGACTTCACGTCCTAGGCGATCAGTGAACGCCGGCCGAGGGGCCGGACCGTGCCGATGAGTGCCCGCGCGACGAACCTCGCGCGATGACACGCGTCGTCGTGCTGTCCGGTCCCTCCGCCGTCGGGAAGTCCACAGTGGTGCGCTGTCTGCGCGAGCGGCTTCCCGACCTGTATTTCAGCGTCTCGGTCACCACCAGGGCGCCACGCCCCGGCGAAGTCGACGGGGTGGACTACTCCTTTGTCACCGACGAGCAGTTCCAGCACCTCGTCGACGAGGATGCCCTGCTGGAATGGGCCGAGATCCACGGCGGGCTGCACCGCTCCGGAACGCCGGCGGCGCCTGTCAGGGCGGCCGCCGCGGCCGGCCGGCCGGTCCTGATCGAGGTCGATCTGGCCGGGGCCAGGGCCGTCAAACGGGCCATGCCGGAGGCCACCACGGTGTTCCTGGCCCCGCCCAGCTGGGAGGCACTGGAGAGTCGGCTGTCCAAGCGCGGGACCGAATCACCGGAAGTGCGGGCCCGCAGATTGCAGACCGCCAGGACGGAGCTGGCCGCCCAGGGGGACTTCGACGAGGTCGTTGTCAACAGTCAATTGGAATCTGCCTGCGCGGAATTGGTATCCTTGCTGGTGGCCCACACGCCGGTGCCGCGCGATCAAGCCTGATCGCCGCCCAGCACACGTCAGATCTGCATCAACTCAGAACCGCCAGGAGACCTTCTTCGTGAGCATCCCGCACGCCGACACGCGGCTGGCAGCCGTGGACATCGATCCGTCTGCCGCCAGCGCCTACGACACGCCGCTGGGCATTACCAACCCGCCCATCGACGAGTTGCTGGACCGCGCGTCGAGCAAGTACGCGCTGGTGATCTACGCCGCCAAACGCGCACGTCAGATCAACGATTACTACAACCAGCTCGGTGACGGGATCCTCGAGTACGTCGGCCCGCTGGTCGAGCCCGGTCTGCAGGAGAAGCCGCTGTCGATCGCGATGCGCGAGATCCACGGCGACCTGCTGGAGCACACCGAGGGCGCCGAGTAGGCGGGACACCGCCGGTGCAGCGCAAGCGGATCATCGTCGGCGTCGCCGGCGGGATCGCCGCTTACAAGGCGGCCACGGT
>NZ_JBAUJB010000300.1:0-2114 GCF_049683355.1 Mycobacterium sp.
TCGGCGACCACCGACTCCACCGAGGTGGCGCTGAACCGGCTGCAGTTGGACAAGCAGGTGTCCTACATCCGTAACTCGGTCAAGGCCACCGTCGACGCCTATGACGGCACCGTGACGCTGTATCAGCAGGATGAGCAGGACCCGGTGCTGCAGGCGTGGATGAAGGTGTTCCCGGACACCGTCCAGCCCAAGAGCGCGATCACCCCCGAGTTGCAGGAACACCTGCGCTACCCGGAGGACCTGTTCAAGGTGCAGCGCGCGCTGCTGGCCAAGTACCACGTCGACGACCCGGTGACGTTCTTCTCGACGTCGGACTTCTGGGACGTGCCGCTGGATCCGAACCCGACGGCCAGCAGCTACCAGCCGCCGTACTACATCGTCGCCAAAGACCTTGCGCTGCAAGACCGCACGTCGTCGTTCCAGCTGACCAGCGCGATGAACCGGTTCCAGCGGGACTTCCTGGCGGCCTACATCAGCGCCAGCTCGGATCCGGACACGTATGGCCGGATCACGGTGCTGACTATCCCGGGCCAGGTCAACGGCCCCAAGCTGGCGTTCAACGCGATCAGCACCGACACCGCGGTCAGCCAGGACCTCGGCGTGATTGGCCGGGACAATCAGAACCGGATCCGCTGGGGCAATCTGTTGACGCTGCCGATCGCCGAGGGCGGATTGCTCTACGTGGCGCCGGTTTACGCCTCGCCTGGCAACACCGACGCGGCGTCGTCGTACCCACGGCTGATCCGTGTCGCGATGATGTACAACGACAAGATCGGCTACGGGCCGACGGTGCGGGACGCGTTGACCGACCTGTTCGGACCGGGTGCTGACGCCACCGCCACCGGGCCGGAACCCACCGGCACCACCGGCGGAGAGCAACCCGAGGCCCAACCACAGGCCGACCAGCAGGCTTCTGTGACGCCGCCGGCGAGCCGGCCGGGGGAGAACCCGCAGGCGCAGCCCGAAAGGCCGGCTCCCGCGGCGGTTCCGTCCGGGCCGACCCAGTTGTCCGGCGCGAAAGCCGCTGCGCTGGAGAACGTCAACCAGGCCCTCGACGCCATCCAGGAGGCGCAGCGCAATGGTGACTTCGCCGACTACGGCGAGGCACTGCAACGCCTCGACGACGCGGTGAACGAGTACCAGTCCACCGAGTAGTCACCGCACGCTCTGGTCTGACCCCTGCGGGCCATTGCCCTGGCCTGTGTCGGGAGGACGATGGAGGGGTCCGGCGGCGCCGCTGGGACGCTGCCGCGGACCACGGAGGCAGACCCATGTACGCACGCAGTTCCGCGATTCACGCACGGTCCTCGGAGATCGACGCCGGAATCGCCTACATCCACGACACGGTGTGGCCGGCGCTGTCCGGTCTCGACGGTTACGTCGGGTTGTCCCTACTCGTGGACCGTCTGACCGGTCGGTGCATCGCGACCACTGCCTGGCAGTCTGAGGAGGCGATGCACGCCAGCGGCCCGGCGACCAGCGACCTGCGCGGCCGGGCAGCCGAGATTCTCGGCGGCAGCCCCACCGTCGACGAGTGGGAGATCGCTGCACTGCACCGGCACCACCACTCGGCGCCGGGCGCATGTGTCCGGGTGACGTGGGCCCGGGTCGACTCCCAGATGGCCGATCGCGCGATCGACGGTTACCGGATGGCCACCATTCCCGCGCTGGAGGAGCTGGACGGATTCTGCAGCGCGAGCCTGCTCGTGGATCGTGACTCCGGCTTCGGTGTCGCGTCGGTGACCTTCGAAGGCCCGAGGCGATGAGGCGCAGCCGGATCGCGACCGACGCGCTCAAACTCGCCACCACCCGCGACACCGGCGCCGAGGTGCTCGACGAATGCGAGTTCGACCTGGTGCTGGCACATCTGCGGGTCCCCGAGATGGCCTGACCCGTGGGCGATTTCTCCGCGAGCAAGCGTGTCTGCCCGTCGGCGCGCCGTAAATCGTGTGCAACAGCGCGCGTTCGCGGCCCGCGAGGGCGTCTGAACAGGCGATTTGGAGGCAGCGCCGCGGCATGGGTAACCTTGCGTTCACCATCGCGGGGTGGAGCAGCTCGGTAGCTCGCTGGGCTCATAACCCAGAGGTCGCAGGTTCGAATCCTGTCCCCGCTAC
>NZ_JBAUJB010000301.1:0-3264 GCF_049683355.1 Mycobacterium sp.
CGCAGCAGCTGGGCGCCAAATCCTGGAAAGACGTGTTGGCGATCCGGTGGCGGATCTCCCACGGCGAAGCCGGCCACCGCCTGGGCGAGGCGGCGGTGTTGGCGCCGCGGCGCACGGTGACCGGAGAATCCCTGCCCGCAGCACTGCCGGCGACCGCGGCTGCGCGGGCGTTGGGGTTGATCAACGCCGAGCATGTCGCGGTGATCCGCAACGCGGTCAACCGGCTGCCGGGGTTTGTCGACACCGCGACGCGTGGGCAGTTCGAGGTCGATCTGGTGCGGGTCGCCGTCGGGGTGGGACCGAAGGACCTCAAAGACACCGCCGCGTTGAGGTTGTTTCTGCTCGATCAGGACGGCCCGGTCCTTGATGACGCCGAGCGGGCCCGCAAACGCGGAGTGAGGTTCGGTAAGCAGCGCGGTGATGCGATGACCCCGGTCACCGGGGAGTTGAGCCCCGAGGCCGCGGTGGTGTGGGAGGCGATCTTCGCCAAGTACGCCGCGCCGGGAATGTGCAACCCCGACGATGCTGAACCGTGCACTTCGGGCACGCCGTCGCAGGCCCAGATCGACAACGATCACCGCAGCCTGGCCCAGCGCCAACACGACGCGCTGGTGGTGGTGGGGCGGATCGCGTTGATGAGCGGGGAACTCGGCACCCTCAACGGGTTACCTGTCGCGGTCATCATCCGCACCACCTTGCAGGATCTGGAATCCCGGGCCGGGGTCGGTGTCAGCGGTGGAGGCACCATCGTGCCGATCGCCGAGGTGATCCGGATGGGCGCCCACGCCAACCATCATCTGGCGGTGTTCGACAAAGCCACCGGCTCGGCGCTGGCGTTGTTCCGCGCCAAACGGATCGCGTCCCCGGCGCAGCGGCTGATGCTGATCGCCCGTGACGGGGGTTGCACCAAACCGGGCTGCACCGTGGGCGCCTACGGCTGCCAGGTCCATCACGCCGCTGCTGACTGGGCCGCCGGTGGGAACACCAACGTCGACGAGATGGGTTTGGCGTGTGGGCCTGATAACCGCGCCGTGGACGTCGACGGCGGCTGGCGCACCCGGATCAACGAGCGCTGCGAGGTCGAATGGATCCCGCCGCCATCCTTGGATACCGGCCAATCCCGGATCAACTACCGCCACCGCCCCGAACTACTCCTGCGCCCCGAGGAGCCTGCGCGTTCGGAGACCACCGCCGAGCGGGTCGAGCCCGAAGCGGCCCGCACCACTGAACCCGGCGAGCCCGCCGAAGCGACCCGCACCGGCGAACCCGGCGGCCCTGCACCACCAGAAAACCAAGCAGCCTGACGGCCGCGTGCTTCAGCAGAGTGCACCTCCGCGTTCCCAGCGGAGGGGAGGTGCACTCTGCTAAGAGGCGTGCATGGAACAGGCTGTAAGGCAACATCTTACGCCTACAGGCCGGTCGGTGAATGCAGCCGATGTCGATGGCCTATGAGAGGCCAGAGCGGACCGCCCCGTGTGCACTCGATTATTCGATTTTGAGACAGAGGCTTTCCAGCCGACGCACCAGCAGGCTGGGTAGCCACCGGGCCGGCTCGACCTTTTCGATCCGGGTGCTGTGTGCCAGCAGGTGTTCGACCACGATCCGGGCCTCCAGCCGGGCGAGGGCGGCGCCGACGCAGAAGTGTGCGCCCTTGCCGAACGCGATGTGGCCCTTACCGTTAGGGCGGTCGAGCAGCACCTCGTTCGGTGATTCGAAATGCTCGGAGTCCCGGTTGGCGGCGCCCCACAGCAGGATCAGGCGGGACCCGGCCGCCAACTCGTACCCGGCCAGGGTGCAGTCGCGCAGCACGTGCCGGTAGTGACCACGAAACGGCGGTTCGAATCGCAGAACTTCTTCGAGGAATGCCGGGATGAGGCCCAGGTCAGCACGCAGGCGATCCTGGATGTCCGGTCGGGTTGCGAGGACATTCGTCGCTGATCCGATCAGCGATGCCGTCGACTCGCCGCCGGCGCTGAACAGTGTAATCATCATCATCTGAGCAGTCATGACGTCGAGATCTTCTGTCGCGCAGGCGGTGGCGAGTTCACCCATGAGTGAGTCCCGCGGGTTCTCGCCCTCCTGCTCGAACTTCCGCGCCACGTAAGCAGCCAGCTCCATGGCGGCCATCCCCGCCGCCGCCAGTTGCTCCTGGCTGACCAGTCCCTCCAGCAACTGGGTGCTGGCGTACCCCCAGGCTGCGAGTTGGTCGGCGTCCTCGTCAGGGACACCGATCAGTCGGCATACGACCATCATCGGCAGGCGGTTGGCGACCGCGCTCATCCACTCGACGCGGCCGTTCTGCACTTCGTCTCGCCACAACGAGGCGATGGTCTCGGTGACGAACGCCTCTAGCGTGCCAATCCGCCGTGCCGCCAACGAGGGCACAAGCTTCTTGCGATGCGCCGCGTGGGCGGGGTCATCGGCGATGGCAAGTACCTGGGTCGGCCCGCCGAGCTCGTCCATCGGGAACAGTCCCACCGTTCCGTCGGGTTGATACACCATGGTGCCGGTCAGGTTCGACGAGAAGTCCTCCGGTCGGGTGACGGCGTCGTTGACGGCGTCCCAGCTACAAACCGCGTGAAAGCCAGAGTGCCCGATTGGATGCACCGGTGCGGCGGCGAGCATTCGGGCGTAGAGCGGGTACGGATCCTGAAGGAACTCGTCGGCGAACAACGCCAGGCCGAGTCCGTTGCTGTGGACGGTCACCTCTACAGGCTGAGACCTGCCGATGCGCCCGTCAACGCGCTGTTGAAAGTCGAATAGCCCTCATCAGCTCGGGTGCTGCGACTCGTCTCGCACCCCTCGGCGGACATGCGGCAACGGTGAGAAAACGCGGCAGATATGTCTCACGATCAGATACTAGAGCCTCAGCTTCTCGAAGGGTGGAAATGGCACGCGATGACTGGCTGGTCGGAAACCGGCATGATGCCGCCGCCGAGCAGATCTACGCCGCGGCCACCGAGCTGATCGCCCGAGACGGCATCGACCGGTTCGACATCGCGGCGCTGCAAGCGCGGGTGCACTGCTCCCGTGCCACGATCTACCGCCACGTGGGGGGCAAGTCGCAGATCCGCGACGCGGTGCTGGCGCGTGAGGCGGAGCGCATCGTTGAGTCGGTGCGAACCGCGGTGCGCGGTCTTAGCCTGAATCCGTGGACCAATCTGCGATCTGATCGGCGTGTGAACAGCGAAAATGCCTTCTGAACTGGGATAATAACGATTGTTGAAGTCGTAATGGTCCCGGTTTCGGAAGGCATTCTCAGTG
>NZ_JBAUJB010000302.1:0-7805 GCF_049683355.1 Mycobacterium sp.
GCCGGGCACCTCGGGAGCCGGGGCCGGCGCGGGCGCAGGCGCCGGCTGTGCTGCGGCAGAGGTGCTGAGCGCGAGCGCCGCAGAGACCGCTCCCGCCGCTGCGATCATCGTGGTTGCGAACAGTTTCCCGGTGCGATGCATGGTTCTCCCAATCGGTTTGATGGCACGCCTGAACCCGAAGCTAGCCTGTTACTAGAGTTACTCAAGTGACACGTGTGGCATTTATGTAACCGTTACTGCAACGAGTGCCGATGGTGACCGCTCGATAGAGTCGGTCGGCATAGACGCCACCGCTTCCGCCTCCGCACTGCCCCGCTCCCGCCTGGCGGCTGGGCTGTCTGCTGCCGCGCCGGCACTGCTGATCGCCAGCATCGGTGCCCGACTGGCCTGGACCTACCTGGTGCCCAACGGCGCGAACTTCGTTGACCTGCATGTCTATCTCGGTGGCGCGGCCGCTGTGGACGACCCCGGAACGCTGTACGACTACGTGTACGCCGACCAGACCCCAGACTTCCCGCTGCCGTTCACGTATCCGCCGTTCGCGGCCGTGCTGTTCTACCCGCTGCACCTGCTGCCGTTCGGGGTGGTGGCGCTGGCCTGGCAACTCGGCATCATCGCGGCGCTCTACGGCGTGGTCCGCGTCAGCCAGCGGTTGCTTCCGGACCGGGAAGGATCACCGGCCGCCGGTCGGCGTGTCGCGATGCTGTGGACTGCGGCGGGTATCTGGACCGAACCGTTGCGCAGCACCTTCGACTACGGCCAGGTCAACGTCCTGCTGGTGCTGGCCGTCCTCTGCGCCGTGCTCAGCACCAGGTGGTGGCTCTCCGGTGTGCTGGTGGGTTTGGCGGCCGGGGTGAAGCTGACCCCCGCGGTGTCCGGGCTGTATTTCGTCGGCGCCCGGCGCTGGGCCGCAGCGGTGTGCTCCGTGGTGGTGTTCTTTCTGACCGTCGGCGTGTCGGCCCTGGTGGTCGGTGGCCAGGCAGGCTACTACTTCACCGAACTGCTCGGTGACGCAAGCCGGGTCGGCCCGATCGGGACGTCGTTCAACCAGTCGTGGCGCGGCGGGATCACGCGGATCCTGGGTCACGACGCCGGTTACGGACCCGTCGTGCTGGCGGGCATCGCCGTGACGGCCGTGCTGGCTGTGCTGGCGTGGCGCGCGGTCGGTGGTGCCGACGACCGGCTCGCAGCCATCGTGATCATCCAGTTGTTCGGGCTGCTGCTGTCGCCGATCTCATGGACCCATCACTGGGTGTGGCTGATACCGCTGATGATCTGGCTGTGGCACGGCCCGCTGCGCGAGCGCCTCGGGGCGCGGGTCCTCGGGTGGGCCTGGCTCGCACTGACCGTCATCGGAGTGCCGTGGTTGCTGAGCTTCGCGCAGCCGAGCATCTGGACGATCTCGCGGCCCTGGTACCTGGCGTGGGCCGGCCTGATCTACAGCGTCGCCACGCTGGCGACGCTGGCGTGGATCGCCGCTACTGCCCGACGATCCGGTTGATCTCGCCGGCCATCGCCACGTCCTTGTCGGTGATGCCGCCTTCCGAGTGCGTGACCAGCGCGAAAGTCACCGTCCGCCAACGGATGTCGATGTCCGGGTGGTGGTCCTGCGCCTCGGCGTGCTCGCCGACGCGTTTCACGGCGTCGATGCCGTCGAGGAACGCGGGGAACTTCACCGAGCGGCGCAGGACACCGTCGGCGCGTTCCCAGCCGTCGAGATCGGGCAGTGCGGCGTCTACTTGGTCGTCCGTTAACACAGCCATGTATCAGAAGGTATACCGTTCGCGGCAGTGTCAAACCGGACGGGGTCAAACCAGACAGCGGCAAACGAGTTGCCCCACCTGATCGTGGTAGCCGGCGCGTTGATCCACGACGCGGCCCTGCTCGTCGCCCAGCGTGCCCGGCCTCCCGAACTCGCCGGGTTGTGGGAACTGCCCGGCGGCAAAGTCGCTCCCGGCGAGACGGACGCCATCGCGCTGGCCCGTGAACTCCGCGAGGAACTGGGCATCGAGGTGGCCGTCGGCGCACGCCTCGGCGAGGACGTCGCGCTGAGTGGTACGACGACGCTGCGCGCCTACCTGGTCACCCGGATCGACGGTGAGCCACACCCCAACGAACACCGGGCGCTGCGGTGGGTGCGCCTCGACGAACTCGACGAGCTGGCGTGGGTGCCCGCCGACACCGCGTGGCTGCCGGCCCTGGCGGCACTGCTCCGATAGGGGGCCGGTCAGGGCGCCTTGGTATCGGTCTCGCTGCTGGCAGCGTGCTCGCCGTTGAGTGGGTCCACCGGCTCCTCGTACGTCACCTCACCGGTGGTCGGGTGCACCACGTAGGAGTCGTGATGAACGGAGCGCACCTGGACCAGCCCGGCCAGGGTGGCCGAGACGTCGTGCCGTTGCGACTCCGACATCCCGTCCGGCACCGAGATGTGCAGCAGCTGCGGGGTGGTCGCCAGGTCATACCGGAATGCCCGCAACATCGACACACACGCCGCCACCATCACCAGCGAGAACGGCACCGCCGTCGCGATCGACGCGGTCTGTAACGCGGTCAGGGAGCCGGCGCCGCCGACCAGCAGCAGCACCGCGGCGACCAGTCCCTCCATCACCGCCCAGTAGACCCGGGACACCTTGGGGGTCTCCAGCTCGCCGCCCGAGGACAGGATGTCGATGACCAGCGAGCCTGAATCCGATGAGGTGACGAAGAAGAACACGATCACCGCGATCGCCAGGACACTGGTGATCGTCGCGATGGGCAGCGTGCCGAGAAGCTGGAACAGTGAGGTGTTGGTGTCCACAGCGCCGTCGACCAGCATGTCGCCGCTCTCCCGCTGCCGCAGGATCGCCGAATCGCCGAAGATGGTGAACCACAGCGCGCCGATGACGCTCGGGACGAGCAACACCGCGCCGACGAACTCACGGATGGTGCGGCCCCGCGAGATACGGGCGATGAACATGCCGACGAACGGGGCCCAGCTGATCCACCAGCCCCAGTAGAAGACGGTCCAGCCGCCCAGCCACTCGCCGTCGGTGAACGGCGCCGTACGCAGCATCAGGTCCGGCAGCGACTGGATGTAGATGCCGAGGTTCTGGACGAAAGCCTGCAGCAGGAACAGGGTCGGGCCCAGCAGCATGACGAACAGTGCCAACGCGGCGGCCATCACCATGTTGATGTTCGACAGCCACTTCAGGCCCTTGCTGACGCCGGTGACCACCGAGATCGTCGCGATCAGCGTGATCACCGCGATCATCCCGACCGTCCACCAGTTGTTGATCTGGATCCAGCCCAGGTACTCCAGGCCGGCCGCGATCTGGGTGATCCCGAAACCGAGCGAGGTCGCCACGCCGAACAGGGTGCCGACGACAGCGGTGATGTCGACCGCGTGACCGATCGGGCCTTCGACGCGCTCGCGCCCCAGCAGCGGCTCGAGAAGCCAGCGCACCGACAGCGGCCGGCCCCGCCGGTAGGTCATGTAGGACATGCCCAGACCGACGACGACGTAGATCGCCCACGGGTGCAGGGCCCAGTGGAACAGCGTCAGCGCCATGGCCTGGTTGGCCGCGGGCTCGGTCTCGCCGGCGATCCCGCGCGACTCCGGCGGGCTCACGTAGTGGGTCAGCGGCTCGGCCACGCTGTAGAACACCAGGCCGATGCCCATGCCGGCGCTGAACAGCATCGCCAGCCACGCCATGAAGCTGAACTCGGGTCTCTCGTCGTCCGCACCCAGCCGGATGGTGCCGATGCGGGAGGCGCCGCAGTAGATCGCGAACGCCACGAAGCCCGTGGTGACCAGCACATACCACCATCCGACGCCATCGGTGATCCAGCCGTTGAGGTTGGTGAATGCGTCCTCGGCCGACGACGAATAGGCGACCGCAAAAACGATGAGCCCGACGATGATGATCGAGGCGGGGATGAACACCGCCGGTTCCAGGCCCCGCCAGGCGTTGGCCAGGGGATTCTGCCGCCTGCCGTCCGCGCTCCTCTGCTCGGGTGGGGTCGGCACGATTACCGCCTCCTCGTGGTCGTCATCGTCGTCATCGTCAGTTACGTATCTGGGCGGTTTCGGTGTCGAGGGCCGCGTCGGCGCGGATCAGACCCTACCTTCCCGCAACCGACGGTGCCGCTCCAACGGGCGATTTGCGACTCAGGTGCGGCTCAGGATCGGCGGGCCCGTTTGAAGACCTTGGCCAGCTCCTTGCCGCGAATTCCGTTGAGTTCGGCCTTGTGGACTTTCTGCACGACCACCGGGCAGCGCTTGCAGCGCGGCTTGCTGCGGCAACACTTCTTCTTGGGTTTCAGATCGGCGAGTTGGCCGGGCTTCAAGTGAGCTGTCTCTCTCGTTTTCGTGTTCAGTGCGCTGCACTGCGACAATCACCGACGTGAATGCACGCCCCGATTTCCGCAACGTCGCCATTGTGGCCCACGTCGACCACGGCAAGACAACCCTGGTCGATGCGATGCTGCGCCAGTCTGGGGCGCTGAGTCACCGCGGTGACGACGCCATCGAGCGGCTGATGGACTCCGGTGACCTGGAGAAGGAAAAGGGCATCACCATCTTGGCGAAGAACACCGCCGTCCACCGGCACCACCCCGACGGCGGGATGACGGTGATCAACGTCATCGACACCCCGGGGCACGCGGACTTCGGCGGTGAGGTGGAGCGCGGCCTGTCGATGGTCGACGGCGTGCTGCTGCTGGTCGACGCGTCGGAGGGCCCACTGCCCCAGACCCGGTTCGTGCTGCGCAAGGCGCTGTCCGCGCACCTGCCGGTGATCCTGGTGGTCAACAAGACCGACCGGCCGGACGCCCGGATCGCCGAGGTGGTCTCCGACAGTCACGACCTGTTGCTCGACGTCGCCTCCGATCTCGACGAGGAGGCCCAGAAGGCCGCCGAGGAGGCGCTGGGGCTGCCCACGCTGTACGCGTCGGGACGGGCTGGCATCGCCAGCACGACCGAGCCTGCCAACGGGGAGAACCCCGACGGTGAGAACCTCGACCCGCTCTTCGACGTGCTGCTCGAGCATATCCCGCCGCCGCAGGGTGACCCGGAGGCCCCGCTGCAGGCGCTGGTGACCAACCTCGACGCCTCGGCGTTCCTCGGCAGGCTCGCGCTGATCCGCATCTACAAGGGCCGGATCCGCAAGGGCCAGCAGGTGGCGTGGATGCGCGAGATGGACGGTCACCCGGTCATCACGAACGCCAAGATCACCGAGTTGCTGGCGACCGAGGGTGTGGAACGGACCAGCACCGCCGAGGCCGTCGCGGGCGACATCGTCGCAGTGGCCGGGATGCCCGAGATCATGATCGGCGACACCCTCGCTGACGTCGACCATGCGCACGCGTTGCCCCGCATCACCGTCGACGAACCGGCGATCTCGGTGACCATCGGCACCAACACCTCGCCGCTCGCCGGGAAGGTCTCCGGGCACAAGCTCACCGCCCGGATGGTCAAGAGCCGCCTCGATCAGGAACTGGTCGGCAACGTGTCGATCAAGGTCGTCGACATCGGCCGTCCGGACGCCTGGGAGGTGCAGGGCCGCGGCGAGCTGGCGTTGGCCGTGCTCGTCGAGCAGATGCGCCGCGAGGGCTTCGAGCTCACCGTGGGCAAGCCGCAGGTGGTCACCAGGACCATCGACGGCAAGCTGCACGAGCCGTTCGAGGCCATGACCATCGACTGCCCCGAGGAGTTCGTCGGCGCCATCACCCAGCTGATGGCCGCCCGCAAGGGCCGGATGGAGGAGATGACGAACCACGCCGCCGGATGGGTGCGGATGGACTTCATCGTGCCCAGCCGCGGACTGATCGGGTTCCGGACGGACTTTCTCACCCTGACCCGCGGCACCGGCATCGCCAACGCGGTCTTCGACGGCTACCGGCCGTGGGCCGGGGAGATCCGGGCCCGCCACACCGGCTCGCTGGTCTCCGACCGGTCCGGTTCGGTGACGCCGTTCGCGATGATCCAGCTGTCCGACCGTGGCCAGTTCTTCGTCGAACCCGGCGACGACACATATGAGGGTCAGGTCGTCGGGATCAACCCGCGGGCCGAGGATCTCGACGTCAACGTCACCCGTGAGAAGAAGCTCACCAACATGCGGTCCTCCACCGCCGATGTGATGGAGACGCTGGCCCGGCCCCTCGAGCTGGGGCTCGAACAGGCGATGGAGTTCTGCGCCGAGGACGAATGCGTCGAGGTGACGCCCGAGATCGTCCGGGTGCGCAAAGCCGAACTCGACGCGACCACCCGGGGGCGTGCCCGTTCACGCGCCAAAGCCCGCAACTGACCGATGGATACCCTGTAGGACGTGCCGACGACTCCACGACGCGTCAGCGCCGTCCGTTGGTCGGCACTGGCGGCGCTTCCCATGACGCTGGCCCTGTTCACCGGTTGTACGGTCAGCCCGCCGCCGGCGCCGCAGAGCACCGACACCGCCGAGGTGACGCCGCCGCCGCCGATGAAGGCGACGCAGATCATCATGGCGATCGACTCGATCGGCCCCGGGTTCAACCCGCACCTGCTGTCTGACCAATCCCCGGTGAACGCGGCGATCAGTTCGCTGGTCCTGCCGAGTTCGTTCCGGCCGATCCCGGACGCCCGCACGCCGACCGGCTCGCGCTGGGAACTGGACACCTCGCTGCTGGAGTCGGCGGAGATCACCGGTGAAGATCCGTTCACGGTGACCTACCGGATCCGTCCCGAAGCGCAGTGGACCGACAACGCGCCGATCGGCGCGGACGACTTCTGGTATCTGTGGCGCCAGATGGTCGGTCAGCCCGGGACCGTGGATCCCGCCGGCTACGACCTGATCACCGGCGTGCAGTCGCTGGACGGCGGCAAGACCGCGGTGGTGACGTTCTCGCAGCCCTACCCCGCCTGGCGGGAGTTGTTCAACAACATCCTGCCCGCCCACATCGTCAAGGACGTGCCCGGCGGTTTCGCGTCCGGACTGACCCAGGCGATGCCGGTCACCGGGGGCCAGTTCCGGGTGGACACCATCGATCCGCAACGCGACGAGATCCTGCTGGCCCGTAACGACCGCTACTGGGGACAGCCCGCCGCACCCGACCTGATCCTGTTCCGTCGCGGCGGGGCGCCCGCCGCGCTGGCCGATTCGATCCGCAACGGCGACACCCAGGTCGCCCAGGTGCACGGCGGCGCAGTGGCTTTCGCCCAGCTGTCGGCGATCCCCGATGTGCGGACGGCACGGATCGTCACCCCGCGCGTTCTGCAGCTCACGTTGCGCGCGCAGGATCCCGATCTCGCCGACGCCCGGGTCCGCCAGGCCGTTCTCGGCCTGCTCGACGTCGACTTGCTGGCCGCGGTCGGCGCCGGCGACGACAACTCGGTCACGCTGGCGCAGGCTCAGGTCCGCTCGCCGTCGGACCCCGGGTATGTCCCCACGGCACCGGCGGCGATGACGCGGGAGGGGGCGATGACGCTGCTCGCCGAGGCCGGCTACCAAATCGATCCGGTTTCGACGACCAGCCCGGCCCCGCCCACCCCGACCCTGCCCGAAAGCAACCGGGGGCACCTCGCCAAGGACGGCGAGCCGCTCACGTTGGTGCTCGGTGTCTCCGACAACGACCCGACGTCGATCGCCGTCGCCAACACCGCCGCCGACCAGCTGCGCAACGTCGGCATCGCGGCTTCGGTCTCCGCCCTGGATCCGGTGGTGCTCTACGGCGACGCACTGGTCAACAACAGGGTCGACGCGGTGGTCGGCTGGCGCCAGGCCGGCGGCGACCTGGCGACCGCGCTGGCGTCGCGCTACGGCTGCCCCGCGTTGGAGGCGACGCCGGTCCCG
>NZ_JBAUJB010000303.1:0-18885 GCF_049683355.1 Mycobacterium sp.
CTCACCCCTTGATGACCTTGAGCACCTGCTTGCGCAGACCCTCGGTGGCGGTCTCGACGCCGCCCTTCATCGTGCGCTTGAGGATGAAGCCGGGCATCGGCACCGACAGATCGATCGCGATGTCGAAACGCACCCGGGTCTTGTCGCCCTCAGGGGTCAGCGTGTAGCCGGCGTCCTGGGCCTTGAGCTGGCCGGCGGAGACCAGCGTCCAGCTGACCTCACTGTCCCCCCAGGTGTATTCGATGACCTGCTCGTCGGTCAGGCCGGCCGCCTTGACCGTCATCTTGACCCGCTTGGGCCTGCCGTTGTCGTAGCTCTCCAGGATCTCCGCCTTCTGGTACTGCGGCGACCAGCTCGGTGTCGCTTCGACGTCGGCGATCACGTCGAGGATCTGCTCGGGAGTTGCTTCGATCACGACTTCGCGGGAGTCCTTGGTTGCCATGGCGCGAACGATAGACCACGCAGGAGGCCGTCAGGAACGAATTGGGGCGACTGCGGGCGCGGGGCTGAGTCAACCGGCAGTGCAGCGGGTAGTACTGCCTGGTGACGAAAGACAAGCCGAAGACCACCGAATCCGACGCCGGCTCGGACGAAGCCGACAATGATGTGCTCAGCGATCCGTCGAAAGGGGCGCAGGAGGGGGCCGACTGGTCCGACGAAGGTGGTGCCACCCCCGGCGGGCCGGCGACCTGATCGTCAACCGCGGTCTGCGAGTACCTGTTGGGCGGGGTTGTAGCCGGGAATGAACGTGATACCGGGGCCGCCATGACATCCCGCGCTGGCCAGGTACAGTCCGTCGAGTGAATCGGTTGGTCCACATACCCTTTCGCCCCGGGACGGTTGGGGCCCATCTGCTCGGGACGAATCAGGCCGTGGCAGTAGTCGCCACCCCGGGCACCGAACATCGTGCCCATGTGTTTGGGGGTGAATGTGGTGTGGCGCGTGATCAGGCTCTCGAAGTCCGGTGCCAGCCGGGTGATCTTCTCGATCACCCGGCGACCCATCTCGGCCTTCATGTCCCCGTAGCTCGATTCGCTCTGCTCGATCGGGAACCACAGCGAGAACGCCGAGGCCGCGTGCTTGCCGGGCGGCGCCAGGCCGGGATCGTTGGCCGACGGTATCTGCAGTGCGATCGCGGGGTCGGCGGGAACGATCCCGCGCCCCGAATCCTCCCACTGCCGCTGCAACTCTTCGGGCGTGCTGAATATCCCAATGGCCGACTGGCAGTCGGGATCGTTGAGCACCTCGTAGGGCTCGGCGAACGTCGGCGGTCCGTCCAGCGCGAAGTGCATCTGCAGGTAGCTTCCCCGATGATCGATGTGCGAGAACCGTTCCCGGATGGCGGCCGGCATCGCGGCGGGGTCGACCAGGCCGTTGACGGTGAGATCCGGTGCGACAGCGGAGACGACCACCGCAGCGCTCACCGTCGTCCAGCCGGACGCCGCAGACACGCCCGTCGCTGACCAGGATCTCGTCGACCTTGCTGCGCAGGCGTAGCTGACCGCCTGCGGCGGTGGACATTTGCAGCAGGTGTTCGGTCACCGCCCCCATGCCGCCACGGAACTTCTTGATCAGCGTGGCGTTCTCGTCGGGCACCGCCAGTCCGAAGGCCAGTGCGGCTGCGCTGCCCGGGGTGGCGGGACCCCGGTAGGTGGTGTTGACGGCCAGGAAGGCCAGCATTCCGCGCAGCGCGCCGTGCTTCTCCCGGTCCGGGAGGTACCGGTCGAGTACGTCGCTGACCGAGCCGAACAGGATGTCGTTGATCGCCTGCCGTTCGAATTCGTTTGTCGCACAGGCATACATCTCGTCCAGGGTTTTCGGCGGCTGTGCCGCGTCGAACCGGCCGAGCGCCCTCGTCGGAGCCTGGCACCAGGCCATCAGGCCTGCCATACCGTTGACGGCTTCGGCGCCGTGCACCTCGTTGAGGTGTGTCAGCAGCTTCATCGGGTCGGTGTAGTAGATGACGGGGTCGTCGCCGACACCGCGCAACTGCACCGACATCACCTCGAGGTCGACCGTGGGCAGCTCGTCCAACCCGAGCGCCGCGCTGGACGACCGCGGACGTCGGCACCTGCACCGAGCCGGCGATCTCGAACCGGAAGCCGTCGAAGAGCTCGACGGTGGAGGCCATTCCGCCCGGGTAGAGCTTGGCGTCCAGACACAGGGTCCGCAGCCCCGCCTGCTGCATCAGGGCAGCGGCGGTGAGCCCGTTGTGCCCGGCGCCCACGACGATGGCATCGAAGTCCGTCATCGCCCGAGGCTGACACGGAATCTCAGGTTTTGTCAATATTGACGAAACTTTTCCCCGCCGGAACTGTATTTCAGGCGCAAAATTCCGACTAGGCGCCTGCTGGAATACCGTTCCGGCGGTCAGATCCGGTCGTCGATACCCGTCCGCAGCAGGTGCAGCGCATGTCGGCACAACCGGTCCAACTCGGGTAGCGAACGGTCCTCGCCGAGCATCCACACCTCCATCGCTCCGAACACCGCGGCCGCGATGCACCGTGCGGTGACGGTGACCCGCATCCGCTCGTCCGTCCCCGGCGCGGGTGGGTCGGCGCCGGCCACGTGCGCCTCGACGGCCTCGGCGAAATCCGCCTCGACCTGCCGCAGGTGGCGCACGATCCGGCCCGGATCCAGCTCCTGGGCGCGCATCGAGGCGATCTTGGTGACGGCCCAGTCGTCGTACGGCGACGCCATGATCGCCGATTGCACCGACTCGATGATCGACTCGTCCGGTGAGCGCGCTGCCAATGCCGCGCGGAACCAGTGCAGTCCGGCGTCGTAGTCGGCGAACAACAGATCATGCTTGGACGCGAAGTGGCGGTAGAAGGTCCGCAGCGAGACCCCGGCGTCGGCGGCGATCTGTTCGGCCGAGGTGTCCTCGACTCCCTGGGCCAGGAATCTCACCACCGCCGCCCGCCTGAGCGCTTCCCGGGTGCGCTCGCTGCGCGCAGTCTGGGCAGGGCGGACCATGCCCGTAAAGTACCGCTCCCGGTGCGGGATCAGGAGCGGTTGGGGCTCAGCAGGGAGATCGACGCGTCGACCGCTTCGTCGGTGACGTCGCCCATCCGGCCGCCTTCCTCCACGGTGATCGCCGTCAGTTCCCGCAGGCCGCCGAGCAGCATGATGATCCGCCGGCGCGATACCGGGCCCACGCCCGCCGCCCGGAACTCGTCGGTGTCGCCCAGAGCGCCGACCATGTCGATGAAGCTCTCCATCGCGTCGCGCTGCAGACCCCGCGCCGCGGCGCCCAGCGCCGGCACGTCGCGTATCCAGCTCAGCATCAGCGCCGACCGCTCCTCCCCCGAGGAGATCCACGCCTCGATGGCCTGGCGCACCTGCTTCTGCCAGGGCGCGCTGGGGTCGACCGCGTCCGAGATCTGTCTGACCTGATCGACGTTGGCATCGGACAGCAACGCGACGAAACAGGCTTCCCTGCTGCCGAAGTGCTCGTAGAACGTGCGCCGGGAGGTCCTCGCCCGGCGGACGACGTCGGCCACCGTCGTCTTGGCGTAGCCGACCTCGGCGATCGAGGCCTCCAGCGCATCGAGCAGCCGCTGCCGGAAATCGCTTCTGCCAACGTCGCCGCCGATGCCGGTCGTGTCCGCGGGTTTCATGTCACCGACATGATTTCACGCTCAGCGGCAGTAGTGGCGGGTGGCGAAGTCGACGGCCTGCCGGTAGAGCGGATCCAGCGACCGGGTCTCGGTCACCACCGCTTTCGCCGCGTCGAGATCGGCCGGACACGTCGGCGAGTGCAGCACCGTCCACTCGTCTGCCATCTCGGTGACCATCGTCCGGTTGAGCCCGTCGATGGTGGCGCGCGAGGTCGCCAGGTCGGGAGCCTGCACGGGTGCCGACGCGGGATCGAACTTCCATTGCGCGAGTCGGGTGTACTCGATGGCCACGGTCGCATCGATCTGGTCACGGAAGGCCGACGTCACGTACGCCGGATCGATCTGGCGGTCGGTCGCGTCGGCGGCCACGGCATCGAGGACCTGCTGTTCGCGGGCGGGGTCCTCGATGAGCCCGCCGGTCAACAGTTTGGATGCGGCCACCGGTTCGGCGACCTCGAGTCGTTGCGCCGCGGCGTCCACCAGCGGAATCAGCGGGTTCTCGGGTTGGCCGTGAGCAGCGGCGGGGGCGACCAGCATGGCGAGAGCGGCGGCGGGGGCGACCAGCATGGCGAGAGCGGCGGCGACGCAGAACGCGGCTGCGCGGATACCCGAGTTGATCATGGTGGCCAGGGCCGGGATCGAACCGGCGACCTTCCGCTTTTCAGGCGGACGCTCGTACCAACTGAGCTACCTGGCCGGACGGCCCGACCACTTCGTCGATCGAAGCGCCTCGCCGTAATGGCGACCCTGACGGGACTCGAACCCGCGACCTCCGCCGTGACAGGGCGGCGCGCTAACCAACTGCGCCACAGGGCCTTACTCGTGCAGCTTCCGTCGGAACGGTCGCCGCGTGTACCCCCTACGGGATTCGAACCCGCGCTACCGCCTTGAAAGGGCGGCGTCCTAGGCCGCTAGACGAAGGGGGCCGGCCGAATCTCTTCGGGGTACTCACAACAACATGTCGTTGGGAGCTTCGATAGCTTAGGGTACCGACACCCAAATCCTCAAACGAGCAGCCCGCCGCTATCCTTTGCAGTGCCGGTTTCACATCCACCGATACGCCCCTATAGCTCAGTTGGTAGAGCTACGGACTTTTAATCCGCAGGTCGCAGGTTCGAGCCCTGCTGGGGGCACCAGGAACGACGCCGCACGTCAGCGGAAGTAGAGCTCGTCGCCGGACGGGTAGCCGCCACCGGTCGTGGTGATGTGGACGTGGTCGTAGTGGCCGTAGCCGCCGGGCCGCGCACCGCCCGGCGTGTAGTACACGCCCCGCCAGATCGCGTCCTGGATGCCGAACCGCCCGGCGTTCTGGAAGACGTAGGAGACGATCGCGTTACCGAGTGCGATGCCCGCCGCGGAGTTGGGGTTCGGGATCATCACGTCGATCGCCAACCCGTTGGGATGCCATTGCAACGCGTCCTGGCGATGCCCACCGATGTGCTTGATCTCCGAGAACACCGCGCTGATGCTGCGAGCGGTCAGGATCGTCCTGACCTGCAGGCCGCGCTCCGGCGCGATCCCCGCGGGCAGGGTGGGGCTGACGACCCGCCATCTCGACGCCGCAGTCACCACCGAGTCCGGCGGGTTGGGCGCGCTCGCCTGGACGATCGTTCTGGCTGCCTCCGGCCCGGTGACGGGCGAGGCGACGATCTCGACGCAGCACGGCGGCGCCGGCTCCTCGACGATCTCCGGAGCCTGCTCGGCGACGGGGGTGGTGGTGGCGGGCCGGGTGAGCTGACTCGCGTCACCCTTGACGACAAAAAACAGCGCGGCCGGAGCGAGCACGGAGGCCAAGAACACAGACGGGTGGCGCCGTTCGTTGGCTAGGGAGTGCCGGCCCACGCACTGCAACATACGTGGAATCGGCGGAAAGTACAGCACGGGACAGAAAAAAATGAATATGGCGCGCCGATCGTTACCCGACCGGTACCGGTCGGAGAGCCGCGGTATATCTGCAGGTCAGATCAGCTGTTCAGGGTTACACGGCGATCAGCAACCCGGCGATCAAGAGCACGGCAAAAATTGTTGCTCCGGCAAGCCATCCGCCGGCCCTTCGCGGCTGCGGCGCCGGTGGGTCCAGGCAGGCCCGCATCTGCTCGGCGGTGCCGAAGCGCCACCGTGGATCGCGGGCCATCGACCGCTCGATGGTCAGCGCCAGAGCCGGGTCGACGTCCGGGCGCAAGACCCTCAGCGGCGTCACCTGCCCTGCTGAGATCGCGTCCGCCAGCGCGCACAGATTCGTCTGCGGGAAGGCCCGCCAGGCCGTCAGCGCCTCGTAGGCGACGACGCCGAGTGCGTACAGATCGTCACTGGCCACCGCCGGGCGGCCGGCGATCCGGTCGGCGGGCAGATAGGCCATCGTCCCGAAGATCCGGTTGGTCAGGGTCTGCGGCGTATCGGCGCTCTTCGCGACACCGAAGTCGGCGATCTTCACCCCGCCCGACGGGGTGAACAGAATGTTGGCCGGCTTGATGTCGCGGTGCAGCACTCCGCGGGCATGGGCGGCGCCGAGGGCCGACAGCACGTCCCGCAGGATCGCGCGCACCTGCTGGGTGGGCAACGGACCGCCGCGGGCCAGCACATCGGCCAGGCTCTGCCCGGGCAGTCGCTCGAGCACGATGTAGTGCCTGCCGTGGTGAACGCCGGAGTCGTGCACGGCCACCACGTGCGGGTGGTTGAGCCGGGCCGCAGCGCGTGCTTCGGTCGCGAACCGGCGCTTGGTGTCGGGCTGGGTGCTCGCCGACGGATAAAGCAGTTTGACGGCCACCGGCCGACTCAGCCTGATGTCCCAGGCGTCGCGAACCTCGGCCATGCCACCGCGACCGATGACGCCCCGCAGTTCATAGCGCCCGCCAAGAACCTCCGGCGCCTGCATGACCTGCATGGCTTGTAGCTAGCCACTGTGGCGCCGAAACAAACCTGACCGGCCCCACGTGCATCAAGACTGCAGCCAGGGCGGCGAAGTGCGAGTAGCGCCCGCCGCCAGCGCAGCCTCAACGATTCCCGTGGAACAGACCGGGAGTCAGACCTTCGGGCTGTAGTAGTGCGGGTTGTCCCGGTACTCCACCGGTGGCAGATTGCGCGCAGGAGTCTCCACCAGCGGCGCATCTGCGGGCAACCGGCCGTGCGCACGGTCCCATGCCGACCGCTTCCGGGGATGCATCAGCATCCGCTTGGGCAGCAGCCTGGTGCCCACATACACGGCCTGACCGAAAAGTCGGTGCAGCCGCTCCTGGCGGGGAGACCAGCTGTAGCCCATCAGCTCCCGCACCGCAGGATCGAACAGCCCGACGGTGGTGAAGTTGAAGAAATGTTGCATCCCTTGCACATTCAGCCGCCACAGCCAGTCGGGCATCCATTCCAGCGATGGGTGCTTCGGCATGGTGGACAGGTCCAGCACCGCCCGGGCAGCCCAGTTGTTCTCCAGGACGTCGTGGCACATGTGATCCCAGTACTGCTGGAAGTCCTCCCAGGTCTTCGGGACCGGCCGCATGCTCATCCCGTACATCCGGTACCAGGCGACGTGCTCGTCGAACAGTTGCCGTTTCTGCGCCTCGGTCAGGCCGCCGCCGAGCCATTCCGCGGCCAGCAGCGTCGACTTGAAGAACGTCGCGTGGGCCCAGTAGAAGACCTCGGGGTTCAGCGCGCTGTATCGGCGGCCCTGGTCGTCGACGCCCTTGATCCCGATGTGATAGTCACGGACCTCCGCTCCGGTCCTCGGCGCGCGGTCCCCGTCGAACACCACGCCGCCGATCGGGTAAACCGACCTGAACAGCCGCGGCATCCGCTCCAGGAAGAAGATCGAGTGCTGCTGCACCGCAGCGCCGAGTTGCGGATGCATGTTCTGCATCGACCCCGCCCACGGGCCCTGCAGCATCCCGGTCCACTGACCGAAGTACTTCCATGTCAGCGTGTCCGGGCCGAGCGGAAACGGTGGCGCGTCGTAACCTCCCGGGGCGGCCGGACAGCCCGCTGCCATCGGCGCGGCCGCGGGATCGGATGCGCTGGTCACCGGGCACACCTCGGACGTATCTTGAGTCACTGGTGACCTTTCCCTGAACGTGTCACGTCGCCACAGTATTTTGACTACAATCGTTGTCAGCAGAGTTTAGGAGTGATGTGGCGTCCGGTCAACGACGCGGCCGATGGTCAGGCGTTCCCCTGCAGGACCGCCAGGTTCTTCGCCGCGGCGCACTGATCACCGCGGGCATCGGCCTGCTAGGCAGTCCGGGCGGGCCGAGGCTGACCGTGCGCGCCGCATGTCGCGCCGCCGGGCTGACCGAACGCTACTTCTACGAGAGCTTCACCGACCGCGACGAGTACGTGGGTGCGGTCTACGACGACGTGTGCAACACCGCGATGGCCACGCTGCTGAAAGCGGACAGCCCCCGCGACGCCGTCGAGCAGTTCGTTGCGCTGATGGTCGACGATCCGGCCCGAGGGCGGGTGCTGCTGCTCGCGCCGGAAGTGGAACCGGTGCTGGCACGTTCGGGCGCGGAGTGGATGCCCAACTTCATCGATCTTCTGCAGCAGAAGCTGACCCGCATCACCGATCCCACCGTCCAGGCGATGGTTGCCACCGGCCTGATCGGGGCACTCAGTGCATTGTTCACGGCTTACCTCGACGACAGGTTGGCCGCGACGCGCGAACAGTTCATCGACCACTGTGTTGAGCTACTGCTCAGCAGGGCTGCGACCTGAACAGCCCGCCGACCTGGGTGTGAGCCGTGGCGTGGTGGCTTGAATGTCACCCGTTTACACAGATATATTGAGTGCAACCATCAGGTACAGATAACTGGGAGGTGTCGTGTCGAAAGACCTGACCGACCTGCAGCTGTTGACCGAACTCGAGCCAGTCGTCGAGCAGAACGTCAACCGCCACATGCGGATGCGTAAGGACTGGAACCCCCACGACTACATCCCGTGGTCCGATGGCAATAACTACTACGCGCTCGGTGGCCAGGACTGGGACCCCGAGCAGACCCAGCTCTCCGAGGTCGCCCGCGTCGCGATGCTGGTGAACCTGCTCACCGAGGACAACCTGCCGTCCTATCACCGCGAGATCGCGATGAACTTCGGCATGGACGGCCCGTGGGGTTTCTGGGTCAACCGCTGGACCGCCGAGGAGAACCGGCACGGCATCGCGCTGCGCGACTACCTGGTGGTCACCCGTGCAGTCGACCCCGTCGAACTCGAGCAGCTGCGCATCGAGCAGATGGCCCGCGGTTTCAGCCCCGGCCAGAACGATCAGATCGAGGCCGACCTGTTCGCCGACAGCCTGTTCGACTCGGTGATCTACGTGACGTTCCAGGAGCTCGCCACCCGCGTCTCGCACCGCAACACCGGTAGAGCGTGTGAGGAGCCCATCGCCGACCAGTTGTTGCAGCGGGTCTCAGCCGACGAGAACCTGCACATGATCTTCTACCGTGACGTGACCGAGGCCGGCTTTGAGATCGCCCCCAACCAGGCGATGAAGTCGCTGCACAAGGTGCTGCGGAACTTCAAGATGCCCGGTTACACGATCCCCGACTTCCGTCGCCGGGCCGTCACCATCGCCTCCGGCGGTGTCTACGACCCGCGGATCCACCTCGACGACATCGTGATGCCGGTGCTCAAGAAGTGGCGGATCTTCGAGCGCGAGGACTTCAACGGCGAGAGCGCCCGGATGCGCGACGACCTCGGCCTCCTCGTCGACGAGCTGCAGGAGTCGGTCGACAAGTTCGAGATCGCCAAGCAGCGTCGCGAGGAGCGGCTGGCTCAGATGGCCGAGAAGAAGGCCGCGAAAGCTCAGCTGGTCGGAACCTCGACAGGCAGTTGACCGCCACCACCGACCACCGGCCGGCCCGATCCGCGCTTCAGCGTCCCCCGAGTCGCTCCGCTCCTACCCCCGAGGTGAAGATCGGGCCGATCGCGCTGCGTAGCCCGGTCGTCCTCGCCCCGATGGCCGGGGTGACCAACGTCGCTTTCCGGACGTTGTGCCGTGAGCTGGAGCTGGCTCGCGCCGGCACAGTGAGCGGACTGTACGTCTGCGAAATGGTGACCGCCCGCGCCCTGGCCGAACGGCACCCGGTCACGATGCACATGACCACGTTCGAGCCCGACGAGTCGCCGCGGTCACTGCAGCTCTACACCGTCGACCCGGAGAACACCTTCGCGGCGGCGAAGATGATCGCTGACGAGGGGCTGGCCGACCACATCGACATGAACTTCGGCTGCCCCGTGCCGAAGGTCACCCGCCGCGGCGGCGGCGCCGCACTGCCGTTCAAGCGGCGGCTGTTCGGCCAGATAGTCGCAGCCGCCGTCAAAGCGACCGAGGGCACCGACATTCCGGTCACCGTGAAGTTCCGGATCGGCATCGACGACGACCATCACACCCATCTCGACGCCGGGGCGATCGCGGCCCAGGAGGGAGCGGCGGCGATTGCCCTCCACGCCCGCACCGCAGCGCAGCGCTACTCCGGCACCGCCGACTGGACACAGATCGCCGCGTTGAAGGCCCACGTCACCGATGTTCCGGTGCTGGGAAACGGTGATATCTTCGACGCCCGAGACGCCCTGGCAATGATGGCCGCGACGGGTTGCGACGGTGTGGTGATCGGCCGCGGCTGCCTGGGACGGCCATGGTTGTTCGCCGAGCTCTCGGCAGCTTTCACCGGAACGTCCCCGGCGACCCCGCCCACGCTCGGCGAGGTCGCGCAGATCATCCGTCGGCACGGCGAGCTCCTTGTTGCACATTTCGGAGAGGACAAGGGAATGCGGGACATCCGCAAGCACGTGGCGTGGTACCTGCACGGATTCCCCGCAGGAGCCGACCTTCGGCGGTCATTGGCGCTGGTCAAGACGATTTCAGAGCTCGATGACCTGCTGGAGCAGCTGGACCCGGAGGTACCGTTTCCGCCCGCGGCCGGCGGTCCGCGCGGGCGCCAGGGCTCGCCGGCGTCGGTGACGCTACCCGAAGGCTGGCTCGACGACCCCGACGACTGCATGGTCCCCGCCGGGGCCGATGTGATGAACTCAGGCGGCTGAGCTGGACAGATCGAGACAGGACTGACACCTTAGTTTGACTAGCTGTCTCTCAGGTTGTCTCAGTACGATGGGACTCCGACTACTCTGCTCGGTGGCGGAGCCGGGGTAAGTGCTCTAGACAGATAGCAGGCAGTCCTCGCCTGGGCGGCGGTGCGCGACGACGCCCGAACGCCGTGGGGAGCCGTAGGGAGCTGGAAGGCCGGTACGAACATGAGTGACGGCGGTAACGCCACTCCTGGCCGTCCCCTCCCCGGCGGCGGCGACAGGACCGGCGACACAACCGATGCTGACCGGCTTACCCGATCGCGACGGCCGACGCCAGGCGGCGCGCCGTGGGAACGGGCAACCGAGTCCCGCCGGCTCGACGAGGGCCCCCCGCCCGAACCCGTCACCGTCGCCGACCTGATTGCCAAGATCAACGGTGGCGCCCCGGTGTCGGAGCCGAAGCGGCACCGCGCGGAACCGGTGCCCGACGCCGAGCCGTATCCCGAGCTGGACGATTTCGACACCACCGTGCTGCCCGTCACGGTGCTGCCCACGTCCGAACTCCCGGACCTGACCGGACCGCGCGTTCCGGTTCGCCGCGATCCCCCGAAACCCGACCACCACCGCGCAGTGCTCGTGGGGCGGGTCGCGGCGGCGCTGGTCGCGGCGCTCGCGCTGGTGCTGACCGGCGGCGCCTGGCAGTGGCAGTCGTCGAAGAACAACTCGCTCAACCGGGTCTCGGCACTGGACCCGGACTCCCGCGACATCGTCGACCCCAATGCGCAGTTCGGCGACGAGAACTTCCTCATCGTCGGTGTCGACAGTCGGTTCGGTGAAAACCTCGAGATGGGCGCCGGAACCACCGAGGACGCGGCCGGCTCCCGGTCGGACACCATCATGCTGGTCAACATCCCCGCCAACCGGGAACGTGTTGTGGCCGTGTCGTTCCCGCGGGACCTCGAGATCGACCCGATGGAATGCGAGCCGTGGGATCCCCAGACCCGCGAGTACGGCCCGATCACCGACGAAGAATCGCCGATGTACGGCATGGAGACGGTCTACACCGAGTACAAGCTGAACTCGGCGTTCGCCGTCGGGGGACCCAAGTGTCTGGTCAAGGTGATCCAGAAGATGTCGGGTCTGCACGTGAACCGTTTCATGGCAGTCGATTTCGCCGGATTCTCCAAGATGGTCGACGCCCTCGGCGGGGTCGAGGTGTGCAGCACCGCGCCGTTGGAGGACTACGAACTCGGCACGGTACTGCCCGTCGCCGGCCGCCAGATGGTCGACGGCCACACCGCACTGAACTACGTTCGCGCGCGCCAGGTGACCACCGAGAACAACGGCGACTACGGACGGATCAAGCGACAGCAGCTGTTCCTGTCGTCGCTGCTGCGTTCGCTGATCTCGAAGGAGACGTTCTTCTCGCTCTCGAAACTCAACAACGTCGTCAACATGTTCATCGGCGACAGCTACGTCGACAACCTGGACACCAAAGACCTCGTCGATCTCGGCCAGTCCGTGCAGGGCGTCTCCGCGGGCCGCATCACGTTCGTCACCGTGCCCACCGTCGGCTATGCCGACGAGTGGGGCAACGAGGTGCCCCGTACCGATGACATGCGCGCCCTGTTCAGCGCGATCATCAACGACGATCCGCTTCCCGAGGAGCGCAACGCCGACAACACACCGGTGCCCGGCACGCCGGAGTCGCTGATCAACTCGGCGGCGGGTGAGGCTGTCCCGCACACCGGTGACCCCTCCGGCGAGGGTGAGTTCGTGACCGCCGTGGCCACCGACCCCGAGGCCGTCACGGTGCAGGTCTCGAACGCGACGGCGGAAAGCGGGCTCGCAGCCACGGCCGCCGACGCGTTGCAGGTGCACGGCTTCAACGTCACCACGCCCGACGACTACCCGGGCCCGCTGTCTCAGACGACAGTGTTCTTCTCCTCGGGCAACGAAGAAGCCGCCGCGACCGTCGCCTCGTCGTTCGCCAACCCGACCATCGAGCGTGTCACCGGGATGGCCGATGTGGTCCAGGTGGTTCTCGGCAGCGACTTCCAGTCGGTGGACGCCCCCGCGCCCAGCGGATCGTCGGTCCAGGTTCACGTCGTCCGCGGCACCGGCGAGACGACCTCAGAACTCCCTGAGGACCTGTCGGTCACCAACGCCGCGGACACCACCTGCGAGTAGCGCCGTTCGGGCAGGTGGCATTCACCTTTCGTTCACCGGCCGGTTCGTGACGATCGGGCAGGTCAGCCCGTAGGCTTGCGCCATGCGAACCGCGTACCACGAACAGCTTGATGCCCTCAGCAGCCAACTCGGCGAGATGTGCGGGATGGCGGGGGTGGCGATGGAGCGGGCCACCCAGTCCCTACTCCAGGCGGATCTTGCGCTGGCCGAGCAGGTCATCACCGATCACGAGATGATTGCAGAATGGAACGCGCGCGCGGAAGAGAGCGCATTCATTCTTCTCGCGCTGCAAGCTCCGGTGGCCGGTGACCTGCGGTCCGTGGTCAGCTCGATCCAGATCGTCGCCGATGTCGACCGGATGGGGGCGCTGGCACTGCACGTGGCCAAGATCGCACGTCGTCGCCACCCCCAGCATGCGCTACCCGAGGAGGTCAACGGCTACTTCTCCGAAATGGGTCGGATCGCAGTCGAACTCGGTCACGGCGCGCAGGAGGTGCTGCTCACCCGCGATCCGGAGAAGGCCGCCCGGATCCGCGAAGAAGACGACGCGATGGATGATCTGCACCGCCACCTGTTCACTGTGTTGATGGACCGTGAGTGGAAGCATGGCGTCGCGGCTGCGGTGGATATCACACTGCTGGGCCGGTATTACGAACGCTTCGCCGATCATGCGGTCGAAGTGGCTCGCCGGATGATCTTCCAGGTCACCGGTGAACTGCCCGCCGCAGACGGCGAATTGAATGCCCGCTAGCTCCAGGTGAGACTCATCGGCAGGCCTCCGTCCATGCCGCGCTCGCCGATCCGGGCCGGCTCGCCATCGTCGACCGTCTGCTGCTGAGTGACACATCACCATCGGAGCTGCGAGTCCTGCTGGGGATGCCCTCCAACCTCCTTGCTCACCACCTGGGAGTGCTCGAGACGGCGGGGTTGTGCGCCGGTCTCGGTCGGAGGGCGATCGTCGCCGCACCTATCTGTCGATAGCACACGAAGCACTGGAGCCGTCTCCGGTCCACAACGCGCGCCGGGTGGTCTTCGTGTGTACGCAGAACTCACCGCGCAGCCAGTTGGCCGCAGCCGTATGGCACCGACACCGCAGACCCCTGGTTGCAACCTCGGCAGGTACCCACGCCGCGTCCGCGGCGGCCCGGCGGGGTGGGTTGCCGCTGCACGCAAGAGCGCCGCAACACCTCGACGATGTCCGGGAGCCAGGCGACCTCATCATCGCGGTCTGTGACAACGCTCACGAGGAGTTGCCCACGGACCTGCCCCGCATCCATTGGTCGATTCCCGACCCGACCCGGACACCTGAGCCACACGTATTCGACCACACGATCGACGTGCTCACCCAGCGCATCGACCGGCTCGTTTCCATGGTAGGCCCACCTAGCAACGGAGCAGATCAATGATCGAGAACACCGTCCAGCCCATTCGCCACGACTTGAGCATCGACCAGCAGCTCGGCCTGAGAACCGCGGCTAGCCGGCTGCAGACAGAGTTCGGCACGATGTTCGGCGTCGAGACCCTCGAGCGGTTCCTGGCCTCGTCCTACGATCAATTCGCCAGTAGGGCCACCGTCCCGAATTACCTGCCGCTGTTGGCGGAACGTTTTGCGCGGCAACGCCTGCGGGCGCTGGCCAAGGTGGAGGGCAAGCAGGACGACGGCAAGCCGGTCGTCCTGTTCCTCTGCACCCACAACGCGGGACGTTCGCAGATGGCCATGGGGTTCTTCACTCACCTCGCCGGCGAGGAGGCGGTGGCATGGTCAGGCGGATCGGAGCCGGGCCACGAGGTGAACCCGGCGGCGGTGCAAGCGATGGCAGAGATCGGAATCGACATCGCCGGCGAGTATCCGAAACCGTGGACCGATGAGATCGTCCGGGCCGCCGATGTGATCATCACCATGGGATGCGGAGATGCTTGCCCCATCATTCCGGGACGTCGTTATGAAGATTGGCTTCTCGATGACCCGGCCGACTTGTCCGTGGACAGCGTGCGCCCCATTCGGGACGAGATCGAACGCCGGGTCCAGGGCCTTCTTGCCGAGCTCGGGGTTGCCGTCAAGAGCTAGGCAGCCCCACCTGAGCAACATATGTCTGCGTCGTTCACCTTCCGTTCACCTTCCGTGTCCCGGATGGACGCGTGTCTTTCCTACGTTTTGCGAGTACTCAGTACGACACCGGGCTCGCAGGTGCGCGCCCGCATCAACAGTGATCGGAGAACAATGCGCAACTGGCTACCAGCGGCCGTACTGGCCGCGACGGCTTCCGTCTTTGTCGCGGGCTGCGGCGGGAGCGGTGACAGTGCAGGCGGCGGCGAAGGCGGCGAGGGCTCCCTGTCGGGCAACATCCGCGTCGACGGCTCGAGCACGGTTGCGCCACTCTCGGAGACGATCGCGGAGCTCTTCCAGCAGGAGCACCCCGGTGTGCAGGTGACGGTCGGCACGTCGGGCACCGGCGGCGGCTTCGAGAAGTTCTGCAACGGCGAAACCGATCTGAGCGACGCGTCCCGCCCGATCAAAGAGGACGAGGCCGCACGGTGTGAGGCAGCCGGAATCTCCTTCGACAGCGTCACGGTGGCCAACGACGCGCTGTCGGTGGTCGTCAATCCGGAGAACCCGGTGACCTGCATGACGGTCGATCAGGTCCGGCAGATCTGGGACCGCGGTTCGACCGTCAACACCTGGGGCGATGTCGAGGGCCTCGATATCCCCGCGGAGTTCGCCGGCACCCCGATGCAGCCGTTCGGGCCGGGTGTCGACTCGGGGACGTTCGACTACTTCACCGAAGCGATCAACGGTGAAGAGGGCAAGATCCGCGAGAACTACACCGACATCGGTGAGGACGACAACGCGGCGGTGACCGGCGTCTCCGGTGCAGTCGGCGGCGTCGGCTTCATTCCGTACTCGTTCACCGAGCAGGTCGGCGACGCGGTCAAAGCGGTCGAGATCGACAACGGACAGGGCTGTGTGGCGCCGACCCTGGAGAACGTGCAGGCCGGCGAGTACACCCCGCTGGGCCGCGAACTGTACGTCTACGCCAAGGACCAGTCGTTGAACCGGCCCGAGGTTCTCGAGTTCATGAACTTCTACATCGAGAACTCCGATGCGGCGGCCGAGGCGGCCTCCTACATTCCGCTCACCAACGAGCAGAAGGAAGAGGCACGCGCCAAGATCGCCGAGCTCGAGGCCAAGTGACCACGGAAGCAGCGAATTTCACGTGACGATCAAGGACGACGCCGCCAGCGCACCTCCGAGTGAGGTGTCGCTGGCGGCGTCCAGCCCCCGCAATGGGGAGAAGGCCATCAAGGCCGCGTTCGCATTCTGCGCGGCCCTGTCAGTCGCGATCACCACGGCGATCGTCGTGGCCCTCCTTTTCCCGACCCTCAGCTTCTTCAGCCACGTCTCGATCACCGAGTTCTTCACCGGCACGTCGTGGCGGCCAGCGTTCGCCATTCCGTCTTTCGGTGTGCTGCCAATCGTCGTCGGCACGTTGACCGTTGTGTTCTGGGCCCTGCTGATCGGCGTTCCGATCGGCCTACTCGCCGCGATCTACCTGTCCGAGTACGCGTCGACAGGGGTGCGCAAGGTGGTGAAGCCGGTCCTGGAAGTCCTGGAAGGCATTCCGACCGTGGCGATCGGCATGTTCGGCTTGCTTTTCATGCGACCGTTCCTCGAGGATCTCCTGCCGTTTCTGCAGTGGCAGGCGTTCTCGGTCGGTGTCGCCGGCATCATGGTCGGGATCATGATCGTGCCGCTGATCACGTCAGTATCCGATGACGCGATGCGGTCCGTACCGGCCGGTCTCCGCGAAGGCGCATACGGGTTGGGCGCCAACAAGATGCAGGTCTCGCTTCGGGTCATCTTCCCGGGTGCGATCTCCGGCATCATCGCCGCGATTGTGCTCGCCACCTCGCGTGCGATCGGCGAAACCATGGTTGTGTTGATCGTGGCCGGCCAGACACCGCTATTAGGCTTCACCTTCACCGGATCGGTGCAGACGATGACCGCGTTCATCGGGTCCACCGCCACCGGCGACATCTCCACCGGCAGCATTGTCTACGAGTCGATCTTCGCCGTGGGTGCGCTGCTGTTCGTCATGACACTGGCCATGAACATGTTCGCGATCCGCATGGTCCGCCGCTTCCGGGAGGAATACGAGTAGTGACTACTGAGAAGACCGTGCCACGCACCGAACGGACACGACTGGCTGCTGCCGGGGCGCGTGCGGTGGTGGAGGGTTCGCTGAAGAGCAAATCTCCGATGGGCAAGGTCAAGAACCAGATTTTCCTGGCCCTGATGCTGCTCGCCATCGTGACCGCCGTCACCATGCTGCTCGGCATGATCCTGTGGGCCGCGATCAAAGGTTGGCCGCGGCTCGACCTGAACCTCTTCCTCAACGGCCCGTCGACGATCAATGTCGACACCGCCGGTTACCGACCGGCGATCCTGGGCACCATTTACATCATCCTCGGCGTGATGGTTCTTATCGTGCCGGTCGGTGTCGCGGCGGCGGTGTACCTCGAGGAATACGCTGACAAGACGAAGTGGTTCAACCGGATGATCGAACTGAACATCCAGAACCTGGCCGGCGTGCCGTCCATCGTATTCGGCATCCTCGGCATGGCGTTCATCGTGCGGGGGCCGCTCAGCATGGGTTTTGTCGCAGCAGCGGGTTCGCTCACGCTGGCCATGCTGGTGCTTCCCACGGTGATCATCACGGCTCGCGAGGCCATCAAGGCGGTGCCTTCGTCAATTCGCGAAGCTTCGCTGGGCTTGGGTGCCACTCAGTGGCAGACGGTGCGTAAGCAGGTGCTCCAGACCGCCATTCCCGGCATCACCACCGGGGTCATCCTCGCGGTGGCACGGGCGATCGGCGAGGCGGCGCCCCTGCTACTGGTCGGAGCGACAACGTTCGTCACGTTCAACCCGCAGTTGTTCCAGGGTGGGTACACCGCGATGCCGGTGCTGATCTACAACTACATTCAGCGGCCGCAGGAGGATTTCCATATCCTGGCGGCGGCCGGCGTGATCGTGATGCTCGCAGTGTTGCTGGCAATGAACTCCTTTGCGATCTGGCTGCGCAATCACTACGAACGGAAGTTCTGACACCATGAATCAGGGACCAGCAGCTACCACCACCGGAAGCGGACAGATGACCGACCAAGAAGTCACCCCGGAAACGACGGTCGAGAAGAACACCTTTCAGGTGGACAAGCGACCCCCGCGGGAGCGCGCCGCCGTCGGCGGGATGGTCTTCACCGTCAGGGACATGAATGTCTGGTACGGCTCGCACAAAGCGGTGCGCAACGTGAACCTCGATATCGCCAACGGTGACATCACCGCCCTGATCGGCCCGTCCGGGTGCGGCAAGAGCACGGTGCTCCGGTGCTTCAATCGGATGAACGACCTGGTGGCCTCCGCCCGAGTGGAAGGCGAGGTGAAATACCACGGAATCGACCTGTACGGCAAGAACGTCGATCCGATCGAGGTGCGTCGCCGCGTCGGCATGGTGTTCCAGAAGCCAAACCCGTTCCCCAAGTCCATCTACGACAACATCGCCTACGGTCCGCGGGTCAACGGGATGAAGGGCGACATGGACGAGATCGTTGAGGGGGCGCTCAAGGGCGCAGCGCTCTGGGACGAAGTCAAGGACAAGCTCAAGGAGAGCGCGCTGGCCATGTCCGGCGGGCAGCAACAGCGGTTGTGTATCGCTCGGACGATCGCCACCCGCCCTGAGGTGATCCTGATGGACGAGCCGTGTTCCGCCCTCGATCCGATCGCGACGAGCAAGATCGAGGATCTGATGCGTGAGCTCGCGGAAAAGTACACGATCCTGATCGTCACCCACAACATGCAGCAGGCTGCGCGTGTCAGCGATCGGACCGCGTTCTTCACGGCCGCGGTGGACGAGGGTGACGGCGTGCGTTTCGGTGAACTCGTCGAGTTCGACGACACCGAGAAGATCTTCTCGAACCCGTCGGACAAGCGCACCGAGGACTACATCTCGGGCCGCTTCGGCTGACGACGGGCCAAGTTCTATCGATGGCGTGTGGCCGGCCGAGTGCC
>NZ_JBAUJB010000304.1:0-4508 GCF_049683355.1 Mycobacterium sp.
GTGGACGACGGCGGCACGCCGGACGACGTGTGCGCGGCAGAGGTGTTCGCGTCGTTCACCCGGTGCGGTCGGGTGCACGCCGTGGCCGCCCGCATCGAGCGGTACCGCGACCACTGGCGCATGGTCGCACTGCAGATCGGCTGAGCCTCAGCGCTTGCTGTCCTTGGCGTGGCGGCCCCGCTGGCGGGCGGCTTCGCGACGCTCGCGACGGCTGCCGCCGCCGCCGTTGCCGGAGGGTCCTGGAGGTTTCGCCCCGCCGGAGCGTTTGACCTCGACCGAGCCGTCCTCCGACGGCCCGGAGTAGGTCAGCGGTTGGGCCTTGTCATCGATGCCCTTGGCGCGAAGGCCGGCACCTGCCGGCCGCTGCTTGGTGGCCACACCGCCCTGTCCTGCGGCCGCCGCGGCCGCGAACTCGGCGAGGCCGGGCGGGGCCGCCTGCGCCGAGACCGACGGACCGGCCGTGGCCTCGACCTGCACGTTGAACAGGAAGCCGACCGACTCCTCCTTCATGCCCTCGAGCATGCCGACGAACATGTCGTAGCCCTCGCGCGCGTACTCCACCTCGGGACGCTGCTGCGCCAGACCGCGCAGCCCGATTCCTTCGCGCAGGTAGTCCATCTCGTAGAGGTGTTCGCGCCACTTGCGGTCCAGGACGTTGAGCAGCACGTTGCGTTCCAGCTGGCGCATCGCGCCCTCGCCGGCGATCTCCTCGAGCTCGGCCTCACGCGTGGCGTAGGCCCGTTCGGCATCCTTGAGCAGCGCGTCGAGCAGCTCCTCGCGGGTCAGTTCGCCCGGCTCGCCGACGGCGTCGGAGTCGATCAGGTCGTGGTGGTCGATACCCACCGGGTAGAGGGCCCGCAGCCCCTCCCAGAGCTTCTCCAGGTCCCAATCCTCGGAGTAGCCCTCGGCGGTGGCGCCGTCGACGTAGGCGGTGACCACGTCGGTGAGCAGGTTCTGGGCCTGCTCGGCGAGGTTCTCCCCTTCCAGGATGCGGCGGCGCTCGGCGTAGATGACCTTGCGCTGCTGGTTCATCACCTCGTCGTACTTGAGGACTTCCTTGCGGATGTCGAAGTTCTGCTGCTCGACCTGGGTCTGCGCGCTCTTGATGGCCCGCGAGACCATCTTGGCCTCGATGGGCACGTCGTCGGGCAGGTTCAGCCGGGTCAGCAGCGTCTCCAGCGTCGCGCCGTTGAACCGTCGCATCAGCTCGTCGGCCAGCGACAGGTAGAAGCGGGACTCACCAGGGTCGCCCTGGCGGCCCGAGCGGCCACGCAGCTGGTTGTCGATGCGGCGCGACTCGTGACGCTCGGTGCCGAGCACGTAGAGCCCACCCGCGGCGACGACGTCCTTGGCCTCGGCGGCGGCCTCCGCCTTGACGTGCGGGAGGTCCTCGTGCCAGGCGGTCTCGTATTCGTCAGGGGTCTCGACGGGGTCGAGACCGCGCTGCCGCAGCCGCTTGTCCAGCAGGTAGTCGACGTTGCCGCCGAGCATGACGTCGGTGCCGCGGCCGGCCATGTTGGTGGCGACGGTGATGGCGCCCAGCCGGCCCGCCTCGGCGATGATGCCGGCTTCCTGCTCGTGGTACTTCGCGTTGAGGACGTTGTGCGGGATCCGGCGCTTCTGGAACTGGCGCGACAGGAACTCCGAACGCTCCACGCTGGTGGTGCCGATCAGCACCGGCTGGCCCTTCTCATAGCGCTCGACGACGTCGTCGACGACCGCGATGAACTTGGCCTCCTCGGTCTTGTAGATCAGGTCGGACTGGTCGGTGCGGATCATCGGCATGTTCGTCGGGATCGTCACCACGCCGAGCTTGTAGATCTCGTGCAGCTCGGCCGCCTCGGTCTCGGCGGTGCCCGTCATGCCGGCGAGCTTGTCGTAGAGGCGGAAGTAGTTCTGCAGGGTGATGGTGGCGACCGTCTGGTTCTCCGCCTTGATCTCCACCTGCTCTTTGGCCTCGATGGCCTGGTGCAGGCCCTCGTTGTAGCGACGCCCGATCAGCACGCGGCCGGTGAAGTCGTCGACGATGAGCACCTCACCGTTGCGCACGATGTAGTGCTTGTCGCGCTCGAAGAGCTCCTTGGCCTTGAGCGCGTTGTTCAAGTAGCTGATCAGCGGCGAGTTCGCGGCCTCGTAGAGGTTCTCGATACCCAGTTGGTCCTCGACGAACTCGACACCGATCTCGTGCACGCCGACGGTCCGCTTCTTGATGTCGACCTCGTAGTGGGTGTCTTTTTCCATCAGCGGCGCCAGCCGGGCGAACTCCGGGTACCAGTTGGAACCGCCGTCGGCGGGGCCGGAGATGATCAGCGGGGTGCGGGCCTCGTCGATGAGGATCGAGTCGACCTCGTCGACGATCGCGAAGGTGTGCCCGCGCTGGACGCAGTCCTCCAACCGCAACGCCATGTTGTCGCGCAGGTAGTCGAACCCGAACTCGTTGTTGGTGCCGTAGGTGATGTCGGCGTTGTAGGCCGCCCGGCGCTCTTCGGGGGTCATCTGCGACAGGATCACGCCGACGTCCAGGCCCAGGAAGCGGTGGATGCGGCCCATCTGCTCGGCGTCGCGTTTGGCCAGGTAGTCGTTGACGGTGACGATGTGCATGCCCTTGCCGGCCAGCGCATTGAGATAGGCGGGCAGCACCGCGGTCAGCGTCTTGCCCTCACCGGTCTTCATCTCGGCGACGTTGCCGAAGTGCAGCGCGGCGCCACCCATCACCTGGACGTCGAAGTGCCGCTGGTTGAGCACCCGCCACGCCGCCTCGCGGGCGACGGCGAACGCCTCCGGCATCAGGTCGTCGAGGTCCTCGCCGCCGGCCAGGCGGTCCCGGAACTCGTCGGTCTTGGCGCGAAGTTCCGCGTCGGACAGCTTCTCGATGTCGTCGGACAGGGTGTTGACGTAGTCAGCCACCCCCTTGAGGCGCTTGACCATGCGGCCTTCACCGAGACGGAGCAACTTTCCCAGCACGCTGTTTCCTCTTTGTTGATGGCGGCACGCGTTTAGACGGACACCATCGTAGGTGACGCACCGAAATCGCTGGTCGAGCGTGTCAGGCGCGTCGCCTTCGGCCCCGCGGGGTCAGGCCAAGCTTGATCAGGCCAAGCTTGATCAGGCCAGCTTGATGAGGCCGTAGTCGTAGGCGTGCCGCCGGTAGACCACGCACGGCCGGTCGCTGTCCTTGTCGTGGAACAGGAAGAAGTCGTGGCCGACGAGCTCCATCTCGTAGAGGGCGTCGTCGACGGTCATCGGGATGGCGCGGTGCTCCTTGGTGCGGACGATCCGTCCGGGCTCGTGGTCGTCGACGGCGACGTCGTTGTTGTTCTGGGCCGGCTCCTGCAGCGGGGTGAACCCGTCGACCAGGTGGTCCAGCGAGGTGGCCTCGTGCAGCGACACCGGCGTCTTGTCGCCGTAGTGGATCTTGCGGCGGTCCTTGCTCTTGCGGAGCCGGCGTTCGAGCTTGCCTGCCGCCGATTCGAGGGCGGCGTAGAAGCTGTCGGCGCAGGCTTCGCCACGGACGACGGGTCCACGCCCCTTGGCGGTGATCTCGACGTGCTGGCAGTTCTTCCGCTGGCGGCGGTTGCGCTCGTGATACAGCTCGACGTCGAAGAGGTAGATGGTGCGGTCGAAGCGTTCCAGGCGAGACAGCTTCTCGGAGACGTAGTTACGGAAGTGGTCGGGGACCTCGACGTTTCGGCCCGTCACCGCCACCTCGGCGTTCGGAGTAGGTTCGGCCGATCCCTCAGTGCTCGGGTCCACCACCATCGTGCTGTCTGATTCCATGGAATGACTTGACATACTTGGCAACTCGATTCTGTTTCGCGTGTGCACACTTGCGCGTGCCCGGCTATACGAAGAAATCGCGCCGACGAGGCTGTCCTGGTTGCGCCGCTCGCCGGTGCAAGGTGTCGACTACTCACCTCCTACCGCTGGGCGCGATACCGGCGTCTCCTGTGTGAATCGCCGCCGTGAGATGTTCACGGATGGTTGGTGCCGACGGTAGTCCGTGTTCACCTGGTCGTGCCACTGATTCGGCAGACGTGTTTTCAGTTCTTCATGTCCGCTTGATCTGACGGCAATGCTCAGGCGTGCGCCAGCGCGAGGACGGCGACGACGTCGGCGCCGCACGTTTGCAGGACCCGGACCGATTCGGCGGCGGTGGCGCCGGTGGTCACCACGTCGTCGACCACCACGACGGGCCCCGTCACCGGCGTGGTGATGCGGATGCGCCCGGCGATGTTGCGTTGCCGGGCGGCGCTGGAGAGCCCGACGGAGTCGCGGGTGAAGGCCCTCATCCGCAGCACCGGGGCGACGGTCAGGCCGTGGTGGCCCTCGATGGCCCGGTGGGCGAGGCGGGTGACGGGGTCACCACCGCGACGTCTGGCCGCCGAGCGGCGAGTGGGTGCGGGTACCACCGACAGCGGGGTGTCGAGCAGCCCCCACGTCAGCAGGTGATCCAGCGCGGTGTGCAACGCCCGGGCCAGCGGTGCGAGCAGGTCGGCGCGGCCCCGCTC
>NZ_JBAUJB010000305.1:0-3172 GCF_049683355.1 Mycobacterium sp.
CAGCCGAAGCCACGAAGGTTCTGGCCGCTCACAGCTGGATAATCAGGTGTGGCCGCTTCCCGGCTGGCGGTGTTGGCTGCTTCGAGTTGTTCAGCGGTGTGCCCGGGCTGCTGCGGAGTCGTCATCAGCTCCAACGTGGACTGCGTCAGTGGAAACGTGCTCGGCCGGCCGGCGAGCCGATCGAGTAGGGCCTGTGCGAACCGACCGACATCGGCTGCCGTCGAGAACACCCCTGCGCTGCCGGTCACGCCACCCATGCGGCGCGCGGTCGGATCGTGGACGGTGCCGCGGAGCTGATTGAAGTAGTCGGGATTCCTGGCCGGGTCGTCCCGGCTGTCTTCGTTGCGTGCCGTCGGCGCCATACGGGCCAGCAGATCCGTGTCCGATGTGCCCTTCGGGAAGTAGTGGGTGTCGGTCATGCCGAGCGGCGTGAACACGTTGTCCTCGACGTAGTCGTCGATCGTCTCGCCGGTGAGCTTTTCGATCAGCACACCGAGCAGGATGAAGTTGATGTCGGAGTAGTGGAACAACCCTGGATCGAACACCACCAACGCGGCCAGAGCGCGGCGAATGCCGTCCGCCTTGTCGGCCTTGTCCAGTCCCCACGGACCGTCCAGGCTCAGATCGCCCGCGATACCCGACGTGTGCGTGAGCAACATCCGAAGCGTCACCTGCGCCCGCCGCGGGTCTGCTGCCGGGTTGAAGCCCGGTAGGTACGTCTGCACGGGTTCATCGAGCCGCACCCGGCGTCGTTCGTGGAGCTGCAGGACGGCGGTCGCGGTCGCGATGCTCTTCGTCAGTGACGCCAGATCGAAGATCGTGTCCTCGGTCATCGGCTCGGCGGGGGATGGTGCTCCGTCCAGTCCGGGTTCGCCGGCCAGCTTTCGCACGCCGAAAGCCTGGTGGAAGACGATCTTGCCGGCGTGGCCGATCTGGATCACCGCGCCCGGCAGGCGCTGCGCCGCGATCGTGTCGTCCACCAGTTGCGAGACGGTGGCGAAATCATGTGCGGCAGTCACGTCCCATCCGGTCGGTGCCGGTGGGCGCGACGCCGGTGCGGTTGCCGACGTCGTGGCCGGCGGTGGGGGCGCAGGTGGGGGCGCCGCGCGTTCGCACGAAAGGACCATGCCGAGGGTGAGCAGGACGGCCGCGACCGTGAACGCCCGGCCGAAGCGCGATCCTGGCACCGTCACCTGATCGACGGTAGCCGCCTGTCCTGACTCACGGTGCGAAGCCGTCGAATGTGATCACCCGGCGGCACGCAGGTCCTCCACAAGATCGACCTTCGGCCGAGTCTCGACCAGCCGCCGGCGCCGCGCGCCATCACCCAGCAGCAGACGCAACTGACGCCGGGCCCGGTGCAGCCTCGACATCACCGTGCCGACAGGCGTGTTCATCATGGCGGCCACCGCTGCGTAGGGATAGCCTTCGATATCCGTCAGGTACACCACTGTCCGGAAGTCTTCGTTCAGCATCGCCAACGCCGCCCGTACCGCGGGATCAGGTTGTGCCGCAAGGAATGTCTGCTCTGCCGACAGGGTCTCCTGCGCATCGGGATCATCGCCGGTCTGTTCTGCGACGGCCTCCATGGACACTTCGGCCACCCGCCGCTGCGAGGCCCGGTAGTTGTTGATCCACGTGTTCCTCAGGATCTGGTGCATCCAGGCTCTGGCATTCGTTCCCGGGCTGAACGTTCCGTAGCTGCGGAACGCACGAAGAAGCGCGTCCTGCAGCAGATCCTCAGCGCCGGCGCCCCCATTGGTCAGCCGCGCTGCCGCCCGCATCAACTCGGCGCGCAGCGGCATCACCTCGTTCTCGAAACAGGCTGCCAGATCCTGACATTCGTGCCCGCCTTCGTAGTGGACCAACGACTCATGCTCTGCTGTCACGGGTTTCATGATTGCGACGGTAGGTTCGCTGCCTGTCCCGTAGGGGATTCTCACATCGAACACAAAGATCGCAGCTCCTCCGGCGTCGGCGCAGCTGCACAAAATATGAAACGTCTATGAACGTTGGCCAGCGGGCGGTGGAGGCGCAACAATGGATCGGTGACGTCAGCGCCGGTGAACAAGCACGCGCCCCGGCGCGCGATTCTGGGCCAGCTGCCCAGGATGTACCGCGTCGACGGTTCGCCCATCCGGGTGCTGCTCGTCGACGACGAACGCGCCCTGACGAACCTGGTCCGGATGGCTTTGCGCTACGAAGGGTGGGAGATCGACGTCGCTCACGACGCCGCGGAGGCCGTCGAGAAGTACCGGGCCAACACGCCAGACCTCCTCGTGCTGGACATCATGCTCCCCGACACCGATGGTCTCGGCGTGCTGGCGCAGATCCGTGAGTCCGGCACCTACACACCCACATTGTTCCTGACCGCGCGGGACTCGGTGGTCGACAGGGTCACCGGGCTGACCGCCGGCGGCGACGACTACATGACCAAGCCGTTCTCGCTCGAGGAGCTCGTCGCCCGGCTGCGTGGGTTGTTACGCAGAACGGCCTACCTCACCCCGGCCGACGACGAGTCGCTGAAGGTAGGTGACCTCGCACTCGATGTCGCGAGCCGTGAGGTCACGCGCGGCGGCGTGTCCATCGCGTTGACCTCCACCGAGTTCGACCTGTTGCGAATGCTGATGCGCAATCCACGACGCGCTCTGAGCCGCAACGAGATACTGCGGCAGGTATGGGATTACGACTTCGGCGGGCGGACCAGCATCGTGGATCTGTACGTTTCGTACCTACGCAAGAAGATCGACGCCGACCGTGAGCCGATGCTGCACACCGTGCGCGGCGTCGGGTACATGCTGCGACCGGCGGAATGATGCGGTCCTGGAAGAGCTGGAGCCTGCGTCGACAACTCGTCGTCGGTGTCTCGGTCGTCGTCGCCATCGCCCTGGCGACATTCGGGACGATGGCCATCCTGACGATGCGGTCCTCGATGCTGGGCATGATCGACGCTCAGCTGTCCGGCTCCGCCGACGGGTTCAGCAAGACGGTGACGAAGTACCGGACCACGCCGCTGCCCACAGGTGAGCTGCCGCCGCCGGGGGAGATGAAGCCGCTCACTTACGTCATGGGCCAGGCACCCGGGAACGTGATCGCGCTGATCCAGAACGGCAGGGTCGTCGACTCTGCGCACTTCGTCGACGGCGAGGCGAATCCGTTGCCGCCCGAGGCC
>NZ_JBAUJB010000306.1:0-23683 GCF_049683355.1 Mycobacterium sp.
TAGTGCGGGTACGGGTCGGCGCGATGGGCCGGGTCGAGCAGCTGCAGCAGCAGCGACTGCGGTTCTGCGGCGGCGGTCATGTTCTTATTGTGCACATGTCCAAGACGGTGCTGGTCAGGATTGCGACGAGTAGTAGCGGCCCAGCACGTGCTCGCGGAGCTCGTCGAAGCGGTCCGTCGCGATCGAGTCCCGGATGTCGTCGACGAGGCGGATGATGAACCGCTCGTTGTGGATCGTGCACAGTGTCGAGGAGAGGATCTCCTTGGACTTGAACAGATGGTGCAGGTAGGCACGGGTGTAGTTGGCGCAGGTGTAGCAGTCGCAGTCGGCGTCGATCGGGGTGAAGTCCCGGCGGTAGCGCGAACCGGTGATGTTGTACCGGCCCGTCGCCGAGTACACCGCGGCGTTGCGCGCCACCCGGGACGGAGATACGCAGTCGAACGTGTCGGCGCCGGCCTCGACGGCGGCGAACAGGTCGTCGGGCTCGCTGATCCCGAGCAGATGCCGGGGTTTGTCGTCGGGCAGTTCGCTGCTGACCCAGCCGACGATGGTGGCCAGGTTCTGCTTCTCCAGCGCTCCCCCGATGCCGTAACCGGCGAAGTCCAGCCCGGCGAGCCCGCGCGCCGCCTGCCTGCGCAGGTCCTCGTACTGCGCCCCCTGCACCACCCCGAACAGCGCCTGCGGCGGCTTGTCGCTGCGCAGCTCGGACAGCCTGCGGTGCTCGGCCACACACCGCACCGCCCAATCGTGGGTGCGCTGCACCGAGCGTTCCTGGTAACCCCGGGTGTTCACCAGCGTGGTCAGTTCGTCGAACGCGAAGATGATGTCGGCACCGAGCTGGTGCTGGATCCCGATGGACACCTCTGGGGTGAACCGATGGACGGACCCGTTCAGGTGCGACCGGAACGTCACCCCGTCGTCGTCGACGTGGGCGAGGCGTTCCTTTCCCTCGGCGATGATGTCGTCGGTCTGCACCCGGGTGACATCCATCGAGAGCACCTTCTTGAACCCGACGCCCAGCGACATCACCTGGAACCCGCCGCTGTCGGTGTAAGTCGGCCCGGACCAGTTCATGAACGCGCCCAGACCGCCGGCCTCGTCGACGATCTCCGGGCCGGGTTGCAGGTAGAGGTGATAGGCATTTGCCAGAACCGCTTGCGCGCCAAGTTCTCTCATGGTTTCGGGGAGCACCGCCTTCACGGTGGCCTGGGTGCCCACGGCGATGAACGCCGGGGTGCGGATCTCCCCGTGCGGGGTGTGGATCACCCCGGCGCGGCCCAGGCGTCCCGGGAGTTCCGCTTCCACACGAAAAAACGGAACACTGACATTCAGGTCGGCCACGTCGTAGATTCTGCACTGTGATCACACGATGGGCCGTGACGGCCGGGATCGCGGCGGTTGCCCTGACCGCCGCCGGGTGCTCGTCGTCTCAGCCTCCCGTGTACGACCCGCCGCCGGGTGAACTCATCGCGGGAACGGCCCAGGTGACCGTCAACGGCGAGGACATCGGCACCACCGAGTCGGTGCAGTGCAGCGAGGCCGGCCCCCTGACCACGATCACCACCGGCGACGGCGACCAATCCTCCGGCGTCTCGGCATTGCTGGCCAGCGAGGAGGAACTCGTCGTCAAGAACGTCAGCGTCCGCGACCTCGGCGGGTTCACCGGCAGCTTCAACGCCGGACTGGGTGGCGACGCGACGGTGACGATGGACGGGCGCACCTACACCATCGACGGAACGGCCGAGGGTTTCGAGACCGCCAATCCGAGCTTCCGCACGTCAGGGACGTTCAAGATCAAGGTCGCTTGCTAGCGCTAGCAGGCGGTCAAACCGAGCTGCTGACCGCTCCGGCCTGGGCCGATGGATTTCTCGAATAGCCATGTCCGTGCCAGGGCCGCCCACCATACTGCGTGAGATGGTCCGCCGTTGTTGACGGACCACACGACAAAAGGAGAACCCTGGTGAAGCGTGGATTCGTAGTCGCCGTCGGCGGCGCGGCGATCGTCATCGCAGGTCTGTCGGGCTGTTCCTCGGACGAGAAGTCCGGAACGTCGGGCGAAACATCGTCGGCCGCCGCGGCGGAGGGCACCAGCACGGTCACCATCGACGGCCAGGACCAGGAGGTCGCCGGCACGGTCGTCTGCTCGGACATGGGCGGCAACACCAACATCGCGATCGGCGACGCGACAACAGGTATCGGCGCCGTGGTGACCACCGGTGACGATCCCACCGTGCAGTCCGTGGGTCTGGGCAACGTCAACGGTGTCACGCTCGGCTACCAAGCCGGCACCGGACAGGGCGAAGCCACGGCCGAGAAGGATGGCAGCACCTACAAGATCGCCGGAACCGCCACGGGTGTCGACATGGCCAACCCGATGCAGCCGGTGAACAAGCCGTTCGAAATCGAGGTGTCCTGCCCGTAGCGGCCACAGGCCGCCGGCTTGCGTCAGAAAGGCGTGTAGCCGGCGGCCGACTGCCGCAGCTGCCAGATCTGCGCGGGACACAGTTCGTTGACGGCCTGATTGATCAGGTAGCCAGCCTGGTAGTAATCGCTGGTGTGGAAGTCGGCCTTCACCTGGTCGACCAGCTCGGCGTATCCCATCTTGGCCGAGACCCGGTCACAGATGGTCTGGCCGTAGCCGATCGCGGCCTCGGCGTTGGGGAAGTTGTACCCGGGCCTGACGTGGACATTCACCAGGTAGGCGACGGTGTCCGCGCCGGCGGGCGGGGGTGCGACGAGAGCGCCCGCTGCGACCACCCCGGACATCAAACCCACTGACAACGCGCCTACCAGCGATTTCATGGAACAAGACCTTACGCCTCAGCACGACCGCAGGTGGCCGTTCCTCGGGCAATGCGGGCAAACAACGCTCACGACCGTGCCCCTGCGACCTACGCTATGCGCCATGAAGTTGATGGCGACGGCTGCAATCGTCGGTGGTCTGCTCGCCGCGCCCCTGGGCGGGCTCGGCATCGGGGCGGGTACCGCCTCGGCGACGCCGACCACCTGTGACGGCGCCGACTGCGTGCCGTACGTGGACCACGGCGCGCAGTTGGGTGCGCAGTGCAATCAGACCACCCGCTACAACTTCGGCATGGACGCCTCCGGCAACACGCTGGCCTGCAACTCGAAGAGCCAGTGGGTGTCCTTCGCGCCGCTGGTCGGGGTGCGCACCTTGAGGTCGCCGTGCGCGGAACCGTCGGGGGCCGCACAGAGTCCCGACGGGGTGCCGCTCAAGTGCGACGGCGGGGCGTGGAACGCCGACTACTGGGTGATGTTCTACGGCTGAGCCGCAAAGCCGGCATGACTGCGAATCAGAGGTAGCGTCGCCGTCGTCGCGAAACCGGGGGGCGCCTCACAGACCGCCGGGACCGCGTTCAGCACCTGCATCGCGGTGGCCACGTTCGCCGACCGGACATGCTCTTCGATGCTCGCCGCCCACCGTCCACAGGGTTTCGATCTCCACCAGCGGCACCCCATCACGTCGCCCGGTCCAGTTCCACCGCTGGCCGGCCGTGGTCCCGGCGCGCAGCAGATGATCGAAGATCTGGTGATCCTCCTGTGCGGCAACGGCTTCGACGGTCGCAGTGACCTCGTCGAGGCGCGCACCGAGTGAGTCGCCGATGAACCAGACCTGCTCGGCGAAGATGGGGCTGTTGAATGCCAGGAACTCGGTCGCGGTCGGGCTGATCGCTTCGACGGGCTGGCCGAAAGCCATGTTGTCGAACGTGATCCCGGTGCTCTCGTACACCGACCAGTCGGCCCGCTCCTGCAGGGTGATCTTCTCGACGGTGCGGCTCATGCCGGACAGCGCGAGCGGTAGCACCCCGGAGAGGTTGCCGGGGTTGATGCCGCTGCCGTGCACGGAGCTCGCGCCCGCCTCGCACGCCGCGAGCACCCGGTCGCGATCGGCCGCCGACATCCGCTGCGGATGGAACATGAACGCCGTGGTGGCCACGTTCTTGCCGCTTGCCAGCAATGCGCACACATCGTCGACGTTCGCGGTGCGCGGCGTGTAGAGCACACAGTCCGCCTCGAGAGCCAGAACGGCCTCGGCATCGGTGGTCGCCGGAACGCCGATCGGGTCACGACCGGCGAGCGTTGCGATGTCGACGCCGTTCTTGTCCTCGGAGTACACCTTTGCGCCGACGAGCTGCAGATCGTCTCGGTGGTCGAGGACGGCGGTCATCATCTCGGTTCCGACGGCGCCTGGCCCCCACTGGATCACCCGGTACACGCCCCGGACCGTAGCAGGATGGGCGGGGTGACCAATCGAATTCAGGAGCTTCTCGGTGTCGAGTTCCCCGTCGTGCAGGCCCCGATGACCTACATCGCCCGCGCTGAACTCGCGGCGGCGGTGTCCGCGGGCGGCGGGCCAGGCATGATCGAGACGCTGACCCCCGAGGGCCGGGCCGACCTGCTGCGGGTGCGCGACCTCACCGACCGGGCCGTGGGCGCCAACCTGATGATCCAGGGTTGGAAGCGGGGCCCGTCGATCGTCGACGTGCTGGCCTCGGCCGGGGTCCGGCACGTGTTCACCTCCGCCGGGGATCCGGCGCTGTTCACCTCCCGGCTGCATGACGCGGGCATGACCGTCGTGCATGTCGTGGGGCCGTTGATAGGGCGCGATGAAGGCCGCCGACGCGGGTGTGGACGCACTGGTCGTCGAGGGTGTCGAGGGCGGCGGGTTCAAGTCGGCGCTGGGTGCTTCGACGATGGTGCTGCTGCCGCTGGTCGCGGAACGTGTCGGGCTCCCGCTCATCTGTGCGGGCGGGGTGTGTGACGCCCGGTCGGCCGCCGCCGCGGTGGTGCTCGGTGCCGAGGGCGTGCAGATGGGCACCCGCATGCTCGCCAGCGACGAGGCGCTGGTGCACGCGAACTTCAAGGACGCGATCGTCGCGGCCGACGACTCGGGAACCGTGCTGCTCGACATCCCCGGCAACCCGACGATGCGGGTGCTGCGGACCGGGCTGGCCGCCCGACTGAGCGAACACGCCTCCGATGCGCAGCTGCTCGGACGGATCACCGAGCTGTATTTCGCGGGCGACCTGGAAGCCAGCGTGGCCAACACCGGCCAGGTGTCGTCACGGATCACCGAACTCCACCCGGTGGCCGATATCGTCCGGCGCACCTGGTGTGACATCGAAGGCGTCCTGAACGGAGCGCGGTCGCGGCTCGATTGAGTGATCGCCCGATGGGGCACACTCGTGGGCATGGACGTTGACATGGATGGTGACAGGGACGACGCAGGCCCCGACGGCACCCTCGGCCCCAGCGAGTCGCTGGACTCCGACGAGGTCCGCAACAACGACGGCGACACCGTCGTCGATCCGCCCGACGAGTGGATCGAGGCCGAGGAGGACGAGACGCTCGACGAGAGGCTGGTAGCCGAGGTCCCCGACGTGTTGCCCCGCGGCGGGCTCGAGGACGAGCGGCCCACCAGCCGGACATCCGGGCAGATAGACGGCACGCCCGAGGACGGTGACTCGCTCTACTCCGTGGTGGACGAGGACGAGAGGCAGCGCGTCCCCGGGGACGAAGAAGCCGATCACATCATCGAGGACTAGGCGGCGATGGTGAGCGCCAAAAGGGTTCTCTGCTTCGGTGATTCGCTGACCTGGGGCTGGATTCCGGTCGCCGACGGGATGCCCACCGAGAGATATCCGTTCGCGCAGCGCTGGACGGGGGTGCTCGCCGAGCGGCTGGGCGCGGACTGCCTGGTCGTCGAGGAGGGCTTGTCCGCCCGCACCACCAACATCGATGACCCGACCGACCCGCGGCTGAACGGGTCGAAATACCTGCCGTCGGCTCTGGCCAGCCACCTGCCCCTGGATGTGGTGGTCCTGATGCTCGGCACCAACGACACCAAGGCGTACTTCGACCGCACCCCGCTCGACATCGCGTTGGGGATGTCCGTTCTGGTCACCCAGGTGCTCACCAGCGCTGGCGGCGTGGGCACCGCCTACCCCGCCCCGCAGGTGCTGGTGGTCGCGCCACCCCCGCTGCCGCCGATGCCGCATCCGTGGTTCCAGCTGATCTTCGATGGCTCGCAGGAGAAGTCGGCGCGCCTCGCCGAGGTGTACGGCGCGATGGCGTCGTTCGTCAAAGTGCCGTTCCTGGATGCCGGTTCGGTGATCTCGACCGACGGGGTGGACGGTCTGCACTTCACCGAGCAGAACAACCGCGATCTCGGCGAGGCGATCGGCGAGCAGGTCGCCCGCCTTGTGGAGCGGTAGCGGTCTGCCACATGGCCGAACGCGACCGCGACGAATCCGGCCGACCCCGCAACACCCGACCCCGCGACGCGCTGGGCCGGCCCCTGCCACCCGGCAGCTCAGGCGTGCCCCGGATCCCCGACGATCTGGACCTGCCGCCGGCCCGATCCCTCACCTACGCGCAGGATCTGCTGAACCAGGGGCTGGCGTTCAACGCCCACGAAGTGCTCGAGGCGGCCTGGAAGGGCGGGCCCGCCGACGAGAGACCGTTGTGGCAGGGCCTGGCCCAACTCGCGGTCGGTATCACCCACATTCAGCGCGGCAACGTCGACGGTGCGATCACCCTGCTGCGCCGCGCATCCCTGAGCCTGGGTGCGGTGGATCAGCCACGCCCCCACGGCGTGGATGTCGACGGCCTGCTCGAATGGGCCGCTGCGCTGGTGGACGATCTCGCGGCCGGCACCGACATCTCCGCACCCCGCCTGCGACCGGCGCTGACCGTCACGACCGGATGACGACGGGCCCCAGCGCCTCGTAGCGGCGCGCTTCGGCGGCGGGAAGTTCACAACCGGTCACGATCGACTCGAAGTCGGCCACCTTCGCGAAGCGGCAGAAACTGCTCTCCCCGAACTTCGAGTGGGCCGCCACCAGGATCGGCCGCCGCGCGACCCGGACCGCCGTGCTCTTCACGGCCGCGACCGCGGGGTCCGGCGTCGTCAGCCCGTGTTCGAGCGAAATGCCGTTGGTGCCGAGGAAAGCCACGTCGATCACCAGGCTGCCCAGCATGTCCAGCGCCCAGTGATCCACCGTCGCCAGCGTCCTGCCCCGCAACCGGCCGCCCAGCAGCAGCACGGTGACCGAACGGCTGTGTGCGAGCGCCTCGGCGGCCAGCAACGACGACGTCACGATCGTCAGTTCCTGCTCGGACAGTCGCTCGGCGATCAACCGGGGCGTGAAGCCCTCGTCCAGATACACCGTCTCAGCGCCGTGCAACAGTCCCGCCGCCTGCGCCGCCATCCGGTGCTTCTGCGCGAGGTCGACCTGGCTGCGGTACTCGACCCCCGACTCGAACGCCGCGGTCTCCAGCGGGACCGCGCCACCGTGCACCCGCTTGAGCAGCCGGCGGCCGGCCAGCACCTTCAGATCCCGGCGGATGGTCTCGCTCGCGACGTCCAACTCCGTCGCGAGCGAGGCCACCTCCACCCGGCCCCGGGTGCGGGCGAACTCGACGATCCGAGTCTGGCGGGTGTCCGAATCCACCGACGTCACGGTAGTCGGCGACTACTTGTCACCACTGGTGAGGATCGCCTTGATCTCCTCCACCGACTTGGCCTCGCGCAACCGGGCCACGTCCTCGGCCTTCAGGAACACTCCCGCGATCTGGGTGAGCAGCGCCATGTGATCCTTGCCGGCACCGGCGATTCCGACGACGAACTCGGCCGGCTTGCCGTTCCAGTCGATCGGCTCGGCGTACCGGACGAACGACAACCCGGTGCGTCGGATGGTGTCCTTGGCCTCGTTGGTGCCGTGCGGAATCGCCAGGCCGTTGCCCATGTAGGTGGAGATCGACCGTTCGCGCTCGTGCATGGCGTCGACGTAGGCCGACTCGACCGCTCCGGCGACCATCAGCAGTTGGCCGGCCTCGGTGATCGCGTCGGCGGCGTTCTTCGCCGTGCCATTCAGCACGATCGATTCCAGCGCCAGCACATCGGCACCACCGGTGGTCTCCTCGGCCGTGGTCTCCTCGGCCGTGGTCTCCTCGGCCGGGGCCTCCTCGGCTTTTTCCGCGGGTTCTGCACCGCCACCGTTGGTCTGCTCCAACTGTTCGACGATCTCGTCGTATCGCGGGCTGCTCATGAAGTCCTCGACGGACACGTGCGCCGCCGAAGGTGTCTTCTGCCGTGCCCGATCGCTCAGATCCCGGTGTGAGACCACGAGGTCGTAGTTGTCGGTCAGGTTGGAGATCGCGGAGTTGGTGACCTTGATGTCACCGAAGCCGGCTTTCTGGATCTTCCTGCGCAACACCGAGGCGCCCATCGCCGACGAGCCCATGCCGGCGTCACAGGCGAACACGATCGTGGAGATCGGACGCATCACGGTGGCCACGCCACCCCCGCCTGCCAGAGCCGAGGACACGCTGGACTTCTTGCCCTTCATCGCCTCCATGTCGGCGGTGGCGGCGGCCAGGTCCGGGTCGTCGGTCGCCTTGTCGGTCTTCAACAGCAGCGCGGCGACGACGAAGGACACAGCGGCCGCGCCGAACACGGACAACGTCACGCCCAGGTAGCTGTCGCTGGCGGTCTGTGCGTACACGGCGATGATCGATCCGGGCGCGGCGGGTGCCCGCAGCCCCGAGCCGAACAGCACGTTGATGAAGACGCCGGTCATGCCGCCGAGGATGGTCGCGATGATCAGCTTCGGCTTCATCAGCACGTACGGGAAGTAGATCTCGTGGATGCCGCCGAAGAACTGGATGATCGCCGCGCCGGGTGCCGATGCCCGGGCGATGCCGCGACCGAAAAACGTGTACGCCAACAGGAGTCCGAGGCCGGGACCCGGGTTGGCCTCCAGCAGGAACAGGATCGACTTACCCGTCTCCAGCGCCTGGGTGGTGCCCAGCGGTGTCAGCACGCCGTGGTTGATCGCGTTGTTGAGAAACAGCACCTTGGCCGGCTCGATCAGGATCGACGTCAACGGCAACAAGTTGTTCTCGACCAGGAAGTCCACCGCGTTGCCGGCCACGCGGGTGAACGACGACACGATGGGTCCGATTCCGAAGAAGCCGAAGATCGCCAGGATCATCCCGAGGATGCCCGCGGAGAAGTTGTCCACCAGCATCTCGAAGCCGGGGCGGATCTTGCCCTCCCACAGTGCGTCGATTTTCTTCATGCACCAGCCGCCGAGCGGGCCCATGATCATCGCGCCGAGGAACATCGGCACGTCGGCGCCGGTGACCACGCCGATGGTGGCGATCGCACCCACCACCGCTCCGCGGTTGCCGTGGATCATCCGGCCGCCGGTGTAACCGATCAGGATCGGCAGCAGGAAGGTGATCATCGGGCCGACGATTCCGGCGCCGTCGTAGGCACCCCAACCGCCGATCTTGGCCACCCAGCCGTCAGGGTCCCGCAGCGCGGCGAATATGCCCTGCAACCAGCCCTGCTCGATGAAGAGCGCGGTGATCAGGCCCCACGCGATGAAGGCGGCGATGTTGGGCATGACCATGTTCGACAGCGCAGTGCCCAACTTCTGCACATGCACCCGGGCCCCGGTCCGCGGGGTCGCGTCCTGCGGGATGACTGGAGCTGACATCTGGAGTCCTCGATTCTGACGGTGGCCGGTGATGCCAATCACATTCAGTGAACCGCATAACGGGCACGATTACAAGCAAACGGTCATAAACGGTCAGCTGTTTCGGTGGTTTTATGCCCGAATTAGCGCTAGAGTGCTTCAAAGCACACCAACTGCGCACCAGTCTCAGCGTCGTCGACTCGAGAGGATCACCCCCATGAAGGCATTGCGGTTCTACGCACCCGAGGACGTCCGACTGGAAGACGTGCCCGAACCGACCTGCGCTCCCGACGAGGTCAAGCTGCGGGTCCGCAACTGCTCGACGTGCGGCACCGACGTCAAGATCTTCTACAACGGCCACCAGAACCTCACGCCACCGCGCACCATCGGTCATGAGATCGCCGGCGAGGTCGTTGAGGTCGGCGTCGATGTGAACTCGACCTACGGCAGCAACTGGGAGGTGGGCGATCGCGTCCAGGTGATCGCCGCGGTCCCCTGCGGTGAGTGTTATGAGTGCCGGAAGGGCTGGATGGCGGTGTGCCAGAACCAGACCTCGATGGGCTATCAGTACGACGGCGGCTTCGCCGAGTACATGATCGTGCCGCGGCAGGTGCTCAAAGTTGATGGCCTGAACCGTATTCCGGACAACGTCGGCTTCGACGAGGCCTCGGCCGCCGAGCCGTTCGCCTGCGCCATCAACGCTCAGGAACTGCTCGGCATCGAAGAGGGGGACACCGTGGTGGTGTTCGGCGCGGGCCCGATCGGCTGCATGCACATCCGGATCGCGCGCGGCGTCCACAACTGTGGGCCGGTATACCTCGTCGACGTGAACGCGGCCCGGCTGCAGATGTCGGCCGACGCGGTCGCGCCGGAGGAGATCATCAACGGCGCCGAGGTCGACGTCGTCGAGCGGGTCACGGAGCTGACCGGGGGACGCGGCGCCGACGTCGTCATCACCGCAACCGCCGCCAACGTCGCCCAGGAACAGGCCATCTCGATGGCGGCCCGCAACGGCCGCATCTCGTTCTTCGGCGGGCTGCCGAAGACCAACCCCACCATCAGCTGCGACTCGAACGTCGTGCACTACCGCCAGCTGCACATCCACGGCGCCAACGGGTCTGCGCCCGAACACAACAAGCGCGCGCTGGAGTACATCTCCACCGGCCAGGTCCCGGTCAAGGACCTGATCACCCGCCACATCCCGCTGGACGACGTGCTCGAGGCGTTCCGGATCGTCAAGAACGGCGAGGCCATCAAGGTGACCGTGGAGCCGGTCCCCGCGGAGCTCGCGGCAGAAGTCTGACGTCACACCCCCGATGAGTTTCAGTCGGACGGCGCCGAGGTACCCGCTCTGCATGGCTCGACTACGAGCCGCACCCATTTCGACCGAAGGAGGCGCACAAGTGAGCGCTGACGACAAGACCAGCAACAAGATCGACGACCTCGGCGGCAAGGCCAAAGAGGGCCTCGGCAAGGTGACCGGAGACAAGGACACCGAGAACGAAGGCAAGTTCGACCAGGCGAAGTCCAGCATCAAGGACGCCGGCGAGAAGGTCAAGGACGCGTTCAAGAAGTAACCGCGCCACCAACTCGAGTCAGCCCGCCACCCCGCTCGGGGCGGCGGGCTGACTGCTGTCGGTGACGGGTGCATCTCGGTCCGGTGGCGATGCGATGTCACACGGCGACGGGCCGGTGCCGCGCTGCCATCATCGGTCGGGTGCCATCAAGAAGAGCGACTGAGACCGAGAGCAGGCTGGCTGCACGAATGGCGGCGCTCGCCTCGCTCGGTGCTGCGCTGATCCACTTCGCCGCCGCGCACACGCACTGGCAGGAATGGCCACCGTCGGGTCTGTTCTTCGTCTGCCTTGCCACGTTTCAACTGATCTGGGCGCAGCTGGTGCTTGTCCGGACGAGCTCGGCGGTGCTGGCAGCCGGTGTCACGGTCAATGTCGGCGCCATCACACTGTGGGCGCTGTCGCGGACTGCCGGAGCGCCCTTCGGCCCAGGTGCCGGGGAGCCCGAACTGGTGCACGCCGCCGACCTCTGCGCTCTGCTGCTGGAGATCTACGTCGTGATGGGGGCCGGCTGGGTGTGGTACCGACGCCGCCACGGGGAGTCGATCCCGGCGTTCGCGAACACGATCGTCCTCCTCGGCGCCGGCGCTGTGATGGCGCTGGCGTCGACCGTCGGAGTGGCCTCGGGTCTGCAGCACGGCCACCATCCGTCTGCGGTGTCACCGCATGCGAATCATCACCACGGCGACTGACACAGCGCTCCGCATACCGACCCGTGCCGGATCCGCTCCGAGCCGGCATCTCGACCCGACACGGCAGATCCAGCAACCGGCTGGCTTGTTCGCCAGGTCACGGCACCCCGGTATAGGATTCTTCCGCCGGACACAGCGGAAGCCCGCGACGGTCAGTCCGGCCACGGGGGAAATGAGGACAAGGCCATGGGTCGGCACAGCTTGTCGTACATCGCTGCGCAGCAAGCACTGTCAATTGGGACACCACCTGACAGATGCAGCTCGGCATACGTCGGACGGGTGGGACTGTTGGCGGTGGCGCTGGGTATCGGCGCCGCGGTGGCCGGTGGCACCGCGGTTGCCGGTGCTGACACTCCATCCAGCAATGCCGGTGGCGATCGCGCCGAAACGTCTTCGGTGCAGTCCCCGACACGCGAGGACACCGCGAGAGAGTCGACCGCGACCGGCTCGGCCAAACGGGAAGCGACCAATCCCAGGGGGGAGAGCCCGCCAAACGACCCGAACAGCACAAGCGTCGTCACCGACAAACCCTCTCGGGATGAAAGCGATCCCGGTTCCGTGCCGTCGACTTCGCTACAGGGCGCCAAGGGCTCGACGGTCGACGAGGCCGAAATCGACCTGGACGAGCCGGCGGCCGACGAAGAACAGTCTGCTGCCCTGGCGCCTTCGACTCGGGCAGAGGCTGCACCCTCGAGCATCGAGTCCGCCCGAAAGAGGGAGTCTCCCGCAGCGTCGGGGTTGACAGTGCTGGAGGTGCTGCAACCCCCTGGCCCCGAAATCTCGAACACGCGATCATCGACGATCACGGCCGTCGACCCTGCCGTTCCCTCGCCTACGGACCAATTCACGACTGAATACGGCGATATCGGCAAGTGGATGCTGCAGTGGAATGGCGAGATCGCCGACTACGGAGGCCTGCCGTACGAAGGCCGGACGGTGCTGGAACCGGTCAACGTGATCATCGTCGACCAGACTTCGAAGACCACTCTGGGTGCAGCCTGGCGGCTCAACGCCGCGATGCGCCGTGCCGGATTCCCACCCCGCCTCATACACAGCACCGGTTTCCGGGGATACATCGATGATCAGCGATACCGGCAACAGCCACGAGGACTTCTGGTGGGCTACTCCGATGACTTCTTCCTGCTGCCCAACAATCACGGCCGAATCTTCGGGCCGGACCCGATCGAGTCCAGCAGCGGTTTCGTCTGGAGCGGTGCGTTCAGCACCGAGGAACTCGTCTGGACCGGCTTGTTGCCCCGGCACGCGTACGTGTCGTCGAACATGGCCAGAGACGCTCTGGTCGCAGATCTTGTGACCCGCGGCCGGGCACGGCTGGGCGGCACGGTTGAACTGGCCAATGCGTACAACACCGACACCACGACCACCGGCGACCACGACGGTTTTGCCGTGGTGGTGATCCTCAACGACGTCAACCTGTTCGGCGTCCCGATCACCGCTGCGATGCCCGCCGCCGGTGCAACGACGGACAGCCGGATCTGTATGGCAGCAGGGTCTGCCACCTCGGCAGGCTCACCCTGCGCCATGGTCACCGTCGCCGCCGGAACCGGCTCCGGATAGCGGAAAGCCCCGGCCGGAGAGCCGGGGCTTTCTGCGTGGCGGTGGCGGAGGGATTTGAACCCTCGGACGGGGGTTACCCGTCACACGCTTTCGAGGCGTGCTCCTTAGGCCGCTCGGACACGCCACCGCGTGGCAGCTTACCGATGCACCGCCCCACATCCCAAACCGCATCCAAAGTGAACCCAGGGTCGCTGAAGCCACCGAAAGCACAGCCGTGGGTTCACACTCGGCGAAAGTGAGCGTCAACGCTGGCGGGTGAAGAACCCTTCCAGCAGGCCGGCGCACTCCTCGGCCAGCACTCCACCGCGCACCTGGGGCCGGTGCGTCAGCCGGCGGTCACGCACCACATCCCACAGCGATCCCACCGCGCCGGTCTTCGGCTCCCACGCCCCGAAGACCACGCGGGCGACCCGTGCCATCACCAGCGCACCCGCGCACATCGTGCACGGCTCCACGGTGACGGCCAGCGTGGCCCCTTCGAGCCGCCAACCATCGCCGAGCACCTGCGCTGCCGCTCGCAGCGCGAGAATCTCGGCGTGTGCGGTGGGGTCGCCGAGCTTTTCGCGGGCGTTGGCCGCCCGGGCCAACTCGGTTCCGTCGGCGGCGAAGACGACCGCGCCGATCGGCACGTCGCGAGGCCCCACCGCAGCGGCGGCGTCGAGGGCCGCGCGGATCAGGTCGTCGTCGGTCACCGGTTATCGGCGGGTCACCGGCCGAGGCGATCGAGCACCGCGGCCAGTTCGTCGGCGAAACCCATCTCCCTGGCGATCCGCCCGATCTGCTCGTCGGCGTAGAGGTCGTCGCTCTCGTCGCAGATCACTCCGAGCACCGCCTCGGACAGCCCGATGTCGGACAGCACCCGCAGGTCACCCTCCTCGAACGGGTCGGCGCTTTCCAGATCTTCGTCCTGGATGTCGGCGTCGAGCTTCTCCAGCACCTCGGCCGCGATGTCGTAGTCCAGCGCCGCGGTGGCGTCCGACAGCAGCAGCCGGGTCCCCGACGGCGCCGGCCGCACGATCACGAAGAATTCGTCATCGATGTCGAGGATCCCGAAAACCGCTCCGGCGCTGCGCATCTCACACAGCTGCGTCTCGGCGGCGGACAAACTGGTCAGGGCCGCGCGCCGCATCGCAGTACATCGCCAATTGCCGTCCTCCCAGACGACGGCGACACCGAAGCCGTCGGGCACATCCACGGACCTCTTCTGCGGCTGTGCACTCTGCGCTCCCATGGGAGTCACGGTAGTCCCCAGTCATGGCCTTGACCAGCGAGTCCGTCCCTGCCGACATCAGCGCGGCGATCCAGTGTGCCAACCTTGGAGGGTGACGAAGACACCGGTGTGTGTGGTCGGTCTGGGACTGATCGGCGGCTCGGTCATGCGTGCAGCCAAAGCCGCCGGACGTGAGGTGTTCGGCTACAACCGTTCGGTGCAGGGGGTCGAGGCGGCCCGATTCGACGGTTTCGATGCCACCGCTGACCTCGACGAGGCACTGTCACGGGCCGCCGCCTCCAGCGCCCTGATCGTGCTGGCGGTCCCGGTTCCGGCGTTGCCGTCGATGCTGCGCCATGTCCGCGGCACCGCACCGCAGTGCCCGCTGACCGACGTGACCAGCGTCAAGGGCGCGGTGCTGCGGGACGTCGCCGACGCCGGCCTGCTGGAACGGTACGTCGGCGGGCATCCGATGGCAGGTACCGCACACTCGGGATGGCCGGCCGGGGACGCCGGGCTTTTCGTCGGCGCACCCTGGGTGATCAGCGTCGACGATCACGTCGATCCGGGTGTGTGGACCGAGGTGATGACACTGGCCCTGGACTGCCGTGCCGTCGTCGTCCCCGCCCGCTCCGACGAGCACGACACCGCCGCCGCGACGATCTCGCATCTGCCCCACCTGCTCGCCGAAGCGCTCGCCGCCACCACAGGCGAGGTGCCGCTGGCGTTCGCGTTGGCGGCCGGGTCGTTCCGCGACGGCACCAGGGTCGCCGCGACCGCACCGGACCTGGTGCGGGCGATGTGTGAGGCCAACTCCGCGCAGCTGGTGCCGGTGCTCGACGACACGCTGCGACTGCTCGGTGATGCCCGCGACAAGCTGGCGGCCGGCCGGCCGGTCTCGGGGCTCGTCGAAGCCGGTCACGCAGCCCGGATCCGCTATGACAGCTTCAGCCGGCCGCAGATCATCGGCACGGTGATCGGCGCGCCGGGGTGGCGCCACGAACTCGCCGCCGCCGGACGAGCGGGTGGCGTGGTCAGATCCGCGTTGCCAACCCTGGGTAGTCGAGGATGAACCCATCGGCGTCGACTGTGATCTCCCTCTCGGCGACCGGGGAGTGGACTTTGAGGCCTTCGGCGCCCGCGCTGTAGCTGATCGTCGCCACGTCTACCGACAGGTCGGGCACCCGCACGTAGACGATCGGCATGGTGACCGAATCGCCGTCTGCGCGGAACACGCCGGTGCGCCGGATCGGCAGCGCGTTGAAGAACGGGCTGAAGATGACGTCGACGTCGAGCGCGCCGTCGAAGGCTGCCCGGCTGGTCTGACCGGAGTGGTCCTGCACCAGCCACATACTCTCTTCGTCGCGCGCGATCGACAGCTGGCGCTCCCGTTCGGCGAGGGTGACCGTCAGAGACAGCCTCTTCGTCGCTCCGTTCTCGTCGGTGACGAGGTCGTAGGAGGCGCTGAACGCCGGATGCGACGGTGTGGCTGCCGCCACCATCCTGCCGTAGGCCTTGATGCGGTTGCCCGAAAGCTGAACGCGCACCGACTCCATCCGGGGCACGTCGTGTGCCCGCCATGTCAGGATGGCCGGATAGGTCCCAGAGCTCGCATCAGAGCGACCTTCTTCACTCATCCCTCTACCGTATGCGACGGATCCCCTCGTTCGTGGCGGGCTGGCGAACCAGGGTGCGAACTGGCCTGCGAACCGACGCGCGGACGTGATTCCAGCGCGACCTCGTCGCCCAGGAACGGCTGCGGCATGCGCCGCATCCGGCCCAGTCGTCCGGTGCCGGGCATCGACGCCCACACCGCGAACGCCAGCACCGCGTCGAGGATCAGTGCCAGCGCGGTCACCATCAAGGCCCCCACCAACGCGATGTGGAACTCCCGCACCTTGATGCCGTCGATCAGGTACCGGCCCAGACCGCCGAGGCTGGCGTAGGCGGCGATGGTGGCGGTGGCGACGATCTGCAGCGTCGCGGTCCGCAGACCACCGAGGATCAGCGGCAGCGCGTTCGGGGTCTCGACGCGCAGCAGGATCCGCGTCTCCGTCATCCCCATCGATCTGGCGGCATCCACCACCGCCCGGTCCACGTTCGCGATGCCGGAGTACGTGCCGGCGAGCAGTGGCGGGATCCCCAGCAGCATCAGCGCGACGGTCGGCGGCACCAGGCCCAGGCCCCACAGCAGGACCCCGAGCAGCAACACGCCCAGTGTCGGCAGCGCCCGCAGCGCGTTGACGCCGGTGACGACGACGAACGTGCCCCGGCCGGTGTGCCCGATCAGCATGCCGATCGGAACGGCGACCAGCACCGAGAAGAACGTCGCGATGACCGTGTACTCCAGGTGTTCACCGATCCGTGCGCCCAGCCCCGCCGGGCCGGCCCAGTTGGACGCGGTGAAGATGAACGAGAGCGCCTGTTCGAGGAAGTTCACGCCGCGGCCGCCTTCTGCGCTCTGGCCCAAGGCGTCATGGCCTTGCCCGCCAACATGATCAGCGTGTCGATGATGATCGCCAGCACGAAGATCGCGATGATGCCCGCGATGATCTGGTCGCTCTTGTTGGACTGGTAGCCCTCGGTGAACCAGATTCCCAATCCGCCGATTCCGATGACCGAACCGACGGCGACCATCGAGATGTTGGTGACGGCGACCACCCGGAGGCTGGCGATCAGCACGGGAATGGCCAGCGGCAGCTCGACTTTCAGCATCCGGATCAGGGGACGGTAGCCGACGGCGGTGGCGGCGTCGCGGACCGGTTCGGGAACGGCGTCCAGGGCCTCGGGCACCGCGCGCACCAGAAGCGCTGTCGTGTAGAGCGTCAGCGCGACGATGACGTTGGCCTCGTCGAGGATGCGGGTCGGGATGATCAGCGGCAGCACGACGAACAGCGCCAGCGACGGGATCGTGAAGATGATGCTCGCGGTGACGGTCGTCATCCTGCGCAGCGTCTTGGTGCGCTGCACCAGCGCGCCGAGTGGCACGGCAATCAGCAGCCCGAGCACGATCGGGACAAGCGAGAGCCGCAGGTGGATGACCGTCAGCTCCCACCCGTCGTCCAGGTTGCTCAGCAGATAGTTCACGGCGCCCGCTGCTTTTTCAGCGCGTCGATCACGTCGTCGGCGAGCACGCCACCGATCGGCTTGCCCGCGGCGTCCACGGCCACCCCGAGTCCGGAGGGCGAGGACAGCGCGGCGTCGAGCGCCTGACGCAGCGAGTCTTCCGGGCGGAACAGAGATCCGCCCGCGGTTGTGCTGTCGTACAACGACTTGCCTGACCGATGCAGCGCCACGCCGGTGCCGTCGATCCATGCGTACGGGGCGCCGTCGGGTCTGGTCACCAGCACCCACTCCCCGTCGCCGAGCTCGAGTGCGTCGACTCCGGCCTCGTCCGTCGCCCGGATCTCATGCATCGGAAGGCCGGTGGCGTGACGGAACTGCAGCCCGCGGTAGCCGCGGTCGGCGCCGATGAACCCGGCAACGAAGTCGTTTGCCGGGTTGGACAGCAGGCGCTGCGGCTCGTCGTACTGTTGCAGCACGCCGCCACGGCCGAACACCGCGACGGTGTCGCCGATCTTGATCGCTTCTTCGATGTCGTGGGTGACGAACACGATGGTTTTGTGCAATTCGCTTTGCAGGCGCAGGATCTCGGTCTGCAGCTCTTCGCGCACCACTGGGTCGACGGCGCTGAACGGCTCGTCCATCAGCAGAATCGGCGGGTCGGCGGCCAGCGCGCGCGCCACCCCGACCCGCTGCTGCTGACCGCCCGACAGTTGCGCCGGGTAGCGGTCGGCGAGCTTCAGGTCCAAGCCGACCCGTTCGAGCACCCCCAGCGCCGCTTTGCGCGCCGAGCGTCGCGACTCACCTTTGAGCACGGGCACCGTCGCGACGTTGTCGATGACCCGCAGGTGCGGCATCAGCCCGGCGCTCTGGATGACATATCCGATGCCGAGGCGCAGCTTGACCGGATCGACCTTGCTGACGTCCTCGCCGTTGACCGTCAACGTGCCCGAGGTCGGCTTGATCATCCGGTTGATCATCCGCATCGAGGTCGTCTTGCCGCAACCCGACGGGCCGACGAAGACCACGAGGTTCCCGTCGGGCACGATCAGGTCGAGGTCGTCGACGGCTACCGTGCCGTCAGGGTACTGCTTTGTGACACCGGCGAATTCGATCATCGATATCCTCTGCTGCTCACGGCTGGAGCGGTTTGTCGAAGCCCTTGTCCCGTACCCAGTTCTCTGCGGCCTCGTCCGGGTTGATCCCGGCGTTGCCCGATGTCTGTGTGTTCAGCGCGATGAGGTCCTCGGTGGTCAGCTCTGCCGAGACCGCGTCGAGGACGGTCTTGAGTTCGTCGGACTTCTTCTGCGAGCTGACCAGCGGCACCACGTTGGCGGCCAGGAAGTTGTTCTTCGGATCCTCAAGCACCACCAGGTTGTTCTCCTGGATCGCGGGCGACGTACTGAAGATGTTGGCAGCGGTCACCGTTCCGTCGGTGAGTGCCCGCACGGTCGCCGGTCCCCCGCCGTCGCTGATCGCAATGAAGTTGCTCGGCGTCACATCCAGTCCGTACTTCTCCCGCAGCCCGGGGATGCCCTCGGCGCGGTTGAGGAACTCCGACGGTCCACCGAACTTGACCTCGGCGGAGTGCGCCGCGAGGTCGCCGATCGTCGTGAGGTCCCAGCGCTGCGCGGTCTGCTCGCTGACCGCGACGGTGTCCTTGTCCTCGGCCGGTGACGGAACGAGGATGGACAGGTCCCCGGGCAGCGTTCGGAACAGCGCCAGCAGCACGTCATCCGGGGTGGTGACCGTGGTCTCGGGGTCGAAGTACTGCAACAGGTTCCCGGTGTACTCGGGGATCAGGTCGATCGAGTGGTCCTGCACCGCAGGGATGTAGGTCTCCCGACTGCCGATGCCGAATTGCCTGCCCACCGTGAAGCCGTTGGCCTCCAGTGCCTGCGCGTAGATCTCGGCGATGATCTTGGATTCCGGGAAGTCGGCCGATCCGACCACGATCGATTTCAGATCACCGGAGACCTCGCCACCACCCAGCGGGTTGGAACTGCCACACCCGGTGAGGGCGGCCGTCAATGCCGCCAGGGCCACTGACGCCGCGAACATCCGGAACCGCATTTTCGGTCGGGAACTTCTCACTCGGGCGTCCTTTCGCCTCGGCAGAACTTTCGTGACCATAACTCCATCGGCGTGGAGGTTTCATTCGAAGGGCAAAAGGGTAAAACTGGAGGTATGTCCAGCGAACCGTTCGCGTCGGCCGATCCGCCGCCTGCAGGATCCCATCCGGACCAGCCGGCAACCGGTCACACCTCACCGCCCGAGTCGGCGGTGAAGTTCACCAGGGCCGCCGCCATGTGGGTGTCGCTCATACTGGGCTTCCTGGTCCTGATCGTGCTGCTGATCTTCATCGCACAGAACACCGACTCGGCGGAGTTCGCCTTCCTCGGCTGGCACTGGTCGCTGCCGTTGGGCGTGGCGATCCTGTTCGCGGCGGTGGCCGGCGGGCTGCTGACCGTGGCAGTGGGCGCGGTGCGCATCCACCAGTTGCGCCGCGCGGCGAAGACGAACCTCAAGGCCGGACTGTAGCGGTCACCGAATCGACACCAGCTGTTCGACCGAGTCCCGCGGCAGCTCGCCGTCGACCGTCGCCGTCACCGTCATGTTGTTCAGCGTGATGGCGCCGTTGTGGTTGTCCAGGAACGCGGTGTCCGCCGCATCGCGGCCTGTCGCGATCCGCACCAACGACTGTCGCGGCGCCAGGCAGGTGGCGTCGACCACCCGCCACCGTCCGTCGATGAACGCCTCGGCCACCGCGTGGAAATCCATCGGCTGACAACCGGGCGCGTACACCGAGACCAGCCGGGCGGGCACGTTCACCGCGCGCAGCAGCGCGATCACCAGATGCGCGTAGTCGCGGCACACCCCGGCGCCGGCCAGGACGGTGTCGGCAGCACCGTCGATCGGGTCGCTGGACCCGGGCACGTAGCTCAACCGGGTGCCCACCCAGGACGACACCTTCTCCAGCAGCGTGGCGGTGTCCGCGAAGTCACCGAACTCGGTTGCGGCGAAACCGAAGAACTTGTCAGCCTCGGCGTAGCGGCTTGGCCGCAGATAAGTGGACAGGTCGATATCGCGCAGCGGCGCCGGCTCGGCATGCCCGAGGACGGTGGCCGAATACCGCACCTCTAGGGTGCCCACCGGGGCGTCGAACTTGTGGATCCGGTTGCCGTGCTCACCGGAGATCTCCTGGACCCCCGACGGTCCGGTCGCCGGAATCTCCTTGCCGTCCAACACGAAAGAAAGCGACTCGGTGACCTCGGCACCCGGTTGCGGAGCCACCGCGATCTGGAACTCGAGTGTGGTCGGCGCGGTGATTTCCACGTCCAACTCCGCAGCGACATCACGCTTCATGGCGCACGCCTTCTTCCGATTCGGGGGAATAGTCTCACGGCGCTTCTTCGGGCCACGCGACTCTCTACCCACGAAGACTAGGAGCGAAACGTCAGGAAAGCTCGGTGAGTCCCGCGGCGATCAGCGGCGCGACCGCCTCCGCCACCTTGTCGGTGTCGTCGGTGACCCCGCTCTCGCGGGCCCGGTAGGCGATTCCGGCCCCGATGATGGCGAGCTTGAAGTAGGCCAATGCCATGTAGAAATCCCAGTGGTCCAGTTCGTGGCCGGCCGCTTTGGCGTACTTCTCGGCGAGCACGTCGGCCGGTGGGATCAGCTCGCTGGCCCACGCGGCGTCGGCGTGCACGAGGTGGAAGGTCGGGTGCCGGTACACGCACATCAGGGCGGCGTCGCTGAGCGGGTCGCCGAGCGTCGACATCTCCCAGTCCAGCACCGCGACCACTTGGGTCGGGTCCTCGGCATCGAGGATGGTGTTGTCGATGCGGTAGTCACCGTGCACGATGGCCGACCGGCTCTGCGGGGGCAGGGCCTCGCCGAGCTTGGCGTGCAGCCTGCGGACATCGTCGTCACACGGGTCGTCGTCGCGCCTGACCAGGTCCCACTGCGACCCCCAGCGCCGCACCTGGCGCTCGAGATAGCCGCTGGGCCTGCCGAAATCGCCGAGCCCGACGGCGTCCGGATCCACCGCGTGCAGGTCGGCGAGCACGGCGATCAGCGAGTCGACGCAGGCTTCGATGGTGGCCTTGTCCCCGAGCGCCTCGAGTTGTTCGGTGTGACGCACCACTCGGCCGGGCACGTACTCCACCATCTGAAACGGCGCACCCAGCACGGAGTCGTCGTTGCGCATCGTCACCGCGCGGGCAACCGGCACCGGCGTCCCGGCCAGTGCCGCAACCACCTTGTACTCGCGAGCCATGTCGTGCGCGGACGGTGTGAGGCCGTGCAGCGGAGGACGACGCAGCACCCACCGCGACGCTTCGTCGGACACCAGGAAGGTCAGGTTGGACCGACCGCCGGAGACCAGTTCCGCGCGCAACTCTCCGGTGCGCGGGATCCCGGTCTCGCGCAGGTGTCGATCCAGTGCGGCCAGATCGAGGCCATCGAGATCAGTCACCGGACTTGTCTACCACCTGCGGCTGTCTGCTCTTCGCGCGAGCGCTCATCGCTGGTTTCTGGGGAGTAGGTCCCATACGTGTTCGGTGGCGTTGACCCCGGCGACCGCGAGGCGGCCGGTGCGCGACGACAGCAGCCGGGTCACCGACGCGTAGTCGACATGGAACGACAGCAGCCGCTCGGTGCCCAGGATCTGGTGCAGCAGCACGTTGATCACGCCGCCGTGGCTGAACACCGCGACGGTGTCGTCGTGGTCGGCGCCGGCGACGAGGTCCGCGACGGCCGCGTTGACGCGTCCAAGGAACTCGGCCTCGTCGACACCGCTGGGCAGCTTTCCGTTGATCAGCCGCTCCAGCTCTGCTGGGTTCTCCTTCGCGATCTGCTCCACCGGGATGTAGTGGGCGAGGTCGCGGTCATACTCGGCGAGGCGCTCGTCGACCTCGACCCGCACCCCCAGCGTGTCGGCCAGCGGCTGTGCGGTCTCGATGGCGCGCACCTGGGGGCTGCTGACCACCCGCTGGATCGGGAACCGGGCCAGGGCGGCGGGCAACCTGCCCGCCTGGTCGGCGCCTTCGGCGGACAGATGTGGATCGGAACCCTGCCCGGGTTCGCTGCGTAGCGGTAGCGCATGTCGGACCAGAAGCAATTGCACCGTGACACCATATGGCCCGTGGACGGATTTGCAGATCAGCTGTTCGACCTGACCGACCGGGTGGCGCTGATCACCGGCGGCAGCCGCGGACTCGGCCGCGAGATGGCATTCGCCGCCGCGCGGTGCGGTGCCGACGTCATCATCGCAAGCCGCAAGTACGACGCCTGCGTGGCCACCGCCGAGGAGATCAGCGCAGCGACCGGCCGGACCGCGTTCCCGTATCAGGTGCACGTCGGGCACTGGGACGAGCTCGACGGGCTGGTCGACGCCTGCTATGACCGGTTCGGACGGGTCGACGTGCTGGTCAACAACGCCGGCATGTCACCGCTCTACGACAAGCTCACCGACGTCACCGAGAGGCTGTTCGACGCGGTGATGAACCTCAACCTGAAGGGTCCGTTCCGGTTGTCGGCACTGGTCGGGGAACGGATGGTCGCTGCCGGCGGTGGGTCGATCATCAATGTCAGCACGCACGGTTCGCTGCGGCCGGAGCCATTCTTCCTGCCCTACGCCGCATCAAAGGCCGGGCTGAACACTCTGACCGAGGGCCTGGCGAGGGCGTTCGGTCCGACGGTGCGGGTGAACACGTTGATGCCCGGACCGTTCCTCACCGACGTCAGCAAGGCCTGGAACTTCGATGACACTGCCACCCCCTTTGCGCGCAGCGCGTTGCAACGTGCGGGGGATCCCCGCGAAATCGTCGGCGCCGCACTGTTTCTGATGTCAGACGCGTCGAGCTTCACCACCGGTTCAATCCTGCGGGCAGACGGCGGGGCGTGACCGGCCAAGCTAATTGGTAGTCGGCGGTGGTGGTTGGTAGGGGGTGTACCACTTCCATTGGGCGCGTTCGCCGGTCGGTCCTCGGTAGGGGGCGACGGCCGGGGGTGGTGTGGTCGGTGGTCGTGCCAGTGATCCCGAACTGAGTTCCTGGC
>NZ_JBAUJB010000307.1:0-31571 GCF_049683355.1 Mycobacterium sp.
AGAACTTCAAATGGATCGCCCGCTCCGCCGACGGCTGGATCACCACACCCCGCGACTTCGACATCGACGCCCCCGTCAAACTCCTCCAGGACACCTGGGCCGGCGCCGACCGCGACGGCACCCCACAAATCGTCGCCCTGGACTTCAAACCCGACCCCGACAAACTGCACCACTGGAAAAACCTCGGCGTCACCGAAGTCCTCTTCGGCCTCCCCGACCGCGACCCCGACGACATCGCCACCTACGTCGAACGCCTCGCAGGCAAACTCGACGGGCTGGGCTGATCGAAGCGGTAACGATCACCGGCCCGGGGCGCGATACTCCAGGTGATGATGAGGTCTTCGATCGGGCGCGCCCACCTCGCCGTCGGCCTGTCGGCGCTGGCGCTGGCGCTGGCAGCGGGCTGCGCTCAGGCGACGGCCACCCCGCCGGCAGGCTTTCCCGATCTGTCGGGCTACCCGCCCGTCGACACCCAAACCTACAGTCAGAGCTACCCGCGTTTCATCGGCTTCGACTTCGTCACCCCGGACGGCTTGTTGTGCAGTCACAACACGATGAACTCGCTGGGTGATCCCGCCCGGCTGACGCTGTCGTGCGAGGGACCGCGCCCCGACCTGGGGCCTGGCACCTGGCTGGTCCGCGTCGCCACCGATGAGCCGGCGGTCGTGGAACCGTCGTACCCGCCGCTGGATCCGGCCGCCCTGGCAGCCAGCGGGGTCCAGCAACTTCCCCCGATGCGCAAGATCGTGCACCAGGGCATCGAGTGTGGTGTCGACGACCGCGGCATGACCGCATGCCGGGTCGGTGATCACGGGTTCGTGCTCACCCCGACATCGACGGAACTGTTCTAGCGCAGCACCGCGCGATTGCCGTTCTCGGTTGTGGTGACGGCGATCTCGGCGCCCAAGGGGTCGCCGTCGGTCATCAGCGACACCAGGTCGGCGTCTTCGGTGGTCGCCATCAACCGCGAGCCGTCGGCATCCAGACGGCCGACGATGATGCCGGTGCGTACCGGCCAGTCGTAACGCACCGAATAGGTCTCGATCCTCGCGGCGCCTTCCGGCGTCTTGACGACGGGCACTTTTGGCAGCTCGGCGACCTGTGCCGTCAACTCCGCGCTGCGCGAGGTGCGCCACGGCACCGGCTCGGTCGAGTAGATGCCGGCCGAGTACTTGCTCTGGATCCCGCCGTTGGCGCCGACGAAGCCGAATTGTCCGGCCTTGTCCCGCATCTGACAGACGGTCTCGGCGATTCCGTGCAGCGCGTAGCTGTTTCCGGGGCCGCCGAAGTACGGGAGGCCGCCGGTGAGGGTAAGGCCCCGCGGATCGTCGGATGCCAGCTCCAGCGCCTCGCAGATCACGAACACCGGGAACGGGAAACAGCTGTAGAGGTCGAAAGTGGCGATGTCGTCGACACCGATTGCCGCCACCCGCAGGGCCTCGTGGGCGGCGAGCACCGAGGCCGGGGCGGCACCGAGGTCCACGCGCGTCAGCAGGGCCTGCTCGACGAGGTTGGAATGCCCGTGCAGGTACACCCACTTCTCTTCCGGCACACCGTGACGGCGCGCCGCCTCGACCGACATGATGACCGCCGCCGCGCCCTGGTTGACGGTGTCGCGGGCGACGAGCAGCCGGGGGTAGGGATCGCAGATCATCCTGTTCTCGTCGGTGACCGTCTCGATCTCCTCGACCGTACGCTCCACCGGTGACGACGAGAACGGGTTCTTGGCAGCAACTTTCGACATCGGCGCGAACAACTCGGCCATCTGGCGCCGGTAGGCTTGAACGCTCAGCCCAAGTCGCGACCTGCGCGCGTTGTCCAGCAGCCCGTACTGGACCGGGGCACCGGTGAGCCCATGCTGCACGGTGTATTCGTCGATGTAGCTGAAGATCTGGTGGCCACGGTCCTCGAGTTGGCCGTCGACGTCTTCGGTGAAGTCGGGTTTGTCGTCCCGGTTCGCGAAGTACTTCGCGGTTGATCCCGGCTCTGAGCCCATGATCATGACGACGTCGGCGTCGCCTGCGACGATCGTGTCACCCGCCTCGATGACGAGCTTCTGCGGGCTCTGCCCACCGACCGGTTCCAGGACCACCCGAGCCGGGTCGCCACCGAGCCGCTGCATCACCGATCGCGGGTAGTTGTTCGACTTGCCCAAAGTCGCGGGCATCGGCCCGGAGATTTCGAACTGCCGCAGCCCGAAAACGGTGTCGACGGCCGCGGCCAGCCGGGTTTCGTCCACGCCGGTGTCGGCCAGCGCGGCTCGCCCTGCTGCCGTCGCCAGATCCACGGCCGACATGCCCCGGTAGCCGGGGTCATCCATCCGCTCGGTGAACTGCCCGACCCCGACGATCACCGGCGTCCGTGGATCCATTGCCATGCTGCCGTCCTCTCGATTACTTCGAAAGGCTAATAGAACACGTTATAGCTTTGCGAACCGGTGGCGGCTGCCCCCGCGACGAGCGCTGCTTAGTTCAAGATCTCCCGGGCCAGGTTCGCGGTCTCCGACGGCGTCTTGCCGACCTTGACGCCCGCGGCTTCCAGCGCCTCCTTCTTGGCGGCGGCGGTGCCCGAGGAGCCGGACACGATGGCGCCGGCGTGGCCCATCGTCTTGCCCTCCGGGGCGGTGAAGCCCGCGACGTATCCGACGACCGGCTTGGAGACATTGGCCTTGATGTAGTCGGCCGCGCGCTCCTCGGCGTCACCGCCGATCTCACCGATCATCACGATGACCTTGGTCTCCGGATCCTTCTCGAACGCCTCGATGGCGTCGATGTGGGTGGTGCCGATGACCGGGTCGCCGCCGATGCCGATGGCGGTGGAGAAGCCGAGATCACGCAGCTCGTACATCATCTGGTAGGTCAGCGTGCCCGACTTCGACACCAGGCCGATCGGGCCCTTGCCGGTGATGTTGTTCGGCGTGATGCCGACCAGCGACTCACCGGGGGTGATGATGCCGGGGCAGTTGGGCCCGATGATCCGGGTCTTGTTGCCCTTTTCGACGTTATAGGCCCACGCGTAGGCACTGTCCTGCACCGGGATGCCCTCGGTGATGACGACCAGCAGCGGGATCTCGGCGTCGATGGCCTCGATGATGGCGTCCTTGGAGAACGCCGGCGGTACGAAGGCGATCGAGGTGTCGGCGCCGGTCTCCTTCATCGCCTCGGCGACGCTGCCGAACACCGGCAACTCGACCTCGTTGCCGTCTTTGTCTTCGTGCTTGACGGTGGTGCCCGCTTTGCGGGCGTTCACGCCGCCGACGATCTGGGTGCCGGCCTTGAGCATCAGCTTGGTGTGCTTGGTGCCCTCGCCGCCGGTGATGCCCTGGACGATGACCTTGGAATCCTTGTTAAGGAAGATGGACATGAGTCATTGGTCCTTTTCTACTTGTTCGCCAGCTCGGCGGCTTTGTCGGCGCCGGCGTCCATGGTGTCGGCCTGGATGACCAGCGGATGATTGGCCTCGGCCAGGATGCGGCGGCCTTCTTCGACGTTGTTGCCGTCGAGGCGCACGACCAGTGGCTTGTTGGCCTCGTCGCCGAGGATCTTCAGCGCGTTGACGATGCCGTTGGCCACCGCGTCGCAGGCGGTGATACCGCCGAACACGTTGACGAACACGCTCTTGACCTGGCTGTCGCCGAGAATGACGTCGAGCCCGTTGGCCATCACCTCGGCCGACGCGCCGCCTCCGATGTCGAGGAAGTTGGCGGGCTTCACGCCGCCGTGCTTCTCGCCGGCGTAGGCCACCACATCCAGAGTCGACATGACCAGGCCGGCGCCGTTACCGATGATGCCGACCGCGCCGTCGAGCTTGACGTAGTTGAGGTCGTTCTCCTTCGCCTTCAGCTCCAGCGGGTCGGTGGCGTCCTTGTCCTCGAACTCCTCATGGCCGGGCTGGCGGAAGTCGGCATTCGCATCGAGGGTGACCTTGCCGTCCAGCGCGAGGATCTGGTCATCGGGCGTGCGTACCAGCGGGTTGACCTCGACCAGCGTCGCGTCCTCGCCGACGAATACATCCCAAAGCTTGGCGATGGTCACCGCCGCGGCATCGAGCACCTCGGCGGGCAGGTGGCCCTGCTCGGCGATCGAGCGGGCGAACGCCTCGTCCACACCCTTGACGGCGTCGACGGACACCCTGGCCAGCCGGTCGGGCTTGGTGGCGGCGACCTCTTCGATCTCCACGCCGCCCTCCACCGAGCACATCGCCAGGTAGGTGCGGTTGGCGCGGTCGAGCAGGAAGGAGATGTAGTACTCCTCGGCGATGTCGCTGGCCTCGGCGACCAGCAACTTCTTCACGACGTGGCCCTTGATGTCCAGGCCGAGGATGTTCTGGGCGTGGGTGAAGGCGTCATCGGGTGTCGCGGCGTACTTGACGCCACCGGCCTTGCCGCGGCCCCCGACCTTGACCTGTGCTTTCACCATGACCGGCTTGCCGATTTCCTCGGCGATGGCCTTGGCGCCCTCGGCGGAGTCGGTGACCCGGCCCGGGGTGGTGGGGACGTTGTGCTTGGCGAACAGTTCCTTCGCCTGGTACTCGAAGAGATCCATGGACTCCGAAACACCTCTGTCTGTCTGTTGTTGTTGTCTGCAGTCGCTCGACCCGCCCGCCCGCCGAACACGAAGTTGTTTGTCCCGCCGGGCTCGGGGGAACTTTATCGACACAAGCGCAGAGCGTTGACACCGCCTGCCGCTCATGTGGTGGATCTCACCGCCGGCGAGTCGTGATTCAAGTCACAATCTCCGGCGGAATACGCGCTCGGGTTGCCACTTTGATTGGAATTTGGTTAACGTCCCTGTGGTCTCGGTAACGGTCCGATCACGACGACTCCGATCATCAGGACAGGACGTTTCAGCTTGCCCCAGCATCGTTCGCCTCGCCCCCCTGCGGGATTTTCGGCGAATGCGCGCACTGCTAGAACCGGTAATCGGCTCGCCGTCGCAGCGCCGAAGGCGACCGAAGTCACCGACATCATCCCGTTCAACGAGTTCGGTGAGATCGGCGACTTCGACGATCTGGACCTGCTACCGCACGCCGCCTTCGACCGTGAGGCGCGCGTCATCCGCGCCCCTGAGCTCGACGATCTTCACGACACCGACGACCTGACCCCGTTGCGCCTCGAGGTGCCCACGCAGTTCCGTACGCCAAACGACGGGAACCGGGCACCCACCAGGGCCTACCGCGACAGCCACACCGACGTCAGCGACGGCGCCGCGGCCACCGACGTCATCGACATGCGGGGCCGCGCCGGCGGCATGCACCGCAAGCCGGAGGTGCCCGTCAAGGGCCGCCTGATGGTCGCCGCCATGGCCGTCGGAGCCACCGCTGCAGGCGCCTACACCGTGACCAGCGGCACGCCGAAGGCTCCCGCGGAAACGGTGCTCGCCGCCGATCCGACCCCGATGGGCGGCGGCGCCGTCATCACGGGTTCGGTGGACGGCATGCAGGTCGTGACCGTCACCCCGGCCGCGAACTCGGCCGTTCACGCCGAGGAGATCACCAAGGCCGCGGCGTTCGCCCAGGAGCGTGCCGAACGCGAGGCCCGACTGGTGCGCCCGCAGTTCGCGATGCCTACCCGCGGTGTGTGGACGTCCGGCTTCGGCTACCGCTGGGGCGTGCTGCACGGTGGTATCGACATCGCCAACTCGATCGGCACGCCGATCCTGGCCGCAGCCGACGGAGTCGTCATCGCGGTCGGTCCGACCGCCGGATACGGCGCCTACGTCAAACTCAAGCACTCCGACGGCACGGTGACGCTCTACGGCCACATCAACACCTGGGCGGTCAGTGTGGGCGAGCGGGTCATGGCCGGCGACCAGATCGCCACCATGGGCAACCGGGGCAACTCCACCGGTCCGCACCTGCACTTCGAGGTCATGGTCAACGGCACCGACAGGATCGACCCCGTCGGGTGGCTGTCCAAGCGGGGGCTCACCCCCGGCGGCTACGTTGGCTGAGTGGCCAGCGAACCCCACGACGTAACACCAGCTGAATCAAGCTCTTCGCGCGACGCCGACGACTCCGACGACTCCGTTGACACCCGGATCATCCGTCGCGCCCCGCTGAGCACCTCGTCCCAGCCGCAGCCGGCCTCGACCGACCCGCCGACGAGCATCATTCGCCGCCATCCGACCGGCGAGATACCCACCGCGCACGACGACCTCAGCCCGCGGGCCAAACCCGTCGCGGTGGGCCCGTCCCGGACGCCTGCGGCCGACCCGAAGCCGGCCATCGCGGCCGCCGTCGTCAGCATCGTGTCCGGGTGGGCGACCGCGGTGATCGCCACCGACCTGATCACCGGCTGGTGGGGCACCGACCTGCTGTTCTGCATCGCCGTCGGCTTCCTGGCTGCGATCTCCGCAGCGGCCACGATCGGCGGGGTGATCGCGCTGCTGCTGCGCCAGCGGGTCGGACGACTCCTGATCGTGGTCGGGGCGGTGGTCGCGATGCTGATCTTCACCAGCCTGTTCATCGCCGGCGCCAAACTACCCGGGCTGGTTTATGCCATGCCCCTGCTGCCGCTGGCGTCGATCGGGTTGGCACTGCTGCCCGACACCGCCCGCTGGGGCCGCACGGGTTGACGGGACGAAACGGCCCTACAGCTTGGCGATCGGCGCATGGTTGTGCATGAGCTTCACCCGCCCGGCGCTGCCGAAGTCGATCAACGACATCGCCGACTCGCCGGCGCCGGACACTTCCTCGACCCGGCCGAGCCCGTACTTGTCGTGGGTGACCCGGTCACCGGCCTCCAGCACGATCAGCGGACGCTTGCCCGCCGACGACCGCGCGGGCGACGGGCGCGGGGTGCCGTACCGCCCCGCGTTGCCGACCGGCGCCGAGAACGTCGACGTCTGCTCGGTGCGCCGCCAGTCGATCAGCTCCTGGGGAATCTCCCGCAGGAAACGCGATTCCGGGTTCAGCATCGGCTGACCCCACGACGAGCGGACCTTGGCCCGGCTGAGGTAGAGACGCTGCCGGGCGCGGGTGATACCGACATAGGCCAGCCGGCGTTCCTCGGACAACTCGCCCGGGTCGCCGAGCGCCCGCATGTGCGGGAACATGCCGTCTTCCCAACCGGTCACGAAGACCACCGGGAACTCCAGGCCCTTGGCGGTGTGCAACGTCATCATGGTGACCACACCAGAACCGTGTTCGGGAATGTCGTCGGCGTCGGCGACCAGTGACACCCGTTCCAGGAACGCGGCCAGCACACCGGTGTCGGGAATGTCCTCGTCTTCCGGTTCGGACTCGGCCAATGCCTTCGCGTTGGCCAGGTCGATGCTGAATTCGTGTGCGACGCTGACCAACTCGTTGAGGTTGTCCAACCGCGCCAGATCCTGAGGATCGCTTGAGGCCTCGAGTTCGGCGCGGTAGCCGGTGCGGTCGAGGACGGCTTCCACGAGATCGCCCAGTTCGTCGTCGAGCTTGCCCCGTAGTTCGTCGAGAAGCGCGACGAACCCGGCGATCGCCTTCTCCGAGCGCGTGTTGAGCATCGGCACCCTGCCTTCGGCAGCCGCCATCAACGCGTCGTTGAAGTTGGCGCCGGTGCTCTCCGCGTGCACCGCTACACACGCCTCCGCGCGGTCCCCAATGCCGCGGCGCGGGGTGTTGAGGATCCGCCGCATGCTCACCGCGTCACCGGGATTGTCCAGCACGCGGAGGTAGGCGACGACGTCGCGGATCTCCTTGCGCTCGTAGAAGCGCACTCCGCCAACGACTTTGTACGGGATCCCGGCCCGGATGAAGACTTCTTCGATCGCCCGGGAGGAGTTGTTGGTGCGGTAGAACACGGCCACGTCGTTATAGGAGAAACCTGGCACGGAGTCGGACAGTGAGTCGATCTCCTGGGCGACGAACCTCGCCTCGTCGTGCTCGTTGTCGGCGACGAAGCCGACGATCAGCTCACCCTCGCCGGCGTCGGTCCACAACCGCTTCTCGCGCCGCCCGGCGTTGCGCGCGATCACCGAGTTCGCGGCGTTCAGGATGGTCTGGGTGGAGCGGTAGTTCTGTTCCAGCAGAATCGTCGTCGCGTTCGGGAAATCTCGTTCGAAGTCCTCGATGTTGCGGATCGTGGCGCCGCGGAACGCATAGATCGACTGGTCGGCGTCGCCGACCACACAGAGTTCGGCAAGCGGTACCTGATCGGTGTCCGGGGCTGCCACCCCGACGAGCTCGCGCACCAGCATGTACTGGGCGTGGTTGGTGTCCTGGTACTCGTCGACCAGGATGTGCCGGAACCGCCGGCGGTAGTACTGGGCGATCTGCGGAAAGGCCTGCAGCACAGCGACTGTCTCGCCGATCAGGTCGTCGAAGTCCAGCGCGTTGGCTGCGCGCAGCCTGCGCTGGTACTCCCCGTACACCTCGGCGATGACGCGCGCCAGGTCGTCTGCCGCCTCTGACGCCTCGGCGGCCGCCTGCTCGGGACCGATCAGCTCGTTCTTGAGGTTGGAGATGCCGTTGGCCAGCAACCGGGGTGAGTGCCGCTTGGTGTCCAGACCCATGGCCTTGCCGATCATCAGCAGCAGGCGTCGGGAGTCGTCGGCGTCGTAGATGGAGAAGTTCGAGTTGAGGCCGGGCAGCAGCGAGGCCTGGTTGCGCAGGATCCGGACACAGGTCGAGTGGAACGTCGACACCCACATGCTGCGGGCCCGGGGACCGATGAGCCCGACGATCCGTCCGCGCATCTCCGCGGCGGCCTTGTTGGTGAAGGTGATGGCGAGCACCTGGCCGACGCCGACGTCGCGGGCGGCCAGCAGGTAGGCGATCCGGCGGGTCAGAACCGCGGTTTTTCCCGACCCCGCCCCGGCCACGATCAGCAGCGGCGAACCCTCGTGCAGCACGGCTTGGCGCTGCTGCGGGTTGAGCCCGTCCAACAGGTGCTGCTGATCGAGGTCGCTGGTGGCGGAGAAGGCGGTCATATGCGCTCAAACCTACCGCTGCCCGGGGACACCTTTGCGCTGGCACGGCCGGTAGTGGCACACTCGTTGGGTGCAAACTGCGCAGTGGCGATTTTTTTACGGGTACCGGCCAGCGGTGCCCGTGGTCTAGCTGCTTCCTCCAGCCCCGCGGTCCGCTTCCGGATCCGGGGCTCGTCTCTTGTGTGAGGCCCGAAACCGGATGAGACCAGGTCCTTCACACAACGAGAAACCGGAGAACCAAGACATGACGACGATGGAAACTTCCGACCCCGACGCCTCCCAGACGCCTGCCACCTCCGACATCGACGGGCTGCGCCAGGAGATCGACCGCCTCGACGCGACGATCCTCGAGGCCGTCAAGCGCCGCACCGAGGTCTCCCAGCTGATCGGTAAGGCGCGGATGGCGTCGGGGGGCACCCGTCTGGTGCACAGCCGCGAGATGAAGGTCATCGAGCGCTACAGCGTGCTGGGGGTCGAGGGCAAGAACCTGGCGATGCTGCTGCTGCGCATGGGCCGCGGCCGCCTCGGTCACTGACGTCGGACCCGCGGAATAGCATTCCTGGTCGCGATCGGCGGCTTGTTCACAACCCGGAATGCTATTCCGGCGCAGCTGCACGCAGCGCCTCGGACAACCACGGCGTCAACCATTCGACGGCCTCCGGTGTCGGGTGCACGCCGTCGCTGCGCATCCTGATGCCGTCGACCTTGATCTGGTAGTACCCGTTCGGGCTGAGCTTGCGGTTGAGGTCCAGCACCGAGGCGTTCGGCCGCTGGGCGACGACGCTGCGCAGCAATGTGTTCCAGCGTTCGACGCGCCTGGGCTGGTCCTCCGGGTAGAGACTGCCGTCGGGCTTCTCGGCACGTCGGTTGTGCGGTTCGGTGGTCACCACGATCCGCGCGCCGGTCGACCCCAGGATGTCGAGCGCCCGATTGAGCTCCGCGCGCAGATACCCGTCGTAGCCGGGCTCGCCGATATGGGTCCACCGGCCCTCGTTCATCCGGTCGACGACCTCCCAGCGCCCGACGATCAGCAGCACCACGTCGGGCCGCTCATGGCTGATCCGCTGCGCCCACCTGGCAGGCCAGGCGTCGCATTCGGGTTTCTGGTCGAGTTCCCGGCCGACGTACTCGTACGGTCCGCCGCGGGCGATGCCGCAGCCGATGGTGGTGTAGTCGGTGAAGTGCAGCCCGGGCGTCGCCGGCAGATACCGCATCAACGTCCACGCGATCGAGTCCCCGAACACCGCCACCCTGGTCTCTCCGGGGGTCCGCGGCCGAACCGGGGTGGTCACCTCGACGGGGACCTCCGGGGCGATCAGCGCCGCACTGTCCACCAGCGGCCCGGGCGTCGGCTCCGCGCTCTTCACCCCGACGGGCAGCACGCTCATGGTCACCACCGCGGCGGTCGCCGCCGTTGCGGTGGCCAGCGGCAGCATCGGCACGGTCAGCGGCCGCCACCGGCGGATCGGTTGCTCGACCAGCCACCACACCACGGTCGCGACCGCGACGGTGGCCGCACACCGCAGCGCGAACAACTCCCAGCCCGTCGTGCCGGTCCGCTCGCCGTTGATCACCAGGAACAGCGGCCAGTGCCACAGGTAGACGCCGTAGGAGATCGCGCCCAGCCCCACCAACGGCGGCAGCGCCAGCAGTCGGGCGACGGGCCCGTCCTGCTCGAGGGCCACCGAGGCGACGACGAGGACCGCCGCGACCGCGACCACGATCAGCAGACCATGGCGGAATTCCTGTGCGCTGCCGGTGGCGAGGTGAGCGGCCCCGCCGAGCACCACCAGCCCGACCACCGGCGCGAGGCGCGCCAGCCACCTGGCCCATCGAGAGCGCAACACCGCTCCGCCCTCGGCCAGCCCCCGCCAGTCGCGCACCAGCAACGCCGCCGCCGCGGCACCGACGAGGAGGGCCTGCATCCGGGTGTCGGTGCCGAAGTACACGCGGTTGAGCGTGGCTTGAGATGCCGAGGCGCTCAGCAGCACGGTCGCCGCCGCGGACCCGACCACCCCGACCGCCGCGGTGACGGAGACCGCGGTGCGCACCGCCCGCACCGTCAGCGGGACGCCGCGGCGGTAGGCCACCGCGGTTAGGCCGGCCACCACGCCGGCCACCAGCAGCGGCCACAGCACGTAGTACTGCTCCTCGACACCGAGCGACCAGGTGTGCTGCAACGGCGACGGCGGAGCGCCCTGGGAGAAGTAGTCGGTCTGCTCGGCGACGAACACCCAGTTCGACATCCAGAAGAAGGTGGCGACGGCGTGCTCGCGCAGGGAAACGGTCGACTCGGCGGCAAACAACTCCCGCGCCGCCACGACGGCGAGCACCATCACCACCAGCGCCGGCAGTAGCCGCCGGGCGCGGCGAATCCAGAAGTCCTTCAAGCCGATCCGCCCGGTGCGACCGATCTCGTCGAGCAGCAGCGAGGTGATCAGGAACCCACTGAGAACGAAGAAGACGTCGACGCCGAGGAAACCGCCGGACAGTCCGGGGACGCCGCCGTGGTCGGCCAGGACCAGTGCGACGGCCACTGCCCTGACGCCGTCGAGAGCGGCGATCCCCCGGCCTGGGCTGACATATCGGCGTGGGCCCACACGGATCGGCGCCGCAGTCACGGCAGTCACGGTCCAGCGCCCTCCTGATCATTCGCAGCCAGCTGCGAACCAGGAATTTTATGGGCTGCGCGGCGCCGGATCGGGAAGGCGCGCGGCCCGGACGCGGGCGAGTTCGGGCAGCTAGTTGGTCAGCGCGATGTACTTGGTGTCGAGGTACTCCTCGATGCCCTCGGTGCCCCCCTCGCGGCCGAAGCCGGATTCCTTGACACCGCCGAACGGCGCGGCCGGGTCGGAGATGACGCCGCGGTTGACGCCGACCATGCCCGCCTCGATGCCTTCGGCGGCGCGCAGCGCCCGGTCCAGCGACTGCGTGTACACATAGGCCGCCAGGCCGTATTCGGTGTCGTTCGCGGCCGCGATGCCCTCCTCGTCGGTGTCGAACCCGGTGATGGGTGCCACCGGCCCGAACACCTCCTCCTTGAGGATCCGGGCGTCGGCGGGAACGTCGGCCAGGACGGTGGCCGGGTAGAAGTTGCCGGGCCCACCGGGGGCGACACCACCGACGGCGACGGTCGCGCCACGCGACACCGCGTCGGACACCAGATCCTGGACCGTGGACACCTGCTTGGCGTTGATCAGCGGGCCCAGGGTCGCCGACGGGTCGAGGCCGTCCCCGAGGGTGAACTCGCTCATCCGCTTGACCAGCTTCTCGGTGAACTCCTCGCGTACCGCGTTGGCCACGTGGAACCTGTTGGCCGCCGTGCACGCCTCGCCGCCGTTGCGCATCTTGGCCAGGATCGCCCCGTCGACGGCCGCGTCGACGTCGGCGTCGTCGAACACGATGAACGGCGCGTTGCCGCCGAGTTCCATGGACTGGCGCAACAGCGCGTCCGACGCCTGCTTGGCCAGCGCCTTGCCGACGCCGGTGGACCCGGTGAAGGTCAGCTTGCGGATCCGGCCGTCGTCGATCAGCGCGGTGGTCACGTCGCGCGGTTTGGTGGTCGGCAGTACCGACAGCACCCCCTTGGGCAGGCCGGACTCGTCGATCAGCTTGGCCAGCAGCAACATGGTCAGCGGCGTCTCCTGCGCAGGCTTGACGATCATCGTGCAACCGGCGGCCAGCGCGGGCCCGATCTTGCGGGTGCCCATCGCGAGCGGAAAGTTCCACGGCGTGATCGCGTAACACGGGCCGACCGGCGCCTTGGTGACGATGATCCGTCCGGTGCCCGCCGGGGCCGGCGTGTAGCGGCCACCGATGCGCACCGCCTCCTCGGCGAACCAGCGGAAGAACTCCGATCCGTACTTCACCTCGCCCTTGCTCTCGGCGAGCACCTTGCCCATCTCGAGCGTCATCAACGCCGCGATCTCATCGGTCCGTTCGGTGATGGTCTCGAAGACCGCGCGCAGGATCTCGCCACGCTCCCGCGGTGCGGTGGCCGCCCATTCGGCCTGCACGCCGCACGCCGCGTCGAGTGCGGCCACGGCGTCCTCGGCGGTCGCGTCGGCGACGCTGATCAGCACTTCCTCGGTCGCGGGGTTGAGCACATCGAACGTCGACGAGCCGGCACGTTCCTCACCGCCGATCCACACGCCCGTCGGTACCGATGCCAGCAGTGCGGAAGTATCCATACCCCAATCATCTACTCCGTTGTCCGCCTGCCCGCACTAGGGTTCTTCACATGGCCGCAGAGTTTTCCGATATCTCCACCACCCCCGCATGGCAGGCGTTGGCCCGGCACCACGACGAGATCGGCGCCGAGCATCTGCGCGAGCTGTTCGCCCAGGACCCCACCCGCGGTACGGAACTGGCGTTGACGGTCGGGGACCTCTACATCGACTACAGCAAGCACCGGGTCACCCGGCAGACCCTGACGTTGCTGCTGGACCTCGCCCGCGCGGCCGGCCTCACCGAGCGCCGTGACGCGATGTTCTCCGGTGCCCACATCAACACCTCGGAGGACCGGGCGGTGTTGCACACCGCCCTTCGGCTGCCCCGCGGCGTCGAACTCGAGGTCGACGGCCAGGACGTCGTCGCCGACGTCCACGAGGTGCTCGACCGGATGGGCGACTTCACCGACCGGTTGCGCAGCGGCGAGTGGCGCGGGGCGACCGGGGAGCGCATCACCACCGTGGTCAACATCGGTATCGGCGGGTCGGATCTGGGCCCGGTGATGGTGGACCAGGCGTTGCGCCACTACGCCGACGCCGGCATCTCGGCCCGGTTCGTCTCCAACGTCGACCCGGCTGATCTCGTCGCCAAGCTGGCCGGACTCGACCCGGCGTCCACTCTTTTCGTCGTCGCGTCGAAGACGTTCTCGACGCTGGAGACGTTGACCAATGCGACCGCCGCCCGCCGGTGGCTGATCGACGCGCTGGGGGACGCCGCGGTGGCCAAGCATTTTGTCGCGGTGTCGACCAACAGCAGGCTGGTCGACGAGTTCGGCATCAACACCGACAACATGTTCGGGTTCTGGGACTGGGTCGGCGGGCGCTACTCGGTCGACTCGGCCATCGGCCTGTCGGTGATGGCGGTGATCGGCCGGGAACGGTTCGCCGAGTTCCTCGCCGGGTTCCACCTCGTCGACGAGCACTTCCGGACCGCGCCGCTGGAGGCCAACGCGCCGGTGCAGCTCGGCATGATCGGGCTCTGGTACAACAACTTCTTCGGCGCCGGAACCCGCGCGGTGCTGCCGTATTCCAACGACCTGTCGCGCTTCGCGGCATACCTGCAGCAGCTGACGATGGAGTCCAACGGCAAGTCGGTGCGCGCCGACGGCACGCCCGTCGCCACCGACACCGGTGAGATCTTCTGGGGCGAACCGGGCACCAACGGCCAGCACGCCTTCTATCAACTGCTGCACCAGGGCACCCGGCTGGTGCCCGCAGACTTCATCGGGTTCAGCGAGCCCACCGACGACCTGCCCACCGCCGACGGCACCGGCAGCATGCACGACCTGCTGATGAGCAACTTCTTCGCGCAGACCCAGGTGCTCGCGTTCGGCAAGACCGCCGACGAGATCTCAGCGGACGGCACGTCGCCAGATGTGGTGCCGCACAAGGTGATGCCCGGCAACCGTCCCAGCACGTCGATCCTGGCCACCAAGCTGACCCCGTCCACGGTCGGTCAGCTGGTCGCCCTCTACGAGCACCAGGTGTTCGTCGAGGGCGCCATCTGGGGCATCGACTCCTTCGATCAGTGGGGGGTCGAGCTGGGCAAGACCCAGGCCAAGGCCCTGCTGCCGGTGATCACCGCCGCCGAGTCCCCCGCCGAGCAGTCCGATTCCTCGACCGACACCCTGGTCCGGCGCTATCGCACGGAGCGCGGCCGGACCGCGTGACTAGTCGGGGTCCGGACGGGTCCACCCGAGGATCATCGCCGGCAGGCAACCGCCGATGAGCAGCACGGTCAGCGCCATCAGACCGCCGGCATAGGCCATGTCGGTGTCCGTGCCCTCGGTCCGCACCGCGCCGAAGATCAGGTAGAAGAACGGCAGCAGCATCAGGTTCTGGGTCACGGTGAGGCCGATGGATCTGGCGCTGTTGCGCTGCGCCAGTTCGTATTCGTCCAGCGCAGCGTCGGGCGCGTCACCCTGGCGACCCGACACGATCTGCAGCATCAGGAACAGCGGAAAGAACACCAGGCAGGCCGGCAGCCACAGCAGTGGCGCCCACTCGATCCCGAACGCGCACATCACGCTCACCACCGCCATCGACGCGAACGTGACCGCCAACCCGACGACGAGAATGCGCCGACGCCTCTGGGTGCGCCACGACGGCAGCGAATCGGCATACGTGCGTTCGTGTTTGAGAAAGCGCCGGGTGCGGTAGGTCTGGTACCGATCGATCAGGGTCGCTTCAGGCATGGGCATTCCCTCCTTGCGGTTTCCGGTAGAACTCCGTCGACAAGGGGGTGAACGGGGCCCGTGAGAACACGGCTTCGACGGGCAGGTCGAAGACGTCGCAGATGCGGAACGCGAGGTCGAGGCTGGGATAGTGGTCGCCTCGCTCCAGAGCGCCGACAGTCTGCGGGTTGACGTCGATGAGCTCCGCGAGCTGCGCGCGGCTCATCCGCCGCTCGGCGCGCAGCACCCCGATCCGGTTGTGAATCGGAGCAGTTTCCCCTCGTCTAACCGGGCTCATCTAACACATTGTTAGGAAAACCCAACGATTCGTCAAGGTGTCCAGCGGTTAGGACGCTCAGGCGAAGCGCTTGGTGAACCGCGGCGGCATCACTTTCATCAGCTCCACCAGCGGCCACCACGGCCACCCGGGCACCACAGCGCGGCCCTTCTCCCTCTCGATCGCGTCGACCATCGCCTTGACGCCGGTCTCGTTGTCGACCATCAACATCGTCGAGTTGGACTTGGCCGTCATCTCCGACTCGATGTACCCGGGCTCGAGCACGGTGATCTTGATCGGACCGGACGGGTACTCGGCGCGCAGTGATTCGCCCAGCGAGATCACCCCCGCCTTGCTCGCCGAGTAGGCGGCCTTGTGGCCGGGCACGCCGACGTTGCCGAGCACGGACGCAACCAGCACCAGGTGCCCCGCGCCCGCCGCCTTGAACATCTCCAGCGCGGACTCGATCTGCACCAGCGCCGCAACGAGATTGGTTTCGATCGTGGCCTTGTTGGCCCACGGTTTCCCGCCGCCGAGCGGGTAGCCCTTGCCGATGCCCGCGTTGACGATGACGCAGTCGATACCACCGAGTTCGTCGCTGAGCTCGGCGAACACCTTGGGCACCTGCTCGTGGTCGTTGACGTCCAGCGCGGCGACGGCCACCGTGATGTCGGCGTGGCGAGCCGTCAGCTCGGCCTGCAGTTCGCTGAGGTTGTCGACGCGGCGCGCGCACAGCGCGAGGTCGCGACCCTTGGCGGCGAACTGGCGGGCCATGCCCGCACCGAGTCCCGAGCTCGCCCCGGTGATGAGGATCTTCTGCCGAGTCATGCCGGGCAGGATAACCGAGTTAGACAAGTCCGATCTAATCCCGCCATTCGCCGGAACTGTATTCGGTGCGCGATTTTCCGAGTGAGCCCCTGCTGGAATACCGTTCCGGCGCTACTTCAGCAGCCGCGACATCCGCCGGTCGGCGAGGATCTTGCCCGCGGTCTGACAGGTCGGGCAGTACTGGAACGACTTGTCGGCGAACGACACCTCCCGCACGGTGTCACCGCACACCGGACACGGTAGCCCGGCGCGGGCGTGGACCCGCAGTCCGGAACGCTTCTCCCCTTTCAGCGTGGCCGCCTGCTGGCCCACCGACCGGGTGACGGCATCGGTGAGCACCGACAGCATCGCATCGTGCAGCGCCGCGAGCTGCGCGTCGGTCAGCTTGCTGGAGGTCGCGAACGGGGAGAGCCTGGCCACGTGCAGGATCTCGTCGCTGTAGGCGTTTCCGATACCCGAGATCACCTTCTGATCGGTGATGACGGTCTTGATCCGGCCCGACTGGCCGGCGAGCACCTCGGCCAGTCCCTCGGGGCTCAGCGACAGCGCGTCGGGGCCGAGTGCGGCGATCTGCGGCACCGCTATCGGATCGGTGGCGATCCACACCGCAAGGCGCTTCTGCGTCCCCGCCTCGGTGAGGTCGAATCCCACCGTGTGGTCCGGGGTGCTCGGAGTCGTCAAGTGCACCCGCAGCGCAATCGGGCCCTTCCCCGGCTTGAGCGGCGCGGCGGCGAGTTTGTCCGACCACCGCAGCCAGCCTGCCCGGGACAGATGGGTGATCAGGTGAATGTCTCCCACCTGCAGCCCGAGGTACTTGCCCCACCGGTGAGCATCGGTCACCTGGTGGCCGGCCAGTGCGGACACCGGCGGGTCGAACGTCTTGAGCACCGACAGCGCCGCGACGTCGACGCGACTCACGGTCAGTCCGACGGCGTGCCGACGCAGATGATCGGCGAGGGCCTCGATCTCCGGCAGTTCGGGCATGCCACTCAGTCTGCCTTCACGACCAGCGAGAGAAGCCAACTCACGACCGACAGCACGATCGCGGCCCAGATCGCGGTCCACCAGAAGTCGTCGATCGCCACACCCCAGTGGGTGGTGTGTTCGGTGATCCACGAGGTGATCCACAACATGAACGCGTTGATGACGACGTGGAACAGGCCGAGCGTGAGGATGTAGAGCGGGATCGAGATGATCTGGACGATCGGCTTGATGATCGCGTTGACCAGGCCGAAGATCACCGCGACGACGAAGATGACGCCGACCTGGCCACCGTCGAGCCGCCGCCGACGAAACCGATGCCGGGGACGAGGAGCGTGACGACCCACAACGCGAGCCCGGTCAGCGCGGCGCGCAGCAGAAAAGATCCCATAGCCACCATGATCGCCCACCGCCCCTGATTCCGGCGCCCACATTTGTCGATACCAGAGGTATGCGGTACCCGAGGTATTGACATCCTGCGGGAGGCGGCCATAGTTTCGAGTCACCTCACATCGACGAAGGGACGTTCGCGATGACAGCTCCGGTGACACCATCCGCGGCGGCGCCCGCCGGACCCACGCGCGACGAGTTCGCCGAACGCCTGTTGAAGGGATCGGTCAAGAAGTCGTATGCCCCGGTCGTCGACATCGACTGGGACGCGCCGCTGGATCCGGACAAGTTCTTCCTGCCGCCCAAGACTGTGTCGCTGTACGGCACCCCGCTGTGGGACGCCATGACCCGAGAACAGCAGATCGAGCTGTCCCGCCAGGAGCTGGCCAACACGCTCTCTGCCGGGATCTGGTTCGAGAACATCCTCAATCAGGCGCTGCTGCGCAAGATGATGCACCAGGACCCGACGGCCCGCGCCACGCACTATGAGCTGACCGAGCTCGGTGACGAGACCCGGCACATGGTGATGTTCGGCAAGGCGATCGACCGGATCGGCGCCAAGCCGGTGCGCCCCAGGCGTTATCAGCGCGTCATCATCAACACCCTGCCGTTCGCCTTCCAGGGTTCGATGCTGTGGGTGGCCGCACTGATCGGTGAGGAGATCTTCGACTCGCTGCAGCGCCAGATGATGGACGATCCCGAGCTACAACCGATGGTGCAGCGGCTGATGCGGATTCATGTGGCCGAGGAGGCGCGCCACATCCAGTTCGCCCGCGACGGGCTGCGCAAACGCGCACCCCACCTGCGGCGTCTCCCGAAGTTGTTCGTGGCCAATATCAACGGCGTGGGCGGTTTGTTCTTCGGGAGGCTGTTCACCAACCCCGTGCAGTATCGCCGCGCCGGGTTGCCGGACCCGCGGGGCGCCCGTCGCGCGGCACGCGCCAGCGCGCACCGCCACCGGGTGCAGGTGCTCGGCTTCGCCCCACTGGCGGCGTTCCTCGAGGAAGTCGGGTTGATGGGGCCGATCGCCCGGCGGATGTGGAAGCGCAGCCGCTTCCTGTGACCGACGTCGACACCGTGGCGTACCTGCGGCGACCCGAGACCGAACAGGCGGTCTTCGACGAGGTGACCCACACCTGGACCGTCGACGACCGCCGTACCCGGGTGATCATCGCGACCGACGGCGCACTGCCGGACTGTCGGCCGCACTCATTCCGTCCCTACCTCGGCGTGGCAGTACGGGGCGTTCCGAACTACTTTCTGCTCACCGGCCCCGACAGCGCCGCCCAGAAGGGTTACATCGCAAAGTGTCTGGCGCACCTGAGCCGCACCGGCAACACCCGCATCGAGGTGCGGGCGAGCACCCAGCAGTACTACCAGCAGCACTCGAGCGGACGAACCCACCGCCGCGGCCACTTCTGGCGCCGGGTGGGCAGGCGGATCCCGTCGGCATTCGAGGTCAGCACGCATGACGGCACCGGTCACGACGACGACGTCTACGAGGGACCCGCCGCGGTGCTGGTCGACGAGCACCGCCACGACACCCGGGTCCGGCTTGCCGGCTGGCTCGATCCGATCGACGGTCGCTACCACTGGGAGGGAACGATCCTGGATGCGACGTTCGACGTGCGATTGCCGCAGGACGTCACCGTGGTGGTGCACGAGCAGGCGGCCGCGGCCCGGTTGACCGAGCGCACGCCGTGGTCGACGTACTCGGTCGTCGGTGTCGGCGCACCGCCGTTCGCGTTGGCCAACGTCGAGGTCGACGTTCCACGGCTCTGAGCGCGGAAATTCCCGTGGCCCGTTCGGCCCGGCATACTAGAACACGTTCTAATATGTGCTCACCGAGGAGCAGGAGACGATGTGCGTTTCACCTACGCGGAAGCGATGACCGATCCGACGTTCTACATTCCGTTGGCCAAGGCCGCTGAAGCCGCCGGCTACCACGCGATGACGATCCCCGACAGCGTCGCCTACCCCTTCGAATCCGATTCGAAGTACCCCTACACCCCGGACGGCGGCCGCGACTTCCTGGAAGGCAAGGCGTTCATCGAGTCCTTCGTGCTGACCGCGGCCCTGTGCGCCGTGACGACCACGCTGAAGTTCAACCACTTCGTGCTCAAGCTGCCCATCCGGCCGCCGGCACTGGTGGCCAAGCAGGCCGGCTCGCTCGCCGCGCTGTTCGACAAGCGGCTCGGTCTCGGTGTCGGCACCAGCCCGTGGCCCGAGGACTACGAGCTGATGAACGTGCCATATGCCAAGCGCGGCAAGCGGATGGATGAATGCATCGACATCATCAGGGGCCTCACCTCGGGCGAGTACTTCGAGTATCACGGGGAGTTCTACGACATCCCCAAAACCAAGATGACGCCCGCTCCGTCGAAACCGGTGCCGATCCTCATCGGTGGTCACGCCGATGCCGCACTCAGACGCGCCGCCCGCAACGACGGCTGGATGCACGGCGGCGGGGACCCGGAGGAACTCGACGCACTCCTGAAGAAGCTCAACCAGTTCCGCGCCGAGCACGACCGCAAGGATCCCTACGAGATCCACGTGATCTCCATCGACGCCTATACCTCCGACGGAATCAAACGTCTGGAGGACAAGGGCGTCACCGATGTCATCGTCGGCTTCCGGATCCCCTACATCATGGGCCAGGACACCGAGCCGCTGGATGCGAAGATTCGCAACCTGGAGATGTTCGCCGAGAACGTCATCGCCAGGGTGTGATCCCCGTCGACGGCGGCAGGAAGGCATAATCGAGGCAGGACTGGGTATCTCCTGGCTTCGATGACATCGACGCTGGACCCGCCGCGAACGGGGGCGAGGTAGGGACAGTGAAGGGCCGCACAACGACGCGAAGGCGTTTCGCATGCCGTGCCGTCGATATCGCCAGGTGGCAGACGCCGATCGTCGCCGTGGGTAGCGTGGACCGGATCGACCAACACCAACACACCCTGCAGGTCCTCTGATGCGCACCGTCCCCGGATCCACCGACCGCGTCGTCGTCGTCGGCGCCGGACTCGCCGGTCTGTCGGCGGCGCTGCACCTGGCAGGCCGTGGCCGGGCCGTCACCGTCATCGAACGCGGCGCGCATCCCGGTGGCCGCGTCGGACGGGCCGACATCTCGGGATACCGCCTGGACACCGGGCCGACGGTGCTGACGATGCCCGACATCATCGACGACACGTTCGCCGCGGTCGGCGAGTCGACAGCCGCGCGGCTGGACCTGCAGCCGGTGCTGCCGGCGTACCGCGCCGATTTCGCCGACGGCAGCAGCCTCGACGTACACAGCGACGCCGCAGCGATGACCGCCGAGGTCGAACGCTTCGCCGGTCCCCGCGAGGCCGAGGGCTACCTGCGGCTGCGCGAGTGGTTGACGCAGCTCTACCGGCTCGAGTTCGACGGCTTCATCTCGGCGAACTTCGACTCGCCGCTGTCGCTGGTGACGCCTGCGCTGGCGCGGCTGGCCGCCATCGGCGGGTTCCGGCACTGGGAGCCGATGGTGCGCCGCTTCATCAGCGACGAACGCCTGCTGCGGGTGTTCACCTTTCAGGCACTCTACGTCGGGGTTCCGCCGAAGAAGGCGCTGGCGGCCTACGCGATCATCGCTTACATGGACACCGTGTCCGGTGTGTACTTCCCCCGAGGAGGCATGCGGGCACTGCCCGACGCCCTCGCCGGCGCCGCTGCCGACGCCGGAGTCGAATTCCACTACAACGCGACCGTCACCGAACTGGAGCGCTCGGGGGCCCGTATCAACGCGGTGCGCACCGACACCGGCGACCGGTTCTCGGCCGACGCGGTAGTCCTCACCACGGAACTGCCGGATACCTACCGACTGCTCGGCCGCACCCCCCGGCGGCTGCTCGGGCTGCGCCCGGCCCCGTCGGCGGTCGTGGCCCACATCGGCTGCCGGGCTGTCGAGCCCGCTGCCGACCAGGCCCACCACACCATCGTGTTCGGCGACGCCTGGGCGCAGACCTTCGACCAGATCATCGATCAAGGCCGCCCGATGGTTGACCCGTCACTGCTGGTCACCCGGCCCACCGCCGGCGACCGCAGCCTGGCCCCTGCGGGCCGCGATCTGCTCTACGTCCTCGCCCCTGCTCCGAACACCGCTGTGGGGCAACAAGACTGGGATTCCCGACGGGACGAGTACGTGAACCACATGCTGGACACGGTGACCACCCGGCTCCCCGATGTCGGCGACGACGCAGAGATCCTGCACCTCGTCACGCCACAGGACTGGGCACGTCAGGGCATGGCCGCGGGAACCCCGTTCGCGCTGGCGCACACCTTCGGCCAGACCGGTCCGTTCCGGCCCGGCAACACGGTGCGCGGCATCGACAACGCGGTGCTGGCGGGGTCCTCGACAGTGCCCGGTGTCGGCATCCCCACCGCGATCGTGTCGGGTCGGCTCGCCGCCGACCGCATCACCGGAAGCGTGTCGTCGGTGCGACCGCGGGCGGTGCCGCAATGATCGGATCGGAACTCGACGCGGCCGGCGTGCACGACGAAGCGCTGCGGGACGCCTACCGGCGCTGCCGCGCCATCAACGCCGAACATGGCCGCACGTTCTTCCTGGCCACCCGACTGCTCTCACCGGCCCAACGACCTGCCGTGCACGCGTTGTACGGCTTCGCCCGCCGGGCCGACGACGTTCTCGACGGATTCGACTCCCGGAGCCCGACCCAGCGCGCCGAGGAGCTGCAGGCACTTGCGGCTGCGCTGTTCGCCCGGTTGGTGGAGAAGAGGCAGACCGCCGACGACGACCCGGTCGTCGAGGCCGTCGTGGACACCGCCCGCAGCTACCAGCTGGACTGGCAGCTGTTCGACGACTTCCTCGCTTCGATGCGGATGGACCTGACGGTCACCGACTATCCCGATCGTGATGCGCTGGACCGCTATATGTACGGATCTGCGGAAGTGATCGGTCTGCAACTGCTGCCGGTGCTGGGCACGGTCGCCCCGCGCGAAGAGGCGGCACCGTACGCCGCCGCGCTCGGAAAAGCCTTCCAGTTGACCAATTTCCTCCGGGACATCGACGAGGATCTGACCCGCGGGCGGATCTACCTGCCCGCCGACGAACTGGCCGCGCACGGCGTCGACCGCGAGGTGCTGACCTGGTGTCAGCAGCAGCGCCGTACCGACCGCAGGCTGCGAGCCGCACTGATGGAACAGCATGCGTTCACCAGACGGATATACACCCAGGCCCAGCGGGGTATCGCGCTGCTGCATCCGAGGTCGCGGCCCTGCGTCAGCACTGCCCTGACGTTGTACTCGGGGATACTGGACCGCATCGAGGAAATGGATTTCGCCGTGTTCGCCCAGCGGGCCCGCGTCTCGACGTCTCGCCGCCTGCAGGTCGCGTCGGTCGGACTGGTCCGAGCATGGCGTGCCCGAGCGACGTGCTCGCAGGAGGTGCGACCATCGACAGGTACCAGTATCTGACCCTGCTGGTTGCCTGCCTGATCATCACCGCGCCGGTGCTGCTGTTGTGGCAACACCGCCGCGTCAAGAGCGAACAGAAGGTGACATGAACCTCGAACCGCAGAACGTACCCGAGGCATTCGATGCCGGAGCCCGGGACTACGACGGCCTCGTCGGCGCCAATCCCGGTTACCACGAACATCTGAGAATGTCGGCGGAACGAATGCAGCTGCCCGACAAGGGACGTGGCCTGCGACTGCTGGACATCGGTTGTGGCACAGGTGCTTCTACCGCAGCACTGCTGGCAGTCGCACCCTACGCCGAGATCATCGCCGCGGACGGTTCGGCCGGGATGCTGGCCGAGGCGGAGGCCAAGACCTGGCCGGCGTCGGTGCGCTTTGTGCACAGCCGGGCCGAAGACCTCGCCGACGCCGGCGTCACCGGCCCGTTCGACGGCATCCTCGCCGCGTATCTGGTGCGCAATCTCGCCGACCCCGACCCCGTGCTTCGCTCCTTGCGCGCACTGTTGCGTTCGGGCGGCGTGTTCGCCGCGCACGAGTACTCGGTCCGCGACTCCCGCGCTGCGACCGCGGTGTGGAACGTCGTCAGCTGGGCGATCATCATCCCGGCCGGCCGGGTCCGCTCCGGCGATGCCGGGCTGTACCGCTATCTGCGCCGCAGCGTCAACGACTTCGACGGCGCCGACGCTTTCCGCAACCGGTTGCAGCGCAACGGCTTCACCGATGTTCACAGCCTCACCGTCCCTGGGTGGCAGCGCAACATCGTGCACACCTTCCTCGGCCGGGCGCCGCAGTGAGCGATCCCCGTCGGGTGTGCCACCCCGCCGCGCCGGGGTTGGACGACGCGGGTGTCCTGCCCCACCGTCCGACGGTGGTGGTCATCGGGGCCGGCATCGCCGGGTTGGCGGCGGCGACCGCCCTGGCCGAGCGCGGCGTGACGGTGGAGTTGCTCGAAAAGCAGGACCACCTCGGCGGCCGGGTGGGTGGCTGGCGCGAGCATCTGCCCGACGGCACCCCGGTGGCGATGAACCGCGGCTTCCACGCCTTCTTCCGCCAGTACTACAACCTGCGCAGCTTGTTGCGGCGCGTCGACCCGCAGCTGTCGATGCTGCGCCCGCTGGACGACTATCCCCTCGTCGACGCCGCCGGCCGACGTGACACATTTCGCGGCCTGCCCCGTACCCCTCCGCTCAACGCTCTCGTTTTCGCGATGCGAAGCCCCACCTTCCGGCTACGCGATCTGATCCGCCTCGACGCCCGCGCCGCGGCTCCGCTGGCGGCGGTGTCGGTACCGCAGATCTACCGCCGGCTCGACGACCTCGACGCGGAATCGTTCCTGCACGACATCAACTTTCCGGTGGCCGCCCGGCATCTGGCGTTCGAGGTGTTCGCCCGCAGCTTCTTCACCCGCCCCGAAGCGCTGTCCGCCGCCGAACTGGCGACCATGTTCCACATCTACTTCCTGGGCTCCAGCGAGGGTCTGGTCTTCGACGTCGCCGACGCCGACTTCGATGTCGCGCTGTGGGAACCGTTGGCCGACTACCTCCGGAACCTCGGGGTGAAGGTGCACACCGGGAGACCGGTGCGAAGCGTCACCACCGCGGGGCCCGACAGGTTCGTGGTGACAGATCAGACCGGTACCGAACTCGACGCCGACGGCGTGGTGCTGGCCACCGACGTCGAGGCGCTGCAGAGCATCGTCTCGGGTTCGCCGGGCCTCGGCGACGACGGGTGGCGCACCCGGATCGGCCGGTTGGGCACCGCGGCGCCCTTCATCGTGATGCGGCTGTGGCTGGACAGTCCGGTCCGCGACGACCGACCGGCCTTCCTCGGAACCGGCGGCTTGGAACCGCTGGACAACATCAGCGTGCTGAACCGCTACGAACACGAAGCCATCGAATGGGCCCAGCGCAGTGGCGGGTCGGTGGTGGAACTGCACGCCTATTCGGTCGCCGAGGACACCCCGCAGCTGCGGCGCGAGCTGCTCGCCCGGCTGCACGCTCTGTACCCGGAGACCTCGTCGGCCCGAGTCGTCTTCGAGAAGACGCTGTGCCGCAACGACTGTCCACGCCTGGCCCCCGGCGATCACGCCCGCCGGCCGACGGTTCGGACCCCGCACCCGACCCTGGCGCTGGCCGGCGACGGCATCCGGATCGACCTTCCGGTGGCACTGATGGAGCGTGCCGCCACCACGGGCACGGCGGCCGCCAACACGCTTCTCGCCCATTTCGGCTTGAAGGGGCACGATATGTACACCGTGCCGGTGCGCGGACGCTCTCCAGTCCTGCGGAAGCTCGCCGGCCGCGTCGAAAGGCGGACACTGCGATGAACCGACTGAACCGGATGACGACCTCTCTCGGCAAGGCGTCGCCGTTCGAGGTGCTGCCGCGCATCCCGTGGAGCAGGCAGACCCCCACCTACCGGCAGGCGTCGCCGGCGGTGATCGATGCGGCGCTCGCGCGGTCCCAGAAGCGGCCCAGCGGCAACTGGTACGTCATCGGCGCGACCTCGGACATCGCGGCAAAACCGTACGGGGCCAACGTCGCCGGCGCCGAGCTGGTCTGCTGGCGCGGCGCCGACGATCGGTTGAGGTGCGGCCCGGCGCGCTGCCCGCACCTGGGAGCGGACCTGTGCACCGGCACCATCGACGACGGCGCCCTGATCTGCCCATGGCACGGGCTGAGACTGACCGGGCGGTCCCGTTCCGACTGGACGTCGCTGCCGGTCTTCGACGACGGCGTCCTGACGTGGGTTCGTCTCGACCGGATCGGCGGTGAGGATCCGACGTCGGCACCGATCCTTCCGGCCCGGCCCGAGGGGCAACGGCTCGCGGCAGTCGCCAGCCTCACCGGCACCTGTGAACCCATCGACATCATCGCCAACCGGATGGACCCCTGGCACGGCGCCTGGTTCCACCCGTACTCGTTCACCAGGCTGGAGGTGCTCAGCGCCCCACCCGAGGGTGGTGACGTGCCGGAGGAGCAGGACCGCTTCCTGGTGGCGGTGACCTTCCGGGTCGGCCGGCTCGGCATCCCGGTGATCGCCGAGTTCACCAGCCCCGAACGACGCACGCTGGTGATGCGCATCGTCGACGGGGAAGGCACCGGAAGCGTCGTCGAAACCCACGCTACGCCAAACGGATACGGCCCGGATGGGTCGCCGCGCAGCACGGTTGTCGAAGCCGTCATCGCGCAGTCCGACCGTCCGGGGTTCGCGCGCGCGTTGCAGGCGGCACCGCTGATCACGCCGCTGATGCGGCGCGCGGCCCACCGGTTGTGGCGCGATGACCTGCTCTACGCCGAACGCCTGCACACCGTGCGTCGCCAGGACGCCGATGATGTGTCTTCGCTGCTCGAACCCCCTGGGGATCCCACGGACTGATTCATCGCGAGGGTGTGACGAGCGCGTCAATGGCGGCCGGACCGAGCACCCGATCGAGCACCATCATGGCACTGCCGATCACCCCGGCGCGGTCGCCGAGGGCCGACGGGACGACCTGCAGCACCCGGGTGGCCAACGTGGTCGCGTTGCCGTACAACGTCTCCCGCAATCCGGCGACGAAGAAGTCGTAGGCCCCCGCCACATCGCCCGCCACCACCAAAGCAGCGGGGTTGAGCAGGTTCACCGCCGCGGCGAGCACCTCACCGACATGACGGCCGCTGTCGCGAATCAGCCGCCGCGCCAACGCGTCCCCGCCATGTGCCAACTCGACGACGTCGCGTAGGTTCCGGACGTCGCGACCTTCCTCGCGCAGCGTGCCGACCAACGCCCAGCCCCCGGCGACGGTCTCCAGGCAACCGGTGTCACCGCAGCGACAGACCCGTCCCGTCGCCGCCGCGGCCTTGTTGTGACCGAACTCGCCGGCCGCTCGGGTCGCCCCACGCTGCAGGGCCCCGCCGGCGATGATGCCCGCGCCGAGCCCGGTGGAAGCCTTGACGACCAGGACGTCGTCGAAGCCGCCGGATCCGGCGCGCCACTCTGCGAGCGCGATGACGTTGGCGTCGTTGTCCAGCACCACGGGCGCCGCGGTGAGTTCGCGGAAGTACGGCACCAGCGGTGCGCCGTCCCAGCCGCCGAGCACCGGGGAGTCCACGCTGCAGCCCCGCTCCTGGTCGACGGTGCCCGGAAGACTCAGACCGACCCCGAACACCTGCCGGGCGGTGTATCCCGTGCCGGCCAGCAGCAGATCGAGTCGTTTGACCACCTCCGGCATCAGATCCCCGGAGGTCAGCCCCGGCGCCTGGTCGATGTCGGCGGCGGCCAGCACCTCGGCAGCCAGATTGCACACCGCCAACCGTGCTCGGCTGCCTCCGATGGCCGCGGTCAACACCACCCCGGCGGCGGCGTTGAAGCTCAGCAGCGTGGGCGGGCGGCCGCCGGTGGACGCCGCCTGTTCCCGCTCGATGACCAGGTCACGGGCGGTGAGCTCCCTCACCCTGGCGGACACCGCCGTCCGCGACAAGCCGGTCAGCTTTCCGGCCTCGGCGCGCGTCATCTCGCGTTTGTCCCTGATCAGGGCGTACAGGTCCCCCACAGAAGTTGCGGACGCAGCCCGGAACAAGGACATACCGAGACCCTAACCGTCCCCACTTCCGTTTTTCAAAGACTTAAGTCAGGATTGAGAAGGACGTTAGCCGCGGTTACCGTTGGTCTGATGAAGGAGCCGAGATCGCTGTTGGACGTCGCCCCGGTGATGCCCGTGATCAGCGTGCGCAACGCCTCTGACGCGTCCGTCGCGGTGCCGATCGCCCGGGCACTCACCGCGGCGGGACTGCCCCTTGTCCAGGTGGCGATCGACTCGCCCGGCTCACTGCGGGCCATCGAGCTGATCGCGACCGAGGCGCCGGAGGTCATCGTCGGGGCCGGCGGGGTCGACGACGTCGACCAGCCGGCACGAGCCCGCTCGGCGGGCGCCGAGTTCCTGATCGCCACGGGCGCAGGCGCACCGCTGCGGACGGCGATGTGTGCAACCGAACTGCCACATCTACCCGCTGCCTCGTCCGCCACCGAAGCCATGGAGCTGCTCGAGGACGGCTACACCGACATGGTGCTGCACCCCGCCACGGCTGTCGGCGGCGTGCGCTACCTCAGGGCGCTCGCAGCATTCGTGCCCGCTGCCCGGTTCTGCCCTTCTGGCGGGATCACCGCTGCGCAGCTGACGGGCTACCTGGCGGCGCCCAACGTCGGGTGCGTCAGCGCGGACTGGCTCACGCCGGCAGACGCCGTCCGCCGCCGCGACTGGGATCGGATCCGTCGCCTGGCCGAAGCCGCGCTGAGGCTCGGCAAACCCACCGTCGACGTCCCTCGGGCACTGTGACCGCGACCCTGGACCGCGCGTCCGGCCCGGTGTCGGTGGTGGCACCGGACCCGGTGGTGCGCTGGCTCGCGGTGGTCGCCCTGGCGCTCGGTGGATTCGGCATCGGAACCACCGAGTTCGTGGCGATGGGCCTGCTGCCGGACATCGCCAGCGGCCTGGGCGTATCCGAACCCACTGCCGGGCAGGTCATCTCGGCGTACGCGATGGGTGTGGTGGTCGGCGGCCCGCTGATCGCCGCGGTCACCGCGCGGATGGCACGCCGCAGGCTACTGCTCGGGTTGATGGCGGTCTTCACCGTCGGGAACCTGGCCAGCATGCTGGCGCCGTCCTACGAATCGCTGATCGCCGCACGGTTCCTGGCGGGCCTGCCGCACGGCGCCTTCTTCGGCGTCGCCGCGATGGTCGCCGCCCACCTGATGGGTCCGCGCAACCGCGCCAGTGGGTCGCCCATGTGATGTCCGGGCTGACGATCGCGACGGTGCTCGGTGTGCCGATGGCGTCGTGGTTGGGCCAGACACTCGGTTGGCGCGCTGCGTTCGGCCTGGTCGTCGGCGTCGGCGTGGTCACGCTGACCGCGCTGTGGTTCTGGCTTCCGTTCCAGTTGCGATTCATGCCGTCCACCAGCCCGATGGCCGAACTCGGTGCGCTGCGCCGGGTGCAGGCCTGGCTGGCGCTGGTGGTGGGCATGATCGGCTTCGGTGGCATGTTCGCCGTGTACACCTACATCGCCACCACCATGACCGATGTCGCCGGGCTGTCGCGCGCGTTGGTTCCGGTGGCGCTGATGGTGTTCGGCCTCGGGATGGTCGTTGGGGACCTGGTCGGTGGCCGATTGGCCGACCACTCGGTGATCCGGGCGCTCTACCTGTCGATGGGCTCACTGGGTGCCGCGCTTGCCGCCTTCAGCGTCGCGTCGCACAACGCGTGGGCCGCGCTGGTGCTGCTCTTCGCGATCGGCGCCTCCGGCTCGGCGGTCGCCCCGGCCCTGCAGACCAGGCTGATGGACGTCGCCCACGACGCGCAGACGCTGGCCGCGTCGCTGAACCATTCCGCGCTCAACGTCGGCAACGCCACTGGCGCCCTGGTGGGTGGCCTGGTCATCGCAGCCGGCCTGGGCTACACGGCGCCCGCCGCTGCCGGCGCACTGCTGGCGCTCGCGGGGCTGACCGTGTCCGTGCTGCTGGAGAGGCGCAGGGTCTCGTCTATGTCGGCCTGACGCACCGCGTCGCGACCTACAATCCGGTCATCCCAACAAGGGCCGAAGCCGTGGAGGAGCCTCCATGACCGTCAGTCTCGACGAGATCCAAGTTGCCGATCCAGTGCAGGCTTGGACGCAGGCGGGGTTCGCGGTGGGTTCCGACGCGGTCTGCCGGGTCGGTGGCGTAGGCATCAGGCTCGTCGGACGCGGTCACGGCTCCGGCATCGTCGGATGGTCGTTGCGCGGGCTGCCACCCGGCCGCTCGATCGAGGACCTCGACGGAGTCCCGACGACGCGGTCAGACGCGGCTCCGGGTACACCGGGCACGCACCCCAACGGCGTCACCACAATCGGCCATGTCGTGCTGCTTTCACCGGATCTGGGTCGGACGGTCGAGTCGCTGGCAGCCGTCGGTGTGGAGCCGCGACGGGAACGCGACGGTGAGCTCGGCGGACGTCCGATCCGCCAGATCTTCTTCCGGCTCGGCGAGGTGATCATCGAGGTCGTCGGTTCGCCGGACAGCGCCGGCGAGGGTCCGTCCACTCTCTGGGGAATCACCTACGTCGTCGCAGACATCGACGCCACAGCCGCGTTCTTCGGTGACCGCGCCGCGCTGGTCAAGGACGCGGTCCAGCCCGGGCGCCGGATCAGCACGCTGCGCCATGACCAACTCGGGATATCGGTACGTACGGCCGTGATCTCGGCGCCCGTCCGAGACGCCGGGGTGCGTCGCTGAGCCGACCAGCCGGCCGGATTGCCTATTCTCGGCGCATGACCGAACCCGTGGACCGCGGCGTGGTGTGCCCGTGAGCGACCATGTCGTGGTCATCCACACCGACGGCGGGTGTCGACCCAACCCCGGCCCGGGTGGCTGGGGCGCGGTGTTGCGCCACCGTCAGCACGTCCGCGAGATGTACGGCGGCGAACCCGGTGAGACCAGCAACAACCGGATGGAGTTGACCGCGCCGATCATGGCGCTCGAGGCGCTCACCAGGCCGGTGGTGGTGCATCTGTACACCGACAGCACCTATGTGCGGAACGGCATCACCAAGTGGGTGCTCGGCTGGGAACGCAACGGCTGGATGACGGCCGCGAAGCAGCCGGTGAAGAACGTGGATCTGTGGCAGCGGCTCCAGATCGCCTGTGCGCTACACCGAGTCGAGTGGTTCTGGGTGAAGGGTCATTCTGGTGTCGCCGACAACGAGTTGGCCGATCAACTAGCGACGCGCGGTATGCAACAAGCCATCGGCACTGGCCGAGTTCGCCCGACCGCGCTGTAGTCGTAAGCTGCTTCCTTACAGCCGGTTCCAGGCACGCGTCGTCGCAGAGTGCACCTCCGCTCCGCTAGGAACGGCGGAGGTGCACTCTGCGGAGGGTGCAGCCGTCAGGCTGCTTGGTTTTCAGGTGGTGCGGGGCCGCCGGGTTGTCCGGGTTCGCCGGCGCGGGTCGGTTCGGCGGGTTCGCCGGGTTGAGTGGCGCCGACCGCTTCGGGCTCGACCCGCTCGGTGGTGGTCTCCGAACGCGCGGGCTCCTCGGGGTGCAGGAGTAGTTCGGGGCGGTGGCGGTAGTTGATCCGGGATTGGCCGGTATCCAAGGGTGGTGGCGGGATCCATTCGACCTCGTGACGCTCGTTCATCCGAGTGGTCCAACCACCGTCGGTGTCCACGGCGCGGTTGTCGGGCCCGCACGCCAAACCCATCTCGTCGACGTTGGTGTTCCCGCCGTCGGCCCAGTCAGCGGCGGCGTGATGGACCTGGCAGCCGTAAGCACCCACGGTGCAGCCCGGTTTGGTGCAACCCCCGTCACGGGCGA
>NZ_JBAUJB010000308.1:0-1502 GCF_049683355.1 Mycobacterium sp.
GCCTCTGGCACCGCCGCCGGTGGTGCCGCCGCTGGCGCCGCCCCCGGTCGTTCCGCCGTTGGCTCCGCCGGTGGCGCCCCTGATCCCGGCCGGAGCTCCTGTGGCGGGTGGCCTTCCGATGTCCACCATGGGTGGCCTTGCCGGAAAGGGAGATTCGACGGGATCGGCGCCGAGTGGAGCGCCGGTTCCAGGGCAGCCGATCTCACCCGGCCCCGGAGCGTAGCCGGGATCTGAAACACCGCCGACGGCCCGTCCCCGACCAGGGGCGGGCCGTCAGTGTGTGACCGTGCTGCCTCTCAAGTGGGTCGGAACCCGGCGGCATGCCAAAGCGGCACAACAAATTCGGACAGCCAGAGGAAACGACGCCAACGGAAACGGCTAGCGGGAGTTTCCGGGCTACGGTGAGGGATGGTTTGATTGTGCCTGGTGGCGCGGTGTTTTCGGGCAGTGGTGGTGTATTACCCAACGTTTCGTGGGGCGCTGTGGGCGGGTCAGCGGGTGGGCGCGTATTGGTGAATGTTGAACAGGTCGGCTAGTTTTCGCTGGGTGGGGGTCATGTCGGTGAGCATGCGTTGGGCGCGGGGGCGGCCCTTGGCGCCGTCGTGGTAGAGCAGCACGGTTTCTTCGATGCCGGCGAGTTGGTCGAGCAGTTCACGCACTGACAGGTGCAGGCCGGCCTGGTCGGCGTGGCGGCGCATCAGGTGGGCGACGGCCAGGGCGAGCACGCAGTAGAACACGTGCACGCGGATCTTGGAGTCGGTCCAGTGGTGCATCGGGCTGAACGAGACCACGTGGGGGTCTTTGAGTTGGCGGAAGCCGAACTCGGCGTCGGATTGGGACCGGTAGGCGGCCACCACATCGGGCACCGGCCAGTCGCGGTTGGTGAACAGGATCCGTTTTCCGAACAGCCGCGCCTCGAGCCGGGCCCGGGCGCGGGGATCGGTGCGCCAGGTCAGACGCAGTTCGGCGGGCCCGTCGCCGGTCAGCGTGACGGTGAGGATGTCGGCGACCCAGCGGGGCTTGCAGATGGCGGCGATCTCGGCCTCCACCTTGTCGCGGTCACGGCGGGTGCGGCCGCGGGCCAGCCTGGCGGCCAGCTCGGCCAGGCGGCGCCGCGCCTTGGCCAGGGTCTGGTCCAGGCCGCGGGCCTGCTTGGCGTGCAGGTTCGCCGAATGGGTGAGCACCGCGCGGCGGGTCACCCCGAGCGCGGTGACGGTGGTGTCGACGTAGCTCAGTCCCGGGTAGCGGTCGGGGTCCACCGGTCGGAAGGAGCGGTCGGGGATCGCCAGCAGGTCGGGGTGATCGCTGGGCGGCAGTGAGCCGACGAACCCGATGCCATGCTCTTCCACCACGGTGTGGTTGTCGCTGCTGTTCTGCCCGGCGTCATAGACCACGGTCAGCGACTCCACCCCGGCGACCAGGTCCGCATAGCGGGTCACCAATTCGTCGATGACCGCGCTGAACTGGGTGACGTCGGGCCGGTCTCCGGGGTAGGCATGGCT
>NZ_JBAUJB010000309.1:0-13549 GCF_049683355.1 Mycobacterium sp.
GGACCCTGCGTCGCCGCGGCGGCCTGGTGGATCAGCGAGTGCCACTCGGCGTGGCCGTCGCGGGTCATCGGGGCCTGATCGCGTTCGGTCGCCCCGCCGCCGCGGGCCTTACCGACGTAGACGAGTCGCCCGCCCCCCGGCTCGTCGCCCTCGGTGAGCAGTCCTTCGGCGACGGCCAACTGGTACATCGCCAACTGGGCGTGGGCCTGGGCGTCGTCCTTGCTGACGGGGCTCTTGCCGGTCTTGATGTCGACGACGACGAGCCTGCCCTCGCTGTCCCGCTCGAGGCGGTCGAGGCGGCCGCGCACCCGTACCACGGGCGACCCGTCACCGGGATGGGCCACCTGACCCTCGACCTCGACCTCGGTGCCGACCTCGGTCAGCTCGTGGCGGGTGTCGGCACGCCAGCGCAGGAACGTCGACAACATCGCCAGGTGACGGACCAGCTCGTTGTCGGCGTGCCACTGCGCGTCGAAGGGCAGTTCGCTCCAGACCTTCTCGAGGTCGTTGAGCATCTGGGATTCCGTCTTGCCCGACTCGGACACCAGGGCATGCACCAACGACCCCAGCGCGGAGCGCACATCGCGCCCGGCGGACCCGCCGTGCCGTTCGAGCAACCAGCGCAGCGGGCAGTCCGAGAGCATCTGCAACGTCGACGGAGACAACGTCACCTCGTGGACGTCACCGTCCTCGCCGTCCCACAGTGGCTCCTCGGTGGACAGTCCACGCATCCCATACCAGGAAGCCGGGTCGGTGCCGTGCACGCCGGCCTCGGCAAGGCGCGCCAACTGTATTGCCGCGCAACATCTTTCTTCATCGGACACCGCGCCAGGAGCCGAGCAGACCACCGACCGCAGGCGCCCGACGAGGGCCGACGGGGCCAGCACCCGCGGGGCCCGGACCGGGGCGGCGTCCTCGACGACCGGTTCGGTCGCCAGCGCGCTGAGCTCACGACAGAACGACGACGGCAGCATCGCGTCGTCTCCGTCGTCGCTGTCGACGGCCGTCACCAACAGCCTGCTGCGCGCGCGGCCCATCGCCGCGATCAGCAGCCGGCGTTCCTCGGCGAGCAGCGGCGCCCTGCTGGAAAGCCGGCGCTCCCCGACATCGGCGACCCCGTCGATCACGTCGACCAGCTGCTGGGTGGCGAGTACCCCGCCACGCGGAGAGACGTTGGGCCACAGCCCTTCCTGCAGTCCGGCGATCACCACGAAGTCCCACTCGCGGCCCAACGACGAGTGCGCGCTGAGAACCGCGACCGCGTCGCTCCGAGGGGTGTCGTCGCTGCGGACGGGAGGCAGCGCGAGTCCGGAGACATGGTCGATCAGTCCGCGCAGTGAGGCCCCCGCTGTGCGCGCGACGTACTGTTCGGCGACGTCGAACATCGCGGTGACGGCGTCGAGATCACGCTCGGCCTGGGCCGCTGCCGGTCCACCGCGCTCGGCCTCGGCCAGCCACCGCCGCTGCAATCCGGAGCGGTGCCACGCCTGCCACAGCGTGTGCCGCGGATCCCGGCCCTCGTCGGCGCTGCGCTGCGCGGCCGCCAGCACCGCGCGTACCCGGCCCAGCGCCCGCCTCTGCTCGTCGGAGAGTGGATTGGAAGTGCGGTGCAACGCAGCGACGAGAAGGTCCCCGAACCCAGCCGCCGAGCCGGCTTCGGCCCCCCGGCGCAGCGCCCGCCGCAACTGCCGCAGCGACACCGGATCCACCCGACCGATCGGACCCGTCAGCAGTTGCAGAGCCCGCTGCCCGTCCAGACCGTCCGCCGTCGCCTCCAGCACGGTCAGCAGCGCGCGTACCGCAGGCTGATCCGCCAGCGCTGAATCAGCCTGTGGCACATCGACCGGCACGCCTGCTGCCGCCAACGCGCGCCCCAGCCCGGCACCCATCCGGGGCACCGACCGGACGATCACCGCCATCTGTGACCACGGTATTCCGTCGATCAGATGGGCGCGGCGCAGCGCATCGGCGATCAGTGTGGCCTCGGCGTGCGGTGACGCGGCGATCCGCACCGTCAGCGCGCCGGGCGCGTCGGTGCCGGTGAGCCGGCGGGTGCTCTCCTGGCCCGGCAGCCGACGTGCGACCGCACCGATGGCATCGGCCACCGGGGCTGCGCACCGGTGTGACTCGGTCAGCGACAACACCGGTCCGTCACCACGCAGCAGCGCCGGGTCGGCCCCTCGGTACCCGAACACGGTCTGGTGCGGATCTCCGGCGATCACGGCGAGTTCGGCCCCGCTCGCCAGCACGGCCACCAGTCGAGCGGCCTGCGGGTCGAGGTGCTGGGCGTCGTCGACCAGGAGCAGCTTGACCCGCGCGCGCTCGGCGGCCACCAGGTCGGCGTCCATGGCGAACGCCTCGAGCGCGGCGCCGACGAGTTCGGCGGCGCCCAATGCCGGCACGGTGGCCTGCGGAGCCGCCATCCCCACCGCCGATCTCAACAACATGATCTGCTCGTAGGCCTGGGCGAACCGGCCCGCAGCCCGCCATTCTGGCCTGCCTGCCAGCCGGCCGATGCGTTGCAACTCAGCGGGATCGACTCCACGCTCGCCGCACCGCGCCATCAGATCACGCAGTTCGGCGGCGAAACCGGCAGTGCCGAGCGCCGGCCGCAGCCGCTCCGGCCAACGCACCGGCGAGGCGGGACCGTCCTCGATGTCACCGGCCAGCAGTTCCCGGATGATGCCGTCCTGCTCGGCGCTGGTGATCAACCTCGGTGGCGGGGTCCCGTTGCGCTGCGCAGCCAGCCGCAGCACCGCGAACGCGTAGGAATGCACGGTGCGCACCAGCGGCTCCCGCACCACCGTACGTGCGCCCGAGCTCAGCAGCGTCGCTGTGATCGCGGCCTTGGCCTGCGCGCCGAGGCGCGCCGAACCCGTCAGCAGCAGAACCGATTCCGGATCACAGCCCGCGGACAGGTGTGCGACGGCCGTGTCGACGAGCAGGCGGCTCTTGCCGGTGCCGGCACCACCGAGCACCCGGATGGTGCCGCGCATCTCGGGACGACCCAGTGCGTCGGGGGTCAGCTCGGTGTGTGGCGCAGACATGTTGGCATGACACCACGAGGGTCTGACATCAGCGGCTCAGCGCGCGCTCCAGGAAGGGTTCGACGACGCCGAGCCAGCCCTGCGGATCCGATGTGAAGGGAAGATGGCCGGTGTCGAACTCGACGTAGGCCGATCCGCTGATCGCGTGATGCATGGCACGCCCCCAGGACCTGCGCTGGGTGCGGTCCCGGGTGCCCCAGGTGATCAGCGTGGGCGAGGTGATCCTGTCGGCGAGTGCTCGCAGGTCGGCCGCGGGGTCGGGGAAGCTGCGCCACATCGCCGCCGCGGTCTGCCTGCCGGCGCGGGTACGGGCGCGGGCGAGCACCCGCCCGACGACGTCACGGTCCGTGTCGGTCGTCGCCGCCATGTACAGCGGCACCGAAAAGCGCAACACCGCGCCGATCGTGCCCGGATGCCCCATCACCGCACAGAAGGCCCGGCTGACCGGGGTCCACGGGGTGAAGCCGGAACCGTTGACCAGCACCAGACCGGCCACCCGGGAGGGATCTCGGATAGCGAGTCGGCACGCCGCGAACCCGCCGACCGAGTTGCCGACGAACACCGCGTCGCGCAGCTCGAGGGCGGACACGAACTGCTCGAGCGCGTCGGCCAGGAGCGCGGCGCTGAGCGGCGCTGCCTGGGCAGATGAGTCACCGTGACCGGGCCAGTCGACGGAGATGACGCGGTACCGGCCGGCCAGGGCGGCGGCGACGTGGGTGTAGTCGGTGCGGTCGTGCAACGTCGCGTGCAGCAGCACCACCGCGGATCCGGTGCCCTGATCGGTGTAGGCCAGGGTTCCCGACGGCGTCCTGGCCAGGGGCATGCTCGTCTCCTCATTGACCGGTCGGTCGGTCAATAACGTAGCGCACCGGACGGTTCGTTGACCACCCGGTCGGTATGTTGGAAGACCGATGACTCCCCCATCTCAGACACCCGGCGCGCGGGCGGCGGCCAAGGAACGCACCCGCGACACGCTGCTGTCGGCGGGCTTCGTCCTGGCCGAGACCACCGGCCTCGAAGGCCTCAGCGTCAACGCGGTGGTGGCCACCGCCGGCGTGGCCAAGGGGACGTTCTTTCATCACTTCGGCGACCGCACGTCGTATCTCGTGGCGCTGCACCGTCGGTTTCACGACGACATCTTCGACGCGGTGCAGCGGGCCACCGCGTCGATGCGACCAGGCCGGGAACGGTTGACCGCGATGTCGGTGACCTACCTCGATGCCTGCCTGCGCCGGCGCGGCGTACGGGCCCTGATCCTCGAGGCCCGCGGGCAGCTCCCGATCCAGGAGGAGATCATCCGCCGCAACAACACCACCGTCGACCTCCTCACCGACGACTTCGTCGCGATGCGTCGGCCCCGCCCGCACGCAGCGGCCCGGCTGTGGCTCGCCGCGAACGCGGAATGCGCGCTGCTGGAACTCGACGCAGGTCGGGCCGACCCCGAGACCCGCGCCGCGCTCGCGGATCTACTCGACGGGCCACGAGTGGAGGCGTGACTGCCGAACTGGCACCATCATCGGCGTGATCGACGTGTTGCACACCCACCGTTTCGGACCGGCCGGGCCGGCGCGCGTCCTGGCGATCCACGGGCTGACCGGGCACGGCCGACGGTGGCAGACACTCTTCGAGCAGCACCTGCCCGAGATCGCGGCGCTCGCGCCCGACCTGCTGGGCCATGGCAGGTCGTCGTGGGACGCGCCGTGGACGATCGAGGCGAACGTGGCGGCGGCCGCGGCGTTGCTCGAGGCCGAGGCGGCCGGACCCGTCGTGGTCGTCGGCCATTCGTTCGGTGGCGCGGTCGCCCTGAGCCTGGCATCGACGCGGCCCGACCTGGTCAGCGCTCTGGCGCTCCTCGACCCGGCGGTCGCCCTCGACGGACGGTGGATGCGGGAGGTGGCCGACAGCATGGTCGAATCACCGGACTACACCGACCGCGAGGACGCGCGCGCCGAGAAGGCCAACGGGTCGTGGGGCGACGTGGCTCCCGCCGAGCTGGACCGCGAGCTCGACGAACACCTCGTCGCACTGCCGAACGGCCGTGTGGGGTGGCGCATCAGCATCCCGGCGATGCTGTCTTACTGGAGTGAGCTCACCCGCCCCGTTGCCGTCCCCCGCGACGGCACACCGACCACGCTGGTGCGCGCCACCCGCACCGATCCGCCGTACGCCTCCGAAGAACTGATCACCGGTCTGGATGCCGGACTGGGTTCGGGTTTTGTTCTGCTGGAATGGGATTGCGACCACATGGTGCCGCTCGCGAAGCCGGCCGAGACCGCGGCCGTGGTTCGCGACCAGCTGAGCTGACGTGGCGGCCATCACCGACGAGCAGGTGGAGGCGGTGCGTGCGCTCGTCGCGGCCGTGCCGTCGGGACGGGTGACCACCTACGGCGACATCGCTTGCGCGGCAGGGCTGTCCAGCGCCCGCATCGTCGGGTGGATCATGCGCATCGACTCGTCGGACCTGCCGTGGCACCGGGTGATCACCGCGTCGGGAAAGCCGGCGCCGCATCTGGCGTCGCGCCAGTTGGAACGGCTGCGCGCCGAAGGGGTGCTGGCCGACGACGGCCGGGTGCCGCTTCGGCAGTACCGCCACGCGTTCTGATCGCGAGCGTGAAGCCATGGCTGTGATCGCCACCGGAATCACAGCCGGGAACGCTATTCCGCGGGAAACCTAGACCGCCAGGCGGACCAGCGCTGCAGTGCGGGCCAGACCGGGGAATGCCACGGCCGTCGACCTCGGATGCAGGGCATGCACCGCCAAACGGAAGATCAACGCGCGCAACAGCATCTGCGGCCACTCCGGCAACGGTGTCCATCTCTCGATCAGGCCGTCGTCGGCGTCGCCCCAGGACAGCGCGTCGACCACCACCACCCCGGCGGCCCATGCCGGCGGTCGCCAGTACGGCGTGATGTCGGTAATCCCCGGAGCCGCCGTGCCGGCGAAAAGCACTGTGCCGTAGAGATCTCCGTGGACCAGCTGACTCGGACTCTTGGTAGGCCGGCGCAGCGAAGCGAGCTGGTTGATCAGTTCGACGGATTTCTGCCCGTCCGCGCTGCCCGGCGCCACCCGCGCACCCGGCGGCAGCGAGTGCAGCGGACGCTCCTCCCACGCCGCCCGGTCGGCGGCGATGAACACGTCGACGTCGGCCCACGGCGCCACCGGCGGCTGGGTCAGGAACCGGGGCCGCTCGAGCTTGGCGGTGGCTTCGTGCAACCGGACGGCGGCGGAGACCACCTCGTCGTGGCGGGGTTCCGGAGTGCCGGCGACGTACGTGTCGGCGCGCCAGCCGGCGACGACGTAACGGCCGTCGGTGGAACGCACCGGCCGGGCCAGCCGCACCCCGTCGACGAACAGCGTCTCGCGCACCTTGGCCGACCAGGCGGCCCGGGCGTGATCGGCGACCATCGACAGCACCACTTCGCCACAGCGCCAGCCGCCCTCCCAGCTGGATCCCAGCGGCGCCGGCTGCACCCCGGACAGCCCGAAGGCCGCAAGCACATGGTCGGGTGGGCGCTCGGCGGTCACCGGCTCAGCCTAAGCGGAACCGCGCCCAACCCAGCGTTAGTACATCACCATGTCGGGTTCGAGTTGCTTGGCCCAGGCCACGATCCCACCCTGCAGATGCATGGCGTCGGAGAACCCGGCCTTCTTGATGACCGCCAGGGCTTCGGCCGAGCGCACCCCGGTTTTGCAGTACAGCACCGGTACCCGGTCGTGCGGCAGCCGCGCCAGCCCGTCTCCGGACTCGATCGTCGACTTCGGGATGAGCTCGGCGCCGTCGATGTGGTTGATGTCCCACTCGACCGGCTCACGGACGTCGATCAACGCGAACTTCTGGCTGGAGTCGAGCAGCTCCCGCAGCTCCCGCGGCGTCACGGTGGCGTCGGCGGACGCTTCCGCGGCTTCGTCGGAGACCACACCGCAGAACGCCTCGTAGTCGATCAGCTCGGTGATCTTCGGCGTGGCCGGGTCCTTGCGGATCTTGATCGTGCGGTAGCTCATGTCCAGGGCGTCGTAGACCATCAGGCGGCCCAGCAGCGGCTCCCCGATACCGGTGATCAGCTTGATGGCTTCGGTGCCCATCACCGAGGCGATGGACGCGCACAGGATGCCCAGCACCCCACCCTCGGCGCAGGACGGCACCATCCCGGGCGGCGGCGGCTCCGGGTAGAGGTCGCGGTAGTTCAGGCCCAGCCCGTCGGGGGCGTCCTCCCAGAACACCGACACCTGGCCCTCGAAGCGGTAGATCGAGCCCCACACGTACGGCTTGCCTGCGAGCACCGCGGCGTCGTTGACCAGGTAGCGGGTGGCGAAGTTGTCGGTGCCGTCGAGGATCAGGTCGTACTGGGAGAACAGTTCGACGGCGTTGTCCGGTTCCAGCCGCACCTCGTGCAACCGCACGTCGACCAGCGGGTTGACCTCCAGGATCGACTCCTTGGCGCTCTGCGCCTTGGACCGGCCGATGTCGGACTGGCCGTGGATGATCTGCCGCTGCAGATTCGACTCGTCGACGACGTCGAACTCGACGATGCCGATCGTGCCCACACCGGCGGCGGCGAGGTAGAGCAGTGTCGGCGAACCCAGCCCGCCCGCCCCGATGACCAGGACACGGGCGTTCTTCAGACGCTTCTGCCCGTCCAGGCCGAGGTCGGGGATGATGAGATGACGGCTGTAGCGCGCCACCTCTTCGCGGGTGAGTTCAGCTGCTGGTGCTACCAGCGGCGGCAACGGGGTCGACACCGAGTTCTCCTTGGTTGGCTTCAGAAATCATCACATCAGTTGTGCATGGGTACTGCAATCAACAGCGATGAGGGCCCGGGGCTTCCCGGGGGCCGGATTCAGGCGATCGGGTAGGGCCAGGGATTGAACCGGCAGGTGATCCCGTCCGGGGTGACCGTGCCGGGGTCGAACCGGGCCGCGTCGTTGTTGCTCGTCGAGAACGTCTGCTGCATCATGATCGGCGCCAGCTCACCGTTGGCGGCGCACTGCTCGTGACGCTGGTAGCCGATGGCGTGGCCCACCTCGTGGTTGATCAGGTACTGCCGGTAGGAGCCGACGTCCCCCTGGAACGGCACCGCGCCGCGCACCCACCGGGCCTCGTTGACGAACACCCGCGGCTGGCCCTCGAATGCCGGGTTGTAGCAGGACGCCTCGAGCTGGATGTCATAGCCGCAGCCATCCCGAATCGTCATCGAGGACGTCAGCGACACCCGGAAGTCCGGCTCGATGCCCGACGCGGCGTCCACCCGCGTGAACGCGAACTGCGGATTGTGGGTCCAGCTCTTCGGGTTGGCCAGCGTCTCGCTGACCATCCGCGCGAAGCCGTCGTCGCCGCCGAAAGTCGTGGTGTCGATCCCGTCCTCAACCTCGACGGTGTAGGTGAACACCTTGGTGGTGCCCTGCCCGACCTGCGGCGTGCTGCCGGGCACCACGCGCCACGTCCGGGCACCCGCCGGGGTGAACGGCCCGCCGTCGGGCAGGATCCCGGTGGGCAGGCTGGCGTCGAACTCCGTGAGCCCCTTGGGCGGTGCGCCGACGATCGCGGTGCTCGCGACGCCGATGGTCGGCGGCCCCTGCACGGGTCCGTCCTCGTCCACCACCTCCGGCACGCTGGTTCCGGTGATGGTCTGGTAGCCGACCACCACCGTCAGCGCGACCAGCAGCGGTAGCGCGTAGGCACGCCATCCGTAGGTGGAGATGAAGCGACCGATCCAGGTCTGCTTGCGCCACCGCTTGCGGTCGTCCCGGTTCGATCTGACCCGGCCCGGCTGTTCGGCCAGCGGGTCACGCTGCGCGCGGAGAGGCTCTCGCCACTCGTCGCGCAGCACGGGGACCCGACCGCTCCCGCGACGCCCCGGGTCGTAGGTCACCGAAACAGGATGACACAGCTCGGAGGACTTGCACTCCCGGCGCGCCACCGCACGCCGCGCCAACCGGGCGCGGACCTCACGCGTACCGCAGGCCAACGGTAGCCACCGGTAGTAGTGTCAGTGCGGAGCGAATCAAACACGCCGGTCGCGCCGGCTGTAGATCTTGAGGTTCTGATGAGCGATCTCGCCAAGACGGCGCAGCGGCGGGGGGGACAACCAGCCAACGGCACCGGGTTACCCGCCACCGCGGCCCGGCGCGGTAACCGGCTGCCCCGAGACGAGCGCCGTGGACAGTTGCTGATCGCTGCCAGCGAGGTGTTCGTCGACCGCGGGTACCACGCCGCGGGCATGGACGAGATCGCCGACCGCGCCGGCGTCAGCAAACCGGTGCTGTACCAACATTTCTCGTCGAAGGTCGAGCTGTACCTGGCAGTGCTGCAACGGCACGTCGACAACCTGGTCTCCGGGGTGCGTCAGGCGCTGCGGACCACCACCGACAACCGCCAGCGGGTGCGTGCCGCGGTGGAGGCGTTCTTCGACTTCATCGAGCACGACGGCCAGGGCTACCGGCTGATCTTCGAGAACGACTACGTCACCGAGCCCCAGGTGGCCGCGCAGGTCAAGGTCGCCACCGAGTCGTGCACCGACGCCGTGTTCGACCTCATCAGCCACGATTCCGGCCTTGAACCGCATCGGGCCAGGATGATCGCGGTCGGTCTGGTGAGCATCAGCGTCGACTCCGCACGCTACTGGCTCAACAACGAGCGCCCGATCGACAAGAGCGACGCCGTCGAGGGCACGGTGCAGTTCATCTGGGGCGGGCTGTCCCACGTGCCACTGACCCGCTCCTGACCTTTCGCCGGAACTGTATTCCGGCAGCCGTCGACTCGCACTTTTGCTGCTGGAATACCGTTCCGGCGAGGAACTAGCGGGTGACCTCGGCGCCCACGGTGCCCACTCCGAAGCCGACCCTGCGCGAGTCGGCGGCACCGATCTCGACATAGGCGATCTTCGCGGACTGCACGAGAAAGCGCCGGCCCTTCTCGTCGGTGAGGCTCAGGACGCCCGCATCGGCGGCAAGCGCATCGGCGACCAACTTCTCCACCTCAGCCGGCGTCTGCGCGCTGTTGAGGATCAGTTCGCGCGGGCTGTCGGTGACACCGATCTTGACCTCCACGGTGAAAACCCTTCTGTTCGAATGCTTCGTCTTGTCCACAGGAGGCTAATGGACGCCGGGCCCGTGAGGCCGCGCCGGGATCTACGCGGTCAGCGAAACAGCGCCGCGAGCCCGAAACCGACGGGCGACCGAACCGAGTCCCGACCGTGACCGCAGAGCAGGCGCGCCAACCTCATTCATCACTTCTGTCCCGATAGCATCAGCCTCCGTACCGCAAGGAAAGCGACTGGGATAGCTGGATGAACAGGCCTTACACCGCACAATCGCCGTACTCCCTGACCCCGACGGAGCGCATCGAAAGCCCCCGCCGGGGCCGGCGCTACGCAGGCGGACACGGCAGTGCCGACCGGTATGCCGACGGGTACGCCGACCCATACGCCGATCCGTACGGCGAGCCGGACGGCGACCTGATCACCGATACCCTTCCGCCGTATCCCGACGACTACGACCCCGACGGTCCCGTCGAGGATTACGACGACTACGACATCGACGAGGCCAGCATCGACCGCCGGTGGATGTGGATCGCCGGGGTCGCAGGCGCGATCCTGTTCATCGCCGTCATCGCGGCCAGCCTGATCCTGGGCGGGGGTGACAGCGGATCGGTGTCGGCGACCATCGCATCCAGCCAGGGCGCGCCGACGTCCAGCAGCGCTCCTGAGCCCTCCGCGCCCCGCGTCGCGGCTCCGCCGTCGCTGCCTCCCGAGACGGTCACCACGGTAACCCCGACCCCGAGCGCGACCGCGACCGCGACTCCGACGGCGCAGCCCGTGCTGCCCCCGCCGCAGGCCGCTCCACCGCCCGCAGCGGCCGCTCCCGGAACGGTCACCTACCGGATCACCGGAGATCGCTCGCTCATCGATCTGGTGACGGTGATCTACACCGACCAGCGCGGCGCGCTGGTGACCGACGTGAACGTCGCGCTGCCCTGGTCCAAGACAGTGGTGCTCGATCCCGGCGTCACGCTGACCTCGGTGACCGCGACCAGCGTCCGTGGTCAGCTCAACTGCAGCATCACCGACGCCAACGGTGCCGTGATCGCCGCGCAGAACAGCAACTCGTTCATCACCAACTGCACGCGGTAGCGCGCCTGGTCAGGCCAGCCCGAGCTCGCGCATCCGGGTGCTGTGGGTGTGCTGGAGACGGTCGAAGAAATCGGTCATCTGCGACAGCCCACCGCCCGACATCACCAGGTCGACCAGCTCGTCGTGGTCGGCGAGGACGTACTGGGCCTGGGTGATGGCCTCACCCAGCAGCCGCCGCGACCACAGCGCCAACCGGTGGCGCTGACGGTCACTGGCCGTCACCGCGTCGCGCACCTCGCCGACGACGAATTGCGAGTGTCCCGTCTCCGACAACACCGAACGCACCACGGCGGCGACCTCGTCGGGCATCGACCCGGCGGTCTCGAGATAGAAATCGGCGGCCATCGCGTCGCCGACGTAGGTCTTGACCAACGCCTCGAGCCAGGTGCTCGGCGTGGTCAGCCGGTGATAGTTCTCCAGCGCCGACGCGTACTTGGTCATCGCCGGGACGACGTCGACACCGCGGCGCTCCAACGCGTCGCGCAGCACTTCGTAGTGGTTCATCTCGGCGGCCGCCATGCTGGCCATGTTGATCCGGCCACGCAGGTTGGGCGCCATCCGCGCCTCTTCGGTGAGCCGATAGAACGCCGCGACCTCGCCGTATGCCAACAGCGCGAACAGCTCGTTGATGCCCGGGTGCAGGGGCGACACCGTGGATGCACCCGCTTTTTCCGGGTTGTTCTGCGCTCCCGCCGGAGCGGGATCGGCGGCCGTGGGAGGCGTCGAAGACATGGCCCCAACTCTAGAGCGCCGGCGCGCCCGCAACGAGTGCGGTGACCGAGCAGCGGACCGACCGGCTACCATGGGGTCTGGTGTCGGCGCGAAAGTCGACAGATCGATAAAGGTCACGTGGGCTGATGGTCGCCGCAGGCACCTTGACAATGTGCGTGCACGACAGGCGGCCCGCCTCCTCATCGCAGGGCCTGACGGAGTTCTCTTCACAACTCGTGCGCGCTGGAACGCAACGAGGAATGACCGTGAAAGGCTTCGTTTACCCAGCATGACACCTGTAATCCCACATACAAGCCCGTCGTTTGCCGAGCTCGGAGTGCGCGAGGAGATCGTCCGCGCACTGTCCGAATCCGGCATCGAGCATCCCTTCGCCATCCAGGAACAGACCCTGCCGCTGGCCCTGGCCGGCGACGACCTGATCGGCCAGGCCCGCACCGGCATGGGCAAGACCTTCGCCTTCGGCGTGCCGCTGCTGCACCGGCTCACCACCGACACCGAACGCCCGCTCTCCGGCATCCCGCGCGCACTGATCGTCGTGCCCACCCGTGAGCTGTGCATCCAGGTCTTCGGCGACCTGACCGAGGCGTCGAAATACCTCAAGGCCGAGCACGAAGGTCAGAGCCGTCCGCTGTCGGTCGTCGCGATCTACGGCGGCCGCCCCTACGAGCCGCAGGTGGCGTCGCTGCAGAAGGGCGCCGACGTCGTCGTCGGCACCCCCGGCCGCCTCCTGGACCTCGCGCAACAGGGCCACCTGCAGCTCGGCGGGCTGTCGACGCTGGTGCTCGACGAGGCCGACGAGATGCTGGACCTGGGCTTCCTGCCCGACATCGAGCGGATTCTCAAGCAGATTCCGACCAACCGCCAGGCGATGCTGTTCTCGGCGACCATGCCGGACCCGATCATCACGCTGGCCCGCACGTTCATGAACCAGCCCACGCACATCCGCGCCGAGGGCGTTCAAGGCGCGGCCACCCACGAGTCCACCGAGCAGTTCGCCTACCGCGCGCACGCCCTCGACAAGGTCGAGATGGTCGCCCGAATTCTGCAAGCCGACAATCGCGGCGCGACGATGATCTTCACCCGCACCAAGCGGACCGCCCAGAAGGTCTGCGACGAACTCGCCGAACGCGGCTTCAAGGTCGACGCCGTGCACGGCGATCTCGGCCAGGGCGCCCGGGAGAAGGCGCTCAAGTCCTTCCGCAACGGTGACGTCGACGTGCTCGTCGCCACCGACGTGGCCGCCCGGGGCATCGACATCGACGACATCACCCACGTGATCAACTACCAGATCCCCGAGGACGAGCAGGCCTACGTGCACCGTATCGGCCGCACCGGGCGCGCGGGCAAGACCGGCATCGCCGTCACCCTCGTCGACTGGGACGAACTCCCGCGCTGGACGATGATCGACAAGGCGCTCGGCCTGGAGACCCCGGACCCGGCCGAGACGTACTCCAGCTCACCGCACCTGTACGAGGAACTGGACATCCCGACCGACGCCACCGGCAAGATCGGCCGCAGCCGCGCGGCGGACAGCCCGAGGAGGGAGCCCAAGCGCTCCTCCGCGGACGGCGAGAGCAGGCCGGCCCGGCGCAGCGACCGGACGCGGCGACGGACCCGCGGCGGCCAGACCGGTGGCGGGC
>NZ_JBAUJB010000310.1:0-9321 GCF_049683355.1 Mycobacterium sp.
CGTGGCGCTGGGTGCCATGCTCATGTCCGGGATCGTCGCCCCCGCCCACGCCGACTCGCCGGTGACGCTCGGGGGTGGCTCCGGACTCGTCGTCAATGGCGAGACGTTGTGCACCCTGACCGCGATCGGAACCGACAATCGCGGCAGCCTGATCGGGTTCACCTCGGCGCACTGCGGCGGACCGGGCGCAGTGGTGGCCGCCGAAGGGGACGAGAGCGCGGGCGTCGTCGGCACGATGGTCGCGGGCAACGACGGCCTGGACTACGCGGTGATCGAGTTCGACCGGGCCAAGGTCATCCCGACCAGTTCGGTCAACGGGTTCCGCATCGACGGACTCGGGCCGGATCCCACGTTCGGCGACGTGGCCTGCAAGCTCGGCCGCACCACCGGCTATTCGTGTGGGGTCACCTGGGGGCCGGGTGAGGAGCCCGGCACGATCGTCAACCAGGTCTGCGGGCAGCCCGGCGACTCCGGGGCGCCGGTCACCGTCAACAACAGGCTCGTCGGGATGATTCACGGGGCGTTCTCCGAGGAGCTGCCGACCTGCGTGATCAAGTTCATCCCGCTGCACACCCCGGCGGTCACGATGTCGTTCAACACCCAACTCGCCGACATCACCGCCAAAGGACGGCCAGGCAGCGGTTTTGTGCCGGTGGGGGCGGCCTGAGGCTACTTGCTCTCCCTGATCGCCTCGAACACGCTGGGATCGACCAGTGTCGAGGTGTCGCCGAGCTCGCGGCCTTCGGCCACGTCACGCAACAATCGGCGCATGATCTTGCCGCTTCGGGTCTTGGGCAACTCCGGTACCACGTGGATCTCGCGGGGCTTGGCGATCGGAGAGATCTCCTTGGCCACCTCGGAGCGCAGTTCGTCCACCATCTGTTCGTGTGACATCTCGGCGTGGTGTGACTTGAGGATGACGAAGGCGCAGATCGCCTGACCGGTGTGCTCGTCGGTGGCGCCGACGACGGCCGCCTCGGCCACCCCGGAGTGTCCGACGAGCGCCGACTCCACCTCGGCAGTGGAGATCCGGTGGCCGGAGATGTTCATCACGTCGTCGATGCGGCCCAGCACCCAGATCTCGCCGTCGCTGCCGTACCGGGCGCCGTCACCCGCGAAGTACCAGCCCTGCTCGGCGAACCGCGACCAGTAGGTCTCCTTGAACCGCTCGGGATCGCCCCAGATGCCGCGCAGCATCGCCGGCCACGGCTTGTCGAGCACCAGGTAGCCGGTGACGTGTTCGCCGTGGTCGGGGCTGGGCTCGAGATCCTTGCCGTCGTCGTCGACGATCTTGGCCGAGATCCCGGGCAGCGGGCGCATCGCCGATCCCGGCTTGCAGTCGGTCACCCCGGGCAGCGGTGAGATCATCGCCGCTCCGGTCTCGGTCTGCCACCAGGTGTCCACGACCGGCGTCTTGTCGCTGCCGAACACCAGGCGGTACCACCGCCATGCCTCGGGGTTGATCGGCTCACCCACCGAGCCCAGCAGCCGGACGCTGGACAGATCGTGTTCGAAAGCGAGCTCGCGACCCCATTTCATGAACGTGCGAACCACCGTGGGCGCGGTGTAATAGATTGTCACACCGTATTTTTCGATGACCTGGAAGTGGCGGTGCTCGTCGGGTGAGGCCGGCGTGCCCTCGTACACGACCTGCGTGACGCCATTGGCCAGCGGTCCATACACGATGTAGGTGTGTCCGGTGACCCAGCCGATGTCGGCGGTGCACCAGTACACGTCGGAGTGCGGTTTGACGTCGAAGACGTTGTAGACGGTGTACGCCGCCTGCGTCAGATAGCCGCCCGAGGTGTGCATGATGCCCTTGGGCTTGCCGGTGGTTCCCGAGGTGTACAGCAGGAACAGCGGATGCTCGGAGTCGAATGCCTCCGGCTCGTGGTCGGTGGAGGCCTTCGGGACGGTCTCGTCCCACCACAGGTCGCGGCCCTCGGTCCACGGCACGTCGATTCCGGTGCGGCGCACCACCAGTACGTGCTCGACGGGGCTGTTGTCACCGAGGCCCTCGATCGCCTCGTCGACCCCGGCCTTCAGCGGGGCCGCCTTGCCGCGACGGAACTGACCGTCGCTGGTGATCACCAGCTTGGCCTCGGCGTCCTCGATCCGGGCCTTCAGCGCCGAGGCGGAGAATCCGGCGAACACCACCGAGTGCATCGCGCCGAGCCGCGCGCAGGCCAGCATCGCGATGATGGCCTCGGGCACCATCGGCATGTAGATGGCGACCCGGTCACCGGAGCGCAAGCCGTGTTCGGCGAGCGTGTTGGCCGCTTGGCACACTTCGTCTTTGAGCTGGGAGTAGGTGATGTCGCGGGCGTCGCCGACCGGTTCACCCTCCCAGTGGATCGCGACCCGGTCACCGTTGCCGGCCTCGACATGACGGTCGACGCAGTTGTAGGCGACGTTGAGCTTGCCGCCGACGAACCATTTCGCGAAGGGCGCCTCGGACCAGTCGAGCACCTCGTCGAACGGGGTGTCCCAGCTCAGCTTGTTGGCCTGGTCGGCCCAGAATGCCAACCGGTCGGCCTCCGCCGCGTCGTACAACGCCGCTGTCGCGTTGGCGTTCTCGGCGAACTCGGGGGCCGGGGGGTACGAAGGCTGGACTTCGGCGTGCGTCTCGGTCATGACTGTGAGGGTAGTCACCGAAGGTTGCATCAGCGTTGGCAACTCACAAGTACGGCTGTAGACGGCGCCTGCCGTGCGATGAACGTGATCGCTGGCGGGTCCAGTGGTCGACTAGTGTGTGCGGGCGTGACCGGTGGTGAGCGCAGATGACGGCCGACGGCGGGGCGGCCGGCGACCTCCTGGCGCCGTTGTCCCGGCTTCCCGGCGTCGTCCAGGCCGGCGACGAGGCGCGCGAGGCGCTCGGTAGGGCTCACCGACATCGGACCAATCTACGCGGCTGGCCGAAATCGGCAGCCGAGGCGTCGTTGCGGGCGGCCAGGGCGTCGTCGGTGCTCGACGGCGGACCGCTGCAGTTCGCCACCGCAGCGGCGGACGCCGGCAGTGACCCGGTGCTCGCCGGCGCGTTGCGGGTGGCCGAGGCGCTCGAAGGCGGTGAAGGCGCGCTGGTGGGGGTGTGGCGGCGGGCGCCGCTGCAGGCCATCGCCAAGCTGCATGCGCTCGCGGCGACGGATCTGGTCGAGGCGGACCACCTCGGACGGCCGCGCGCCGAAGCCGACATCGGCCGGCGACTCGAGTTGCTCGCCGATGTCATGACCAGCGCCACCCGGGTGCCCGCCACGGTGCTGGCGGCCGTCGGACACGGGGAACTGCTCACCCTGCGCCCGTTCGGCACCGCCGACGGCGTGGTGGCCCGCGCGGTGTCGAGGCTGGTGACGATCGCCAGCGGGCTCGACCCGCACGGCCTCGGGGTGCCCGAGGTGCACTGGATGCGCCGCTCGGGCGACTATCAGGCAGCTGCGCGGGGTTTCGCGTCGGGAACCGCGGAGGGACTGACGGCGTGGCTGGTGCTCAGCAGCGAGGCACTGCATGCCGGCGCCCGCGAGGCGTTGTCCATCGCGCAGTCGGCCTCGGGCTGACGCGGGGGATTCGGGGGGCCCAGCAAAACGAGGCGGGCGGCGCCCGAAGTAATTCGAAAGTACTTCGGTTCGCCGCCCGCGAGCACGAATTCCGGTTACCAAGCGTGCTTGTCTGGGTTGCGTGGGTTGGCCTCGGCGTTCTTACGAAGCGCTACGATTGCAACCCCACCCAAAAGGCTGTCGTGGTCGTCCGTTTTCCGTAATTCCGCAGGCCCGCAACGCTGTTACCTATTTCGCGGTATGTGCTCCGCGTGGGTTCCGGGACCCGTGCTGGGGAGCTGGGATCGGGAGATAGAGCCTTCTCTTCCGGCTCGACCTTGGCCTCACCCGGCTTCCGTGCTTCCTTTGTACTACGTGACCTCAGTCACAGCAAGGGCTAAAGGGTCGCGATCCCGGATCGTTACGACAGCGCACTGGCTAATGCGTGGTCAGGCTGCCTCAGAACGCGAATCTGCGCAGCAGCGTGTAGGTCAGCGCGCCGGCGGCCAGGGCGCTGACCCCGACGGCAGCCGTCGTGGCCACCGCCGCTCCAGACGGGGCGGGGATGCGGACGCGTAGCGACACCGGCTTGGTGAAGGTCTGCACGGGCCACTCGCGCGCGACCGCTTCCTTGCGCAATGCCCGGTCCGGATTGACCACCGTCGGATGACCGACGGCTTCGAGCATCGGCAGGTCGGTGATCGAGTCCGAGTAGGCGTAGCAATGTTCGAGTGCGTAACCTTCGCGGGCGGCGAGGGCGCGAATGGCCTCGACCTTGCCCTCGCCGTAGCAGTAGAACGCGATGTCGCCGGTGTACTTGCCGTCCTGGACGACCATCCGGGTCGCCATCGCGTGGGTGGCGCCCAGGGCGCGGGCGATCGGCGCCACGATCTCCTCGCCCGATGCCGAGACGACGACCACGTCGCGACCGCAGAGTTTGTGGTCGGCGATGAGTTCGGCCGCTTCGGCGAAGACCAGCGGATCCACGATGTCGTGCAGGGTCTCGCCGACGATCGACTTGATCTGTTCGACGTCCCATCCGGTGCACATGGTGGTGATGTAGGAGCGCATCCGGTCCATCTGGTCATGATCGGCACCGGACATCAGGAATAGGAATTGCGCGTACGACGACTTCAGCACGGCCCGCCGATTTATTAGCCCCTGGCTGAAGAAGGGTTTGCTGAAAGCCAAAGTGCTGGATTTTGCGATTATGGTTTTGTCCAGATCGAAGAACGCCGCGGTGCGAATGGGGCGGTCCGATGAGGCCGGCTTCCCGGGGGGTGGGCCCACCCCTGTCGCCGGGTCGGATGAGGTCACAACGTCAGCATAGAGGGGCCTGGTGTGACAGATCGTGCCAGATTGTACAAACTGGCAGTTCACGACACGAGTCTCGGACTGTTATTTTTCCTGGCCTTGGCCGACATCGCCGGGTTTCGGCACTTGCGCTGGTGCGCTCTTGCGTGTGTATAGTGGGCACGACTCGGCTTATGCCGGGTGTGTCTCAGCCCGACCCCCCGGGGCTGAGACACGACGACCTCCGCCTCCTCCCCCCCCTGGCGGGGGTCGTCCCTTTTGTGGGGTGTTTTCGCAAAGCGGACAGGTCCCCAAATCTGAAAAGGTTGCGGAATACCGTTTTCGGTGTGTTGTCGGCGGGTCCGCCGTCCACAAAACGGCGTTGATCCACAGATCTCGGCCGTGCTCTTTCGGAGAACTCGACCGCATTCGACGCTGGGTTCATGACGACAGCAGCGGGGATCCTGGCCGTGCTCGACGACCGGTCTCTCGACGCCGACATCGACCGCATCGTCGCAGCTGCGGGCCTGCGTGTGGTGCGTGCCGACGATCCCTCGAGTCTGCGCGTGTGGACCGGTGCCGCGGCGATCCTGCTGGATATCGGTGCCGCCCGGCGCTGCGTGCAACGGGGCCTGCCACGTCGCGCGCGAGTGCTGCTGGTCAGTCGCTCAGAACCGGGTCAGGCCGAATGGGAGGCGGCCGTTGCTGTTGGTGCGCAACAAATTGTGATGTTGCCCACACAGGAGCGGGACCTGATGGCGTCGTTGTCCGACGCCGCAGAAGCTTCGGGTCAGAGCGGGATCCGCGGGCCGGTGGTAGCCGTTCTGGCAGGTCGCGGGGGTGCCGGGGCGTCGGTCTTCGCCACCGCGCTGGCGCAGGCGGCGGCCGAATCGCTGCTTGTGGACGGTGATCCGTGGGGCGGCGGACTGGATCTGGTGCTCGGTAACGAGGCAGAACCCGGCTTGCGATGGCCCGATCTGTCACTGGCCGGCGGTCGCCTGAGCTATCCGGCCCTGCGTGACGCGCTGCCGAGGCGGCGCGGGGTCAGTGTGTTGTCGGGAAGTCGGGTGTTGTCTGAGGACGCTGCCAGCAACCACATCGGCTCTTCGGCTTTGGCCGCGGTGATCGACGCCGGCAGCAGGGCGGGGGTACCGGTCGTCTGCGATGTCGCCCGCCAACCGACGGTCACTGCGGAGACGGCGCTGGCCGCTGCGGACCTCGTGGTGTTGATCACCACAGCGGATGTGCGCTCGTGTGCCGCCGCCGCTGCCACCGCCCGATGGGCATCGGTAGGCAACCCGAACACCGGGGTGGTGGTGCGCGGGCCGTCGCCCGGCGGCCTCCGGTCAGTCGATGTCGCAAGGATCGTGGGGTTCCCCGTGCTGGCCTCGATGCGACCGGAACCCGGTCTGGCACCTCGACTGGAACGCGGCGGGCTGGTGCTTCGACGCCGATCACCACTCGCCGCGGCGGTCCGCGCGGTTCTCGGAATCCTCAGCCATAACCCGCATCTGGCGCATCCGACGGAATCCGCGGCATGAACACGCCGCTGGTCGATCGGGTCCGCGAGAGGCTCGCCGCCGAGCGGGCACCACTGCGGCCCAGCGTCGTGGCTGCCGCCATCCGGGCCGAGTCCGGTGGTGTGCTCGGCGACACCGAGGTGCTCAGCAGCCTGCGTGAGTTGCAGACCGAGCTGGTCGGTGCGGGGATCCTGGAACCGCTGTTGTGTGCCCCCGGGACCACCGACGTACTCGTGACATCCCCCGATGCTGTCTGGGTCGACGATGGCGGGGGCTTGCGACAAACCTCGGTGCGATTCGCTGACGAGACCGCCGTGCGCCGGTTGGCGCAGCGGCTGGCGCTGACCGCAGGCCGCCGCCTCGACGACGCCCAACCCTGGGTGGACGGCCAGATCGATCATCTGGACCCCGCCCGTCCCGGCGAGCTGCTCAGGATCCGGTTGCACGCGGTGCTGCCGCCGGTCTCCGCCGCGGGTACCTGCCTGTCGCTGCGGGTGCTGCGGCCCGCCAGTCAGGACCTCGACGCGCTCGCCGGCGTGGGAGCCGTCGCCGCCGAGGCAGCCGAACTCCTGCGGGGCATCATCGACGCCCGGCTGGCGTTCGTGGTCTCCGGGGGAACCGGTGCGGGCAAGACCACGCTGCTGGCTGCAATGCTGGGCGCCGTCGCCACCGACGAGCGCATCGTGTGCGTGGAAGACGGCGCCGAGCTCGCGCCCCGGCACCCTCATCTGGTGAAGCTCGTCGCCCGCTGCGCCAACGTCGAGGGCGTCGGCGAGGTGACGATCCGTGACCTGGTCAAACAGGCGCTGAGGATGCGTCCGGACCGCATCGTCATCGGAGAGGTACGCGGCGCCGAGGTCGTCGACCTGCTCGCAGCGCTGAACACCGGCCACGACGGCGGTGCCGGCACGGTGCACGCGAACAACCCGGCCGAGGTGCCCGCCCGCTTCGAGGCGCTCGCCGCGCTCGGCGGCCTCGACCGGGCCGCGCTGCACAGCCAGCTCGCGGCGGCGATCCAGGTGATCCTGCACGTGGCGCGCGATCAGACGGGACGCCGCCACCTCAGCGAGGTGGGGATATTGCAGCAGGCCGACGACGGCCGGGTGACGGTACTGCCCTGCTGGAGCGCTGAGACCGGCTTCGGTTGCGGCGCCCAGGCACTGGACCATCTGATCCGCGTGCGGGGCCGGACGTGACCGGCGCCGCCCTTGCCCTGGCGCTGGCCGTGATGGTTGCCCCGGTTTCGTCGTGGCGGCGTGCCCGAGCGTTGACGCCGACGGTGTCGAGCCGCCGGCGGCTTCCCCTGGTGCCGTGCGCGGTGGCCGGGTGGGCGGCATTGCTGCTGCTGATCCCGTGGACTGCCGTTCTCGCGGCCGGCCTGCTGGGCGCCACCCTGCTCGCCCGGCGACGCGTCACCCGCGCCAGGCGGACGCGCACACAGGAAGAGTCCGCGCTGCAGGCCGCCCTCGACGTCCTGGTGGGGGAGTTACGTATCGGTGCGCATCCGGTCGCCGCGATGAGTGTCGCGGCCGGCGAGTCACACGGCCGCGTCGCCCGGTCTCTGAGCTCGGTTGCCGCGCGGGCCGCGCTGGGAGCCGATGTGGCCGCGGGGTTGCGGGCCGAGGCGCTCCGCTCGGCATCACCCGGCCACTGGGAACGGTTGGCGGTGTGCTGGGAGCTCGCCCAGTCCCATGGGTTGGCGATCGCCACCCTGATGCAGACCGCGCAGCGTGACATCACCGAACGCGCACGCTTCGTGGGTCGGGTGGAAGCCGGCATGGCCGGTGCCCGCGCCACCGCGGCGATCCTCGCGGGGCTGCCGGTCCTCGGCGTGCTGTTGGGGCAGTCGATCGGGGCCGAGCCGGTGCGGTTCCTGCTCTCGGGAGGGGCGGGCGGCTGGTTGCTGATGATCGGTAGCGGGTTGGTCTGCTGTGGTCTGCTCTGGTCGGACCGAATAACCGCGAGCGTGAGCAGATGACCTGGGCTGCAGTCCTTCTCGCGACGGCGCTGCTGTTGTCTCCCGGGGCTCCCGGCGTCCGGCTGCGGATCGGTCTGCATCACGACGAGATTGGTCGCAACGAGGTGCGCCGTGGCGACGCGCTCGCCACGGCGTCCAGCCTGGATGTCCTTGCGGCGTGTCTGCGCTCCGGGATGGCGGTGTCGAGCGCGGCGGCGGGGGTCGCCGAGTCCGCTCCCGCGGCCCTCGCGGTGCTGCTGAGGCGGGCCGCCGATCTGCTGGCCCTGGGAGCAGACCCTGCAGTGGCGTGGGCGAGTCCGACAGGGCCGGTGGACAAACATGCCGAGGCGTTCCTGAGGATGGCGCGCAGGTCCGCGGCATCGGGTGTCGCGCTGGCACAGGGTACCGAGGACCTTGCCGCCGCACTGCGCGGTGACGCCGCTGACAGCGCCGGGGCAAAGGCCGAGCGCGCCTCGGTGATGATCGCGGCGCCGCTGGGGCTGTGCTATCTGCCGGCCTTCCTGTGTCTGGGCATCGTGCCCGTCGTCGCCGGATTGGCCGGCGAAGTCCTGCAATCGGGAGTGTTGTGACCAGAGATGAAGGAGACAATCCATGACCAGAGAACGCTTTCGGGACCTGCGTGCCCGCCTGATCGTGCTGGCCGTCGACGACGACGGCATGTCCACCGTCGAGTATGCCATCGGTACGATCGCCGCGGCCGCGTTCGGGGCCATTCTCTATACCGTCGTCACCGGGGACTCGATCGTCGGTGCCCTGACCAACATCATCAGCCGGGCGTTGAACACCAGCGTCTAGGTGGTGAATCTGGAACCGCCACTGCCGAGGCCGCTTTCGCGATACTCGCACTGGTGGCGATCCTGGTCGTCTGCCTGGCCGGCCTCAATGCGGTGTCCATGCAGGTGCGTTGCGTGGATGCTGCCCGGGAGGCGGCACGTCTGGCCGCGCGCGGCGACGACGCAGCGGCTGACCGGGCGGCCCGCCAGGTCGCGCCACCGGGAGC
>NZ_JBAUJB010000311.1:0-2400 GCF_049683355.1 Mycobacterium sp.
TGCTGATCGAGCGGATGCAGAGCGAACTCGACATCGACATCGTGCTCACCGCCTACGGGCTGACCGAAGCCAGCGGCTTCGGCACCATGTGCCGCGCCGACGACGACGCCGTCACCGTGGCCACCACGTCCGGTCGGCCGATCGCCGACTTCGAGTTGCGGATAGCGGCGGTCGGCGGCGCCGAAACAGGTGAGGTGTTGTTGCGCGGGCCCAACGTGATGCTGGGCTACCTCGACGACCCCGAGGCCACCGCTGCCGCGATCGACGACGAGGGATGGCTGCACACCGGGGACGTCGGCGAGTTGGACGCGGCGGGCAACCTGAAGATCACCGACCGTCTCAAGGACATGTACATCTGTGGCGGGTTCAACGTCTACCCCGCCGAGATCGAGCAGGTGCTCGCCCGCCTCGACGGCGTCGCCGAGGCCGCCGTCATCGGGGTGCCCGATGAGCGACTGGGCGAGGTGGGCAAGGCGTTCGTCGTCGCATTGCCGGGCGCCGAGCTGGACGCCGACACCGTGATCGCCTTCACCCGTGAACATCTCGCGAACTTCAAGACCCCGCGGACGGTCGAGTTCCTCGACGCGCTGCCGCGCAACCCGGGCGGCAAAGTCGTCAAGCCGCAACTTCGTGAAAGGGCCTGAGTTGGACCTCACCTTCGACGACGCCACCCTCCAGTTCCAGTCGGAGGTGCGCGAGTTCCTCGCTGCGAACAAGCATTCGTTCCCGACGAAGTCCTATGACACCGCCGAAGGTTTCGAGCAGCACCGCCGCTGGGACAAGGTGCTCTTCGACGCCGGCCTGTCGGTGATCACCTGGCCGGAAGAGTACGGCGGACGGGACGCGACGCTACTGCAGTGGATCGTCTTCGAGGAGGAGTACTTCCGTGCAGGCGCACCAGGACGTGCCAGCGCCAACGGCACGTCGATGCTCGCGCCCACCCTGTTCAGCCACGGCACGTCCGAGCAGCTGAACCGGATCCTGCCGAAAATGGCAAGCGGTGAGGAGATCTGGGCTCAGGCCTGGTCGGAGCCGGAGTCCGGCAGCGACCTGGCGTCACTGCGCTCGACTGCCACCCGGACCGACGGGGGCTGGCTCCTCAACGGCCAGAAGATCTGGAGCTCCCGGGCGGTGTTCGGGGAACGGGCCTTCGGCCTGTTCCGGTCCGATCCCGAGGCACAGCGCCACAAGGGACTGACGTACTTCATGTTCGACCTGAAGGCCGACGGCGTCACCGTTCGGCCCATCGCCCAACTCGGTGGCGACACCGGTTTCGGCGAGATCTTCCTCGACGACGTGTTCGTTCCCGACGAGGACGTGATCGGCGGTGTTCACGACGGCTGGAAGTCGGCCATGAGCACGTCCAGCAACGAACGCGGCATGTCGTTGCGCAGCCCGGCACGCTTTCTCGCGCCGGCGGAACGCCTTGTGGCGCAATGGCAGGACAATCCCGACCCGGCGTTCACCGACCGTGTCGCCGACGCCTGGATCAAGGCCCAGGCCTACCGACTGCACACCTTCGGAACCGCCACCCGGCTGACAGCGGGCGGGGAACTGGGTGCGGAATCGTCGGTGACCAAGGTGTTCTGGTCCGACCTGGACGTCGCACTGCACCAGACCGCGCTGGACCTGCGCGGGGCCGACGGCGAAGTCGCCGATTCTGTGACCGACGGCCTGCTGTTCGCGCTGGGAGGCCCGATCTACGCGGGTACCAACGAGATCCAGCGCAACATCATCGCCGAGCGCCTGCTGGGCCTGCCCCGAAAGTAGCGATCGTGAACTTTGAGATAGACGACCAGCAGCGCGACTTCGCGGCCAGCATCGACGCCGCGCTGGGTGCCGCCGATCTTCCCGCCGCCGTGCGCGCCTGGGGTGAAGGCGACACCGCGCCCGGACGTAAGGTGTGGGCGCAACTGGCCGACCTCGGCGTGACAGCGTTGATGGTGCCCGAGAAATACGACGGCATCGAGGCCCACCCGGTCGATCTGGTGGTGGCACTGGAGCGGGTCGGGCGCTGGGGCGTCCCCGGCCCGGTGGCCGAGTCCATCGCGGTGGCGCCGATCCTGCTCGCCGGCCGGGCTGAGTGGGCCGAGCGCAGCGCCGCTCTCGCCTCCGGTGAGCTGATCGCGACGGTGGCGCTCCCACCGCTGGTCCCCCGCGCGGTCGACGCTGATGCCGCCGGCCTGATCCTGCTCGCCGAGGACGGACAGGTACGTGACGCAGCGGCCGGCGCCCGGCACGAATCGGTCGACATGAGTCGAAAACTCTTCGATGTCAGCGCCTCCGGCGAGGCCCAGTCCGCCGATGTGGCCCGCGCCTTCGAGTTCGGCGCCCTGGCAACCGCGGCACAACTGGTGGGCGCAGGACAGGCGATGCTGGACGCCGCGGTCGAATACGCCA
>NZ_JBAUJB010000312.1:0-4339 GCF_049683355.1 Mycobacterium sp.
ATCCGCGTCTGCCCGTCGGCGCGGTGCGGATCGGCGGCTTCGGCGGCGTCGACGGCCTGCGGTCCGCGCTGACCGGCTACGACGCCGTCGTCGACGCCACCCATCCGTTCGCACGCAACATCTCGGCCAACGCTGCCGCTGCGTGCGGCACCGCCAAACCCCTGCTGCGGCTGGAGCGCCCAGGTTGGCAGGACCGCGCGCAACCGTCGTGGCACTGGACCGCCACCCACGAAGAGGCGGCCGCAGTCGCCGCACGGTTGGGCGATCGCCCCTTCCTGACCGTCGGGCGCCAGGAGATCAACCGGTTCGTCCCGGACCTGCGGGAGCACTCGGTCCTGGCGCGGGTGGTGGACGTCCCCGAGATCCCGCTGCCTGCCACGTGGCGGCTGCTGACCAGTCGCGGGCCCTACCACCTTCCCGGCGAGCTGGAGCTGATGCGCGACCACCGCACCGACGTGCTCATCACCAAGGATTCCGGCGGTGAGCATACCTGGCCGAAGATGGCTGCCGCTGAGCAGTTGCGCGTCCCGGTCGTCATCGTGGCCCGCCCACCGCGCCTGCCCGGGATCCCGACGGTTCACGACGTCGACGAGGCGGTGGACTGGGTGCGCGGCCTCAATACGATGACCGGATGAGGATCCTGGTCACCGGCGGTGTGCGCTCCGGCAAGTCGCGCCACGCCGAAGGGCTGCTGAGCGACGCGGCCGCGGTGATCTACGTCGCGCCCGGACGGCCTGCCGACGGCACCGATCCCGACTGGGACGCGCGGGTGGCGCGCCATCGCGCCGACCGCCCGGCGCACTGGACGACGGTGGAGACCGGGCAGGTCGCCGACGCAGTGGCCGGGGCCGACGGTGCGGTGCTCGTCGACTGCCTCGGCACCTGGCTGGTGGCTCTGATGGACGTCGGGGAACTCTGGGACGCGACCACCGAAGAGGCGCACACCGCGGTCGCCGCGCAGATCGGCCCGCTGTGCGACGCGCTGGCCGCCTCACCCCGGGCGGTTGTGGTGACCAACGAGGTCGGCCTGGGTGTGGTGCCGGCGCACCGCTCGGGGGTGCTGTTCCGCGACCTGCTCGGCATCCTCAACCAACGGGTCGCCGCGGTCTGCGACGAAGTGCACCTGGTGATCGCCGGGCGGGTACTGAAGCTCTGAGGCTCAGCGGGGCCGGTAGTGCTCCTCGTGCAGCACGGTGCCCAGCGAGGACCGTCGCCGCCAGCCGTGACGCTCGAGGTCGGGCACCTCGGGGAGTTCGCCGACCCGGCCGACACAGAGCCACGCGACCGGGCGGACATGCGCGGGCATGCCGACCAGTTCGCGGAGGAACTCTTCGTGGTAGAACGACACCCAGCCGACCCCGAGGCCCTCGACTGTTGCTGCCAGCCAGAGGTTTTGGATCGCACAGATCACCGAGTAGAGGCCGGCGTCGGGGATGGTGTGCCTACCGAGAACCTGGGGCCCACCGCGCGTCGGGTCGTATCCGACGACGATCCCGAGGCCGGATTCGCAGATGCCCTCGATCTTGACGCGGGAGAACGTGTCGGCCCGCTCGCCGGTCAGCGCCGAGGCGAACACGTCGCGTTCGCGGGCCACGTGGTCGCGGAACGCCTCCAGCGTCTGCGGTGAGCGCACCAGCACGAAGTCCCACGGTTGCGACATGCCGACCGACGGCGCGGCGTGTGCGGCCAGCAGGATGCGTTCGAGCACGTCGGGGGCGATCGACTCGCCGGTGAACTCGGCCCGGGTGTCGCGGCGGCGGTTGATCACGTCGTACAGCGCGTCACCCGACAGGCCCGCGGTCATCGCAGCCCCTCTGCGCGCTTGGCCGAACGGTCCCGCGCCGGGTCGTAGAGGTGGCTCTCCCCGGCGTCGGGGTCGGGCCCGCCGGCCAGAGCCCGGCCGACCAGGATCACCGCGGCCTGGCGCAGCCCGGCCGCCTCGACCGCATCGGCGATGTCGGCCACGGTGCCGCGGAGCACCTGCTCACTGGGTTGGGAAGCCCGATAGACCACGACCACCGGGCAGTCCGGTCCGTACTCGGGCGCCAGCTCGGCCATCAGTTCCCGGGTCCGGGTGATCGCCAGATGCAGCACCAGCGTCGCGCGGGTCGCGGCGAAAGCCTTCAGCGCCTCGGTCTCGGGTATCGCGGTCGACCGCTGCTGGGTGCGGGTCAGCACCACCGACTGGGCGACCAGCGGGACGGTCAGCTCCCGGCCGACGCGTGCCGCGGCCGCGGCGTAGGCCGGCACCCCCGGCGCCACCGCCCACGGCACCCCGGCCGCATCGAGTCGGCGGATCTGCTCGGACATTGCGGAGTACACCGACGGATCGCCGGAGACCAGGCGAACGACCGTGCGTCCTTCCCGGTGTCCGTCGATGAGGTGCGCCACGATGGCGTCGAGGTCGAGATCGCTGGTGTCGATGAGCTCGGCGCCCGGCGAGCAATTCGCGAGTATGCCGGCGTCGAGGTAACTGCCGGGGTAGAGGACGAGCTGGGCGTCGCCGAGCAGCCGGGCCGCACGGAGGGTCAGCAGATCCGCGGCACCCGGGCCGGCGCCGACGAACTGCACCGCATTGTCGTCGTCCATCGGTCGGCAGTCTAGGGGAGCGCTTCAGCCCCAATCTGGTCCCGAACGTACGGGTTGTGACGGATCACGGCCGATCCGCGTCAGAAACCGTACTTTCGGAGGGGGAGGCTCCGTCTTCCAGGATCTCCAGCGCCTCGAGGAGGGCAGTGCCCGACATCGGTGCGTCGTCCGCGGCGGCCATCATCACCCCGACCATCGCGCCGGCGGTGACGCGCATCCGAGAGTCGTCCTCGGCGTAGCCCAGTCGGTTGGCGCACGCCTCGGTGAGTAGCCTGATCGTGCGGATGTACTCGTCGTACAACGCGCCCTTGGCCTCGGGCAGCGTGTACATCAGGCGCTGCCGGGCGATCGCGTAGTCGTACTCTTCCCCGGCCATCGTCCGGAAAACCTCGCTCACCGCGTGGCGGTACGCCGCAATCGGGGACATCTCCGCGGGGGCGGCGAGGAACGCCTGGATGATCGGGTCGGTGAACTCATCGGAGATCAGCACCGTCTCTTTGGACGGGAAGTAGCGGAAGAATGTCCGGGGTGAGACGTCGGCGGCCTCGGCGATCTGGTCGACCGTGGTCTCTGCGTACCCGTTGAGTTGGAAGAGGCGGAACGCGCTTCACGTCGCACCGTGTCGCGGGTGCGCGTCTTCTTGCGCTCCCGCAGGCCGGGTTCGTCGCTGGCGTCCACGCGTCGAATGTGGCAGCAATCGGTCAGTGGCGCGGTGGCCCTGTGGTCCCGCGGACGATCAGCTTCGGTTCCAGCACCACGTCGGTGGCGGGTCCCGGCCCATCGATGAGCATCCGGATCGCCAACTCGACAGCGTTGCGGGCGATCTCGGGTGCGTCCTGATGAATGGTCGTCAGGTCGATACGCGGGTTGTCCGAGAGCCGGCTGTCGTCGTACCCGATCAGTGACACCTGGCCCGGGATGTCGACACCTGCGCGGGTGAAGACGTCGAGGATGCCCAGTGCGCACCGGTCGTTGCCGGCCAGCACCGCGGTGGGCAGCATCGGTGCCGCGAGCATCATCCGGGCGGCCGCGGCGCCCGCGTCCTCGTTGTGGGCGCCGGGGATGACGGTGATCTGGTCGTCGAGTCCATGGGCCCGCATCGCCGACAGATATGCGGATGACCGATCCGCCGAACCGGGGTCGGTTGCGCCGTCGACGTGATGGATCGCGCGGTGCCCGGACTCCACCAGGTAGTCGACGGCCTGCCGGACGCCCTTGGCGTCGTCGGTGCGGACGGTGGCCAGGCACGAGTCGGTTCGCAGCTGCGGCAACCGCCGGCAGGCGACCACGACGGGTGCCCGCTCTGCCAGTTCGTAGAAGAACTCCGGTGGTGAGCTGGTGCCCAGCAGGATGAGCCCGCCGCACCGATGGCTGAGCAGCGAGTCGATGACGGTCCCCTCGTCGCGGTCGGGCAGCTTGGCCGACAGCAGCACGTCATAGCCCAACCGTTCGGCGGCCGGATAGATGTGGGTGACCAGTTCGGAATCGAACAGCTGCCGGACATCGGTCATGACTCCCAGCGTGCGGCTGCGGCCCTGCGCCAACAGTCGCGCCGCCGAATCCGGTTGGTAGCCGATCTCTTCGGCGATCGCAAGCACCCGCCGCCGGGTCTGCTCACTGGCGCCCGGCTTGCCGTCGAGGATGAACGACACCAGCGTGCGCGACACCCCGGCACGCTCGGCGACCTGGGCCATCGTCGGACGACGCCGGCGGGGTGTGTTCACGATGGCAGAACCTTCCGGGAGTGACG
>NZ_JBAUJB010000313.1:0-16989 GCF_049683355.1 Mycobacterium sp.
GCGCCGGATGGGTGGGATCGTGCGGCGGCAACGCCCTCGGGGGCGCCGCGACCGGGGGCCCGCCGGCGCCGACCAGGGCTTCGGGATGTGCCGGCTCCGCAGCGGTTTCCCGCGAATCCCGCACCGACGGGCGCTTACGTTCGTCGGGCAGTTCGGTCTCGCCGAGGCCGAGCCGCTCCTGGAGGCGCTTCATCCAGCGCGGCGCCCACCAGCAATCGTCACCGAGCAGCTTCATGATCGCAGGCACCAGGAACATGCGGACGATCGTCGCGTCCAGCAACAACGCGATGAGCAGGCCGAACGCCAGGTACTTCATCATCACCAGGTCGGAGAACACGAATGCGCCCGCGACGACGGCCAGCACCAGGGCGGCACCGGTGATCAGACGGCCGGTGGTGGCCGTACCGATCCGGATCGCCTCGGCGGTGGACATGCCGCGCTCGCGCGCCTCCACCATCCTGGACACCAGGAACACCTCGTAGTCGGTCGACAGACCCCAGATCACGGCGATGATCAAGCCGATCATCGGTGCCATCAGCGGCTGCGGGGTGTAGTTCATCAGGCCGGAACCGTGGCCGTCGACGAACATCCACGTGAGGATGCCCATCGTGGAGCCGAGCGTCAGCGCGCTCATCAACGCCGCCTTGATCGGCAGCACCACGGACCCGAACGCGAGGAACATCAGGATCGTCGTGGTGGTGATGAGCAGCAGCACCATCAGCGGCAGCTTGTCGAACAAACTGTGGATGCTGTCCTGCTCGAGCGCCGGAGTGCCGCCGACGGACACGGTGAGTCCGCGCGGCGGCGACAGTTCGCGAAGTTCGTCGATCTTCTGGGAGGCGTCGTTGCGAACCTCCAGACCGTTCTGGATGACGCGCACCGACGGGTCTCTCGACGCACCGTCGAGGTAGGGACGTTCCTGCCACATCTTGGCTGGGTCGCCGTCGGGCTCGATGAACCCGGGGATCGCCATCGCCTCGCTGCGGATCTCCGCGATCTGCTGGTCGGTGACCGGGTCACCGTTCTGGTTCTCGATGACCAGCGTCAGCGGTTCGGTGCGGAATCCCGGGAAGGTCCGGTCGAACTCCTCCTGCGCGACGCGCACCGAGTTGTCGGGCGGCAGGTACTTCTCGCTGATGCCACCGAGCGACAGCTGACCCAACGGGATGATCAGCAGGATCATTCCGATCAGGATGGGCGCGGCGAAGCCGATCGGCCGCTTCATGACGACGTTGACGAGCTTGCCCCAGAAGCCCTTCTCGACCTCGGCGCGGGTCTTGGTCTTCTGGGTGCGGTCGGCCAACCAGTTCAGCCACCAGTTCATCGGCTTCCAGTTGCGGAAGAACGGCACCCGCAGCAGCGTCCGCACGCCGAGCGCGTCGACGTTGGGGCCGAGGATGGCCAGAGTGGCGGCCAGCACGGTGATGGACAGAATTGCTGCCAGCATCACCGACGCGATGATCGCGTAGGTGATGGACTTGAGGAAGCCCTGCGGGAACAGCAGCAGCGGAACCGAGGAGGCCACCAGGATGACGGCGGAGAACATGACGGTGCGCCCGGAGGTCATCACCGTTCGCCGCACCGCGGCCTCGGTGTCGTAGCCTTCGGCGATCTCCTCGCGGAACCGGCTCACCATGAACAACCCGTAGTCGACGGCGATGCCCAGGCCCATGAGCGTCACCACCGGCTGGGCGAAGAAGTGCACGGGTATGACCTCGGCGATCAACCGCATGATGCCCAGCGAGCCGGCGATCGTCAGCGCGCCGATGATGGCCGGCAGCGCGGCAGCGATGACGCCGCCGAACACGAAGAACAGCACGACGGCGACCAGCGGGATCGCGGCGACCTCGGCGCGCCGCTGATCCTCGCCGATGGTTCCGGTCAGTTCGCTGGCAAGGGGCTGCAGGCCGGCCTGCTGGACCTCGATGCCGTCGATGTTGAGGGCTTCTTTGACGGTGGTGCCGTCTTCACCGACGTTCTTGTTGTAGTTGTTCAGGATCGCGTCGTCGTTGTCGCCCTTGAGCTGGACCGACATGAAGGCATGCTGTTTGTCCTCGTCGGCCATGTTGCTGAGCACTTCGGGGCTCTTGAAGTAGCCGATGGCACGCAGGATCTGGTCGGGGTGATTGCGCTCGACCTCCTCGAGGTTGTCGAGGACCTTCTCCCGGAACTGCGGATCGTCGACCGTCTTGCCCTCGGGCGCGGTGTAGATCGCCACGATGTGACTGGAGGTGTCACGGCCGTACGCCTGGTCGGAGACCACCGACGCGTGGACCGATTCGCTTCCTTCGTCGTAGAACCCGCTCTGGGTGACGTGCTGTCCAAGGCTGATGCCGTAGACACCGCCGCCCAGGCACAGTGCGACCATGACACCGATGACGATGTATCGGTACTGGTACACCGTTCGACCCCACCAGGCGAACACGTTCAGCTCCTAACGGTCATGAACAACTCTGACAGTTTCTGTCAGCGGCCTGCGCACGTCAGAAACCCGGCTTCAGTTTTCTAGGCACGCGAGGCCAGTAGCGAGGACAGCGGCCGGAATGGCTGCAGCCAAGCGCCCTGCTCTGGCAGCGAATCGAGGCCGATTCGCGGTAGCGGTTCCCGGAAGACACCGTCGATGTCCTCCAGGTCGACAAACTCCAAGGTATCCGACGCTAACGCCCAACTGGCATGTTCGCGAAATCCGAGCACCTGGACCGGGATGCCGTCCCTGGCCAGGTCCTCCAACGGGAGTTTGAAAGCCTGACCGTCGGCCGAGGCCACGATCAAGCCGGCCAGCCCTTCGCCACGGCGCAGGGCAATGTGGGCCAGCATGTCGCTATCAACATCACAGTCATCGCTCAATTTGGGCTTCGCGAACACCGCGAACCCCACGTTCCGTAGTGCCTCCACCCACGGGCGGACGACGTCGGCGCTGCCCGGGGCGATGTTGGTGAAGACGGTGGCCTCGGGCTCGAGCGAGAGGGTGTGTTCGTTGGCGCCGATATGCGCCGACAGGTCGGCTGTTCGGGCCAGCAGCCACCGGCCCAATGCGTCGAACCGGGGCCGGTGCGCCGCGGTCGGGCGGCCTCCGAGAATCGACCCCAGCCCCATGTCCAGGTTGGGTGCGTCCCACACCAGCAGGACGCGCGCGATCGCAGGCCCGTCGGCTGCAGGGGTGAGGGCGTCGGGGATGTTCTCGGTCAGGCTCACGGCGCCTTCTCCCAGAGCAGCTCCGCCACGTCGGTGCCGGCCAACGCCTTGATCTCGTATTTGGTCGCAGGCCGGGCCACCGAGATGGGCAGGGTGTGGGCACCTCGGTCGGCGCTGATCCGGCGCAGCCGGGGCTCCGCGTCCCCGACCTCGGCGATCTGCTCGGCGTACCCGCGGTGGTCGGTGGCGGCGTGCAGGATTCCGCCGGGCCGTAGCCGGTCGGCGATGAGCGCCATCGTGTCGGGTTGCAGCAACCGGCGCTTGTGGTGGCGCGCTTTGGGCCAGGGGTCCGGGAAGAAAACCCGCACCCCTGTCAGCGACTGCGGCGCGATCATGTGGGTCAGCACGTCGACCCCGTCACCGCGGATCAGCCGGATGTTGGTGACCGAGGCGCGGTCGATGGCGCTGAGCAACTGGGCCAGGCCGCGCCGGTAGACCTCGACGGCGATGACGTCCAGGTCCGGTTCGGCCTGCGCCATGGCCAGGGTCGACGTGCCTGTTCCGCAGCCGATCTCCAGGATCACCGGGGCGTGCCGGCCGAACCACGCCTCGGTGTCGAGTGGCTCAGCGGGTCCGGTCTGGGCGTCGTCGCGGGCCTGCCGGCCCAGTTCCGGCCACAACCGGTCCCAGGTTGCCTGCTGCTTGTCCGAGATCGTCGAGCGTCTGGCGCGGAAGCTGGTGACCCGGCGGGAGAAATGCGGGTTGACCTCCGTGTCGTCAGCCAGCGCACTGGCGACGTCGGGACCCGGCACTTGCATCCGTCCATGGTCGCTCATCGAGGCTGCACTCCCCGCATCGTGTTACAGATTGAGACCCAACAGTTGCCTTCCACTGGTACCTGCGAGTACCCGCTGCGTCCACCTCCGAAGATCCCTTCTGGCCAGCCGCGTTCATCCCCACACCGGCCGCGTTCCCCAACCTGCCCGCTACGGCCGATTTCGTCCGGTCGGAGGTGTGACGATTTTCGGAACGGGCCGAAACGGGGTTCGGGAGCGGGGGCAGCAGATTTTCGTCGACACATTGGCCGAATTCGCCGCGCGCGTCCGGGTCCCGGAAGTGACGGCCGTCCAGGAGCGCTTCGGTGCGCCGCTGGTGGTGGCGGTGCGCGGCCGGGGCGGAGTGGGACGGGGCGCGGTGGCTGCCGCGCTCGCCGGTTCCGGTGTGACGGTGACCACCGACACCGTGGGCGCCGACGTCCAGGTGCTCGTGATCGCCGAGTCGCTCAAACCCGAGGACCGAGCCGCCGCAGCGGTCCCGACCCAGACGCTGGTGGTGCTCAACAAGGCGGACCTGTCGGGCGCCGGCGGGCCCCAAGACGCCGCCGAGCGGATCGCGGCGGAGGTGGCCGCGTCGGTGGGGCTGACCGTGGTCCCGATGATCGCCCACCTCGCCTCGGTCGAGTTCGACGACGACGACGTCGCGGCGCTGCGCACACTTGTCACCCACCCCGCCGACATGACGTCGACCGATGCGTTCGTGCGGTCGCAGCACCCGCTGCCCGCGACGGTGCGCCGGCAACTGTTGGCCAGGCTGGACCGGTTCGGTCTGGCTCACGCCGTACTGGCCGTCGCCGACGGCGCGACCACCGCGACGGTCATCCGGCAGCTGCGCGCGCTCAGCCAGGTGGACCGGGTGGTGGAGCATCTGGACAGGGTGGCGGCGCCGATCCGCTACCGCTGGGTGTGTGCCGCGGTGCACGAATTGCAGCTGCTCGCCGCGCGATCCGGCGACCGCCGGCTCGAGGTGTTCCTGACCTCCGACGAGGTCGTCATCGCGGTGATGGCGGCCGCGGTCGAGGTGGTGCAGGCCTGCGGGGCCACCGTGGACAGGGGTCACGACGCAGACGCGCACCTGCGTCGGGCGCGGCACTGGCGGCGCTACAGCCGGGGTCCTGTCGACCTGCTGCACCAGCGGTGTGCGGCGGACATCGCCCGCGGTTCGCTGCGACTACTCGGGCAGACGCGGTGAGCGACCCGGCCGATCCTGCCGAACCGCCCGGGGTCTGCCGTCGCGACGTCGTGTTGGTCACCGGGCCGCCGCGGGCCGGGGCCACCAGCCTGGTGCAGGCGTTGCGGCACCGGATGCCCGGGCACAGCTTCGCCGAGGACCACGAGATTGGCACCGAGATCGCACCCGCGGCGGTGCTGTTCGTGGTGTCGGCCGTCGCCCCGGTCACGGAATCGGATTGTGCGCTGGCCGATCTCGCGACCGCCCTTACCGATGTGGTGATCGCGGTGGTCACCAAGGTCGACGACCACCGCAACTGGCGAGGGGTTCTCGCGGCCGACCGTGAAAACCTCGGCGCGGGCGTGCCCCGGCTCCGGGACATCCCGTGGACAGGTGCCGCAGCCGCACCGCGGCTGGGGGAACCGCTCGTCGACGGCGTTGTCGAACTACTGGAACGGCAGCTCGGCCACGCCCGGCTGGCGAGCCGGAACAGCCTGCGTGCCTGGGAGTCCCGGCTGTGCGCCGAGCTGTCCAAGCGGGACGCGCTTCACCGAAGCCGCGAGGAGCTGGTGCGGCAACGGAGCCGGTCCCGATCCGATGGGGCGGTCGCGCTCCGCAGCCGGATCCAGCAGACCCGCGTGTCGCTGCTGCACACCGCACGCCAACGCTGCATGTCGACGCGAACCGAGCTGCTCCGTCTGGCAGCCGCCACCACCGGCCGGGGCAGTGACGACTTCGTCGGCTGCGTCCGGCGGCGGTGCGGTGACGTGGTCGCCGAGGTCGACGAGCAGATCAGCGCCCGGATCTCGGCGTTGGCGTCGGAACTGGGCCTGACAACGCCGGCACGACCGGTGCTCGCGCCGGTGGCAGCGGCCGCCGATCCGCCGGTGCGGGCGCGCCGGCTGGAAACGCAGCTGATGGTGGTCCTGGGAGCGGGGTTCGGGCTCGGCGTGGCGCTGGTGGTGTCCCGGCTGTTCGCCGGATTTGCGCCGGGGCCGACGGTGGCGGGCGCGGCTGGCGCCTTCGGGCTGGCCGTCACGGTGTGGGTGGTACGAGTGCGGGGTCTGCTGCACGACCGGGCGGTTTTCGACCGGTGGACCGATGAGGTGCTCACCACGTGCCGGCACGCGCTCGAGGAGCGGGTGGTCGTCGCGCTCCTGGCCGCCGAATCCGCGCTGGTATCGGCGCACCTGGCCCGCATCGATGCCGAGAACTCGACGACCTGTGCGCACATCGCCGAGATCGATGCCGAACTCCGGGAGCACCGGCGCGCAGAGCCGTTGCAGCAGCAGCTGGACGCCGTTCGGATCGCACTGGCGACGGCCAAATCGAGCGAAACTATGGTTACCGGTCGGTAGACCACCGGGTGACAGGCATCTGAATCGTTCCTGTGAGTGATCGGACATACTCCTGAATGACCACGGGTATGCGCACCACGTTAACCTCAGTACATAAGGGAACGGCCGCAGCATCGGTTCGAGCCTTTGGTTCAGAGTCGGGCGCCTGCGTCCTGGCAGAGACCTCGCGCAGAAGATGCAGGAGACAACAGGATGACCGCAGCGACAATTCCAGGACTGGATTCCGCACCCACCAAGCACGAGGGGCTGCTGGCCTGGGTCCGCGAGATCGCCGAACTCACGCAGCCCGAGCGCGTCGCGTTCGCCGACGGCTCGGCCGAGGAGTACGACCGGCTGGCCGCACAGCTGGTCGAGGCGGGAACCTTCCAGAAGCTCAACCCGGAAAAGCAGCCGAACTCCTACCTCGCGCTCTCGGACCCGTCCGATGTCGCGCGCGTCGAGTCCCGCACCTTCATCTGTTCCGAGCGTGAGGTCGACGCGGGTCCGACCAACAACTGGATGGACCCCGCCGAGATGCGCGGTCTCATGACCGATCTGTACCGCGGCTGCATGCGTGGCCGCACCATGTGGGTCGTCCCGTTCTGCATGGGCCCCCTGGAGGCCGAGGACCCCAAGCTGGGCGTCGAGATCACCGACTCCGAGTACGTCGTCGTCTCGATGCGCACCATGACCCGGATGGGGCAGGGGGCGCTCGACAAGCTCGGTGATGACGGGTTCTTCGTCAAGGCGCTGCACTCCGTCGGCGCGCCGCTCGAGCCCGGTCAGAAGGATGTGCCCTGGCCGTGCAACGACACGAAGTACATCACCCACTTCCCGGAGACCCGCGAAATCTGGAGCTACGGCTCCGGCTACGGCGGCAACGCGCTGCTGGGCAAGAAGTGCTACTCGCTGCGCATCGCGTCGGCCATGGCGCGCGACGAGGGCTGGCTCGCCGAGCACATGCTGATCCTCAAGCTGATCTCCCCGGAGAACAAGGCGTACTACATCGCGGCGGCGTTCCCGTCGGCCTGCGGCAAGACCAACCTGGCGATGCTGCAGCCCACCATCCCGGGCTGGCGCGCCGAAACCGTGGGCGACGACATCGCGTGGATGCGTTTCGGCAAGGACGGCCGGCTGTATGCCACCAACCCCGAGTTCGGGTTCTTCGGCGTCGCGCCCGGAACGAACTGGGACTCCAACCCCAACGCCATGAAGACCATCGCGGGCGGCAACACGGTGTTCACCAACGTCGCCAAGACCGACGACGGCGACGTGTGGTGGGAGGGCCTGGAGGGCGAACCCGACCACCTGATCGATTGGAAGGGCAACGACTGGATCCTGCGTGAGACGGAAACTAAAGCAGCGCATCCGAACTCGCGCTACTGCACCCCGATCTCGCAGTGCCCGACCCTGGCCCCGGAGTGGGACGACCCGCAGGGCGTGCCGATCTCGGCGATCCTGTTCGGCGGACGACGCAAGACCACCGTCCCGCTGATCACCCAGGCCCGCGACTGGCAGCACGGCGTGTTCATCGGCGCCACCCTTGGTTCCGAGCAGACCGCCGCCGCCGAGGGCAAGGTCGGCACCGTGCGCCGCGACCCGATGGCGATGCTGCCGTTCATGGGCTACAACGTGGGCGACTACATGCAGCACTGGATCGACATCGGCAAGAACTCCGACGAGTCCAAGATGCCCGCCGTGTTCTTCGTCAACTGGTTCCGCCGCGGGGCCGACGGTCGTTTCCTGTGGCCGGGTTTCGGTGAGAACAGCCGGGTGCTCAAGTGGGCCATCGAGCGCATCGAGCAGAAGGCGGACGGCAAGACCACGCCGATCGGCATCGTGCCGACGGCCGCCGACATGGACCTCGAGGGGCTCGACGTGAAGCCCGAAGACGTCGACGAGGCGCTGACGGTCAACGCCGAGCAGTGGCGCCAGGAACTGCCGCTGATCGAGGAGTGGTTCGAGTTTGTGGGCGAGAAGCTGCCGACCGGTATCAAGGACGAGTTCGACGCGCTCAAGCACCGGCTCGCCGAAGAGGCCTGACCGCCGCCGCTCGCCACGCAGCTCACCACGGGTAGACGACGCCGGTGTCGCTGTGGAACTGACCGGACGGCCCGTCGTCGCCGATCATGGCCATGGACACAGCAACTCTGGCTCCGCCCGCCGGGTCGCCTGCCCCCCGGCGTGGGTAGTCCTCCGTTGAGCCCGGTCGCGCGGTAGCCTGGGCAGACAGCGTTCACCTTGATGCCGTGAGAACGCAGTTCGTCGGCGTACAGCACAGTCAACGCATTCAACGCGGCTTTCGACGACTGATAGGCAGCCTCGTTCAGTTTGGTCACCTCGATCGTGGGGTCGGCGATCATCGCGATCGAGCCCATTCCGCTCGAGACGTTCACGATCCGGGGTGCACTCGACCGGCGCAGCAGCGGCAGGAATGCGTTGGTGACGGTGGCGACTCCGAAGACGTTCGTCTCGTATGTCCGGCGCATGTCGTCGGCGGTGACGGTGGACGCCGGGTCGTGGCCGCTGGTGATGGCTGCGTTGTTGACCAGGATGTCGAGCCGGCCGTAGGTGCGGTCGACCTGTTCGGCGGCGGCGGTCACCGACGTCTCGGGCGGCCAGACAGACCTGCACTCCCTGCTGTGCGAGTTGTCCGACGATGTGGTTGCCGATTCCCTTGTTGCCGCCGGTGACGAGGGCTACCTTCGAATTCGAGTTCATCTGCCCACATTGGCCCGGATCCGTGTCTCGGTGCCAGACACAGGTTGTGCCAGCCAGAGTGTGCCGTACACCCGCATACTCGAGGAATGGATCAACGGCCCATGGCACGGTTTCTGCGCGACCGTCGCACCCGGCTCACCCCCAGCGATGTCGGGCTGCCCCATGACGGTCCCCGCCGCACAGCCGGCTTGCGGCGAGAGGAAGTCGCGGCGCTGGCGCACATCTCCGTGTCCTACTACTCCCGGCTCGAACAAGCCCGTGCTGCGCGCCCGTCCGGACATGTGATCGACGGCCTGAGCCGAGCGCTGCGGCTCAGTGATGACGAACGCACGCTGCTGTTCAACCTCTGCGGACGCGCTCCGGATGACGACAACACCAGACCACGGTGCGACGTCACGCCGAGCGTTCTCGAACTCATCCACCGGATGCCCTACACCGCAGCGCTGATCCTGGACGCGAAGTACGACATCCTCGCCTGGAACGCGCTGGCGGCGGCACTATGGGAAGACTTTTCTGTCCTGCCCGCCCGCAGCGGAACCTCATGAGGATGTTCTTCCTCGAGCCGGACCCGTCCCGACGCCACCACGGCGTCACCGGGAGCGAGGATTTCGCAGCGTTTGCCGCCAGCCATCTCCGCGCCGTCGCCGAGCGCTACCCGCGTGACGGCGATGTTCGCGTGTTGATCGAGGAACTACTCAGGGGCAGCGCTGAATTCGAACGGCTCTGGCATCAAGTGGACGTCGTCGTCCCGCGGCACCAGGTGAAGTCCATGACCCATCCCATGGTGGGCCCGATCGAGATGCACTGCAACCTGTTGGTGATCCCTGATCGCGACCAGCTGATGGTCCTCTTCACCGCCGACCCGGGCTCGCCGTCACAGCAGGCACTGTCGCTGTTGTCGGTCATCGGCACTCAAGACATGACTCCGGGAATTGGCGGCTCCGACGCGTCTCCGCTGCACTCCGCCGGTCGGTGACCGAGACCTCACCCCCGGGGCCGGTGCCGTCCAGCCACTTGACACCTGTCAACTCGGGCGAAGTAGAGTCTGACCATGCAGATTCGCGACACCGCCGTTGCCACACCTGACAAGCCCGCCATCATCATGTACCCGTCCGGAACGGTCGTGACGTTCGGGGAACTGGAAGCCAGGGCGAACCGACTGGCGCATCTGTTCCGGGACGCGGGTCTGGTGGAGGGCGACGTCGTCGCGGTCCTCATGGAGAACAACGAGCACATGCACGAGGTGATGTGGGCGGCGCGCCGCGCCGGTCTGTACTACGTGCCCATCAACACCAACCTGACTGCCGCCGAGGCCGCGTACATCATCGACAACAGCAGCGCCAAGGCGATCGTGGGCTCCGGCAAGCTCAGGGACACCTTGGCCGGCCTTCGCGACGAGCTCCCCAACGGTCTGCCCCCGGTCCTGGTGATCGCGAAAGGGCAGCTCGACGAGTGGCAGAGCTACCCCGAATGTGTTGCCGGACAGCCGGACACCCCCATCGACGATGAGATCGAAGGCGACCTGCTGCAGTACTCGTCGGGCACCACCGGCAGGCCGAAGGGCATCAAACGCGAATTGCCGCACCTGCCGCCGGCCGAGGTGCCCGGGCTGATGGCCGCCCTGGTGTCCTTCTGGATGCACCCTGACGCGGTCTATCTCAGCCCCGCGCCGCTCTACCACACCGCTCCGTCGGTGTGGTCGATGCAGACGCAGGCCGGCGGCATCACCACCGTGGTGATGGAGAAGTTCGACGCCGAAGGAGCGCTGGACGCCATCGCCCGGTACCGCGTCACGCACGGCCAGTTCGTCCCGGTGATGTTCACCCGGATGCTGAAACTTCCTGCAGACAAGCGGTTGTCCTACGACGTGTCGAGCCTGGAGCGGGTGATGCACGCCGCAGCACCGTGCCCGGTGGAGATCAAGCAGCAGATGATCGACTGGTGGGGCCCGATCATCGACGAGTATTACGCGTCCTCCGAAGCGCACGGTTCCACGCTGATCACAGCAGACGAGTGGCTGACCCATCCCGGTTCGGTCGGGCGGCCGCTGGCGGGCGCACTGCACATCCTCGACGAGGATGGCAACGAGCTGCCCCCGGGCCAGGCCGGGGAGATCTACTTCGAGGGCGGGTTCGATTTCGAGTATCTCAACGATCCGGGCAAGACAGCCTCGTCCCGCGACGCCCGTGGCTGGAAGACCGTGGGCGACATCGGTTATGTCGACGAGGAGGGCTTCCTCTACCTCACCGACCGTCGGCATCACATGATCATCTCCGGCGGGGTCAACATCTACCCGCAGGAGGCGGAGAACCTGCTCGTCACCCACCCGTTGGTGATGGACGCCGCGGTGTTCGGGATCCCCGACGACGAGATGGGGCAGAGCGTCAAAGCTGTGGTGCAGACCGTCGACCCGAGCGATGCCACGGGGGAGTTCGCGCACGAACTCCTCGACTGGGTGCGGGACAGGTTGGCGCACTACAAGTGTCCGCGTTCGATCTCGTTCGAGGAGCAGTTGCCGCGCACCGACACGGGCAAGTTGTACAAGCAGGAGCTGATGAAGAAGTACTCATGACCGTCGAGCTGGCCGGCGGAGTGCTCGTCGCCACCGGAACACCCTCGGAAGAAGCGACTTTCACGCTCACCGAGGACCCCTGCGAGGACCGTCGTGCGGTCACGGTCGCGTCGGTGTCCGAGTCCCTCGACGAGCTCACCGACCGCTGTCGCCGGTGGCCGCAGGCGGCGGCGGTGTGTGACGACGTGTTGCGCTCTCTCGATCCGAATGGCCCGACGTTCACCGGTGTCGTCACCGAGTCGCTCGGGTACTCGACCCTGCAATCCGGCGCCGAGTTCGCCCGCTGGCTGACCGAACGAGGCCCGGCGCGGGTGCCAGAGATCGCCAACCCCGTTGAGGCGCATCGCGACGGCGGCCGGTTGACGGTCCGGTTCAACCGGCCGCAGCGGCACAACGCGTTCTCCACCGATGCCCGGGCGGCCCTGCTGGAATCGCTGGACGTGGCCCGGCTGGATCCGTCCGTCGACGAGTTGGTGCTGTCCGGCAACGGACCGTCCTTCTGCAGCGGTGGTGACCTCGCCGAGTTCGGCACCTTCACCGACCCGGCCGGCGCGCATCTGGCCCGCACCCGGCACAGCCCCGCCCTGGCGCTCGCCGACATCGCCGCCCGGCTGGGACGTGCGTGCCGGGCCGAGATCCACGGGCAGGTCCAGGGCAGCGGGCTGGAGATGGCCGCGTTCTGCGGATGGGTGCGCTGTCATCCCGACGCGGTGCTCGGGCTGCCGGAACTCGCCCTCGGGCTGATCCCCGGGGCCGGGGGGACCGTGAGCATCACCCGCCGGATCGGCCGCTGGCGCACGGCGTATCTGGTGTTGTCCGGGCGACCGCTCGACCCGCTGACCGCGTTGCGGTGGGGTCTGGTCGACGAGGTCAGCGCTGTCGGGCCGGCCTGACGATGACCTCGTTGACGTCGACCTCGGCCGGCTCGTCGATCGCGACCGCACGTCAGCCGGAGCGGCGCAACGTCACCCGGTAGGTGTACTGCTCGGGCAGGAAGTGGCTGACCGACAACTCGACCGGGCGGCCTGAGCTGTCGGAGTAGAGCCTGTCGACGCGAAGCATCGCATGCCCGGCCGGGCAGTCCACCGCCGCCGCGACGTCGGCGTCTGCCGCCGCGACCGTGATCGACTGTGCGGCTTCGGCAATGGGTTGACAGAGGTGCGGCTCCAGCAGCCCGATGACGGTGTGGGTGCCGACCGCGCCGGTGCGCAGCGCGCCACTGTCGGCGACGTGACGTGCGCTCGAGCCGGGCAGGTGCACGGTGGTCGACACGAACGGGACGCCGTGCCCGGCCGCGGTGTGCAGACGCCGCAACACCACGGTGTGCACCACGTCGTCGTCGAGGCGCAGTCGACTCGCCGCCTCGACGTCGACACGCCGGGTCAATCCGCGCACCACCTCCATGGTGGTGTCCTGCGACAGGTTCATCAGGTCCTCGATGGAACCGAGCTGACGCAGGTAACGTCCCGACTCCCTGGCGTACGTTCCCCGCCCCGGAACCCGGTAGACCACTCCCTCGGCGACCAGGTCCTGAAACGCACGGCGGACCGTCTGCCGGGACAGCCCGTGTCGGGCAACGAGTTCGGACTCGGTCGGCAGCCGGACGCCGTGCGGGTAGCGGCCCGCACCGATCTCGTCGCGCAGCTGTTCACGCAGCAGCCGATACGCCGGTTCCGCACGCATCCTCAGATGCCGCCCCGGGCGACGAGTTGTGCGGCGATCACATTGCGCTGGATCTCGTTGGTGCCCTCCCCGACGATCATCAGCGGCGCGTCCCGGAAGTACCGCTCGACGTCGTATTCGGTCGAATAGCCGTACCCGCCGTGGATGCGCACCGCGTTCAGCGCGATCTCCATCGCGGTCTCGGAGGCGAACAGCTTGGCCATCCCCGCCTCCATGTCGGCGCGCTGTCCGCTGTCGTAGCAGTCGGCCGCGTGCAGGGTGAGCGTGCGGGCGGCGGTCAACTTCGTCGCCATGTCGGCGAGATAGTGGCCGATCGCCTGGTGTTTCCAGATCGGCTGACCGAAACTCTCCCGGTCCTGGGCGTAGGCCAGCGCGTCCTCGAGTGCGGCTGTGGCCACCCCGAGAGCGCGTGACGCCACCTGGATCCGTCCGGTCTCGAGGCCCTTCATCATCTGCCCGAAACCTTTTCCGGGTTCGCCGCCGAGGATCGCTGTTGCAGGCACCCGGCAGTCGTCGAACGTCAGCTCACAACTCTCCACGCCCTTGTAGCCGAGCTTGGGCAGGTCGCGCGATACCGACAGCCCCGTGGTGCCCTGCTCGACCAAAACCACCGAGATGCCCCGATGCGCCGGGCTGGCGGTCGGATCGGTCTTGCACAGCAGCGCGATCAGCCCGGAGCGCCGCGCATTGGAGATCCACGTCTTCGACCCGTTGACGGCCAGGCCGCCGCCGTCGGACGGTAGTGCGGTGGTCTTCATCGCTTGCAGGTCGGACCCGCCGCCCGGTTCGGTCAGCGCCATCGTCGCGCGGACGTCCCCGGTCGCCATGTCCGGCAGATAACGCTGCTTCTGCTCCTCGGTGCCGAACAGCGCCAGCAGCTTGGCCACCACGGTGTGGCCCCCCATCGCGCCCGCCAGGCTCATCCAGCCCCGGGACAGTTCCTGGGTGACCAGCACGTAGCACCGGGTCGACACCGGCGTGCCGCCGTACTCCTCCGGGATCGTCAGCCCGTAGATGCCGATGCGCTTCATCTGTTCGATCCACGCCTCGGGGTAGGAGTTGGCGTGTTCGACGTCTCGGACGGTGGGTTTGACGTCGCGGTCGACGAACATCCGGACCGTGTCGACCAGGAAGGCCTCCTCGTCGTTCAGCTGGGCAGACACCCGCGTCACCTCCTCCGAAATGTACGGCCATATTGACACGGCAACGAGGGTGGTGCCAGCATTTCGAGCTGTGACTTTGTACGGCCAAATCGCGGGCGGTCCACACTTCGACGATCTGCAGGTGGGTCAGGTCTTCGACTCCTCCCCGTCGGTGACTTTGACCGCAGGCATCGCGGCGGCACATCAGGCGATCCTCGGCGACCGGCTGCGGCTGGCCCTGGACGCGGAGCTCGCCACCGCGGTGACCGGATCGCTCGGCCCGCTGGCCCACCCGGCGCTGGTGTGCGACGTGGCGATCGGTCAGTCCACGGTGGTGACGCAGCGGGTGAAGGCCAACCTGTTCTACCACGGGTTGAGGTTTCACCGGTTCCCGGTCATCGGCGACACGTTGTTCACCCGCACCGAGGTGGTGGGCCTGAAGCAGAACACCGCCAAGCCCGGACGGGTCCCCACCGGTCTGGCCGCCCTGCGGATGACCACCATCGACGGGGCCGGCCGGCTGGTGCTGGACTTCTACCGGTGCGCGATGCTGCCGCTGAGCGACGTCGCCCTCGAGACAGGCCATGCCGACGACCTGTCGGTCATCGGCACCGCCGCGGGTCCGGCCGCCGATCCCACCGTGGACTGGGACGGCGAGGCATTCCGGGCCCGGGTGTCCGGCCCGCACTTCGATCCCGCCCTGGCCGGCGAGGTGCTCCGCAGTACCGCCGACGTCGTGAGCAGCGCACCCGAACTCGCCCGGTTGTCGCTCAACATCGCTGCCACCCATCATGATTCGCGCGCTTCCGGGCAGCGGTTGGTTTACGGCGGTCACACCATCGGGTTGGCGCTCGCCCAGGCCACCCGGCTGTTGCCGAACCTGGTCACCGTGCTGAGCTGGGAGTCGTGTGACCACACCGGCCCGGTGCACGAGAACGACACGCTCTACAGCGAACTCAGCATCGAATCCGCTGAACCCCTGCCCGACGGGCGCGGCGGGGTGGTGCGGCTGCGTTCGCGGGTCTACACCGCGGGCGGGTCGGAGCCCGAGGACGACCGCCAGGTTCTCGACTGGTGCTTCACCGGCCTGCTGTTCTGAGCCGGCGTCGCCCACAATGGTCTGGTGACGTCTGTGGGCATCCCCGCCGCCGTGCTCGCGCATGCGCAGTCGACCGCGCAGCTGCTAGGGGTCGGTGTTGATGCCGGGGAGTTGCTCGGTGGCCGGGCCGCGCTGTTGGGACTGCGGTCCCGCGGCCAGGTGTCGGCGGGTGGGGCCACCCGGCTGATGAGCGCCGGCGCCGGCGCCTGGTGCGCGTTGACACTGTCCCGTCCCGATGATGTCGCAGCGGTACCTGCGCTGGTCGAAGCCGATGATGTCGCGGCAGATCCCTGGCCGGAGCTCGCCCAGCAGGTCCGCCGGCGCGGTGCGGCGTGCTTCGCCGAGCGTGCCCGGCTGCTCGGTCTGCCCGTGGGTGTGCTGGGCGAGACCACGGAGCCGCCGGGGGCGGCGCCGCACATCCGCCGACTCGGCAGACGCTCGACGCCGAAGTCCCCGGAGGCGCTTCTGGTGGTAGACCTGTCGTCGATGTGGGCCGGGCCGCTGTGCGGCCGGCTGCTGGCGCAGGCCGGCGCAACCGTGGTCAAGGTCGAGAGCGCCGCACGACCGGATGGCACCCGCACCGGTCCGTCGGTGTTCTTCGACTGGATCAATGGTGGAAAGCTTTGCTACGAAGCAGATTTCCGACACCCCGACGGTCTGCGCCGGTTGCTGGCCGCTGCCGACGTGGTGATCGAGTCGTCACGGGCGGCGGCGCTGGAACGACGCGGCCTCGGACCGTCGGACCAACCCGACCGCGACGGACGCATCTGGCTGCGGATCACGGGCCACGGCACCGACGGCGAGCACGCCGACTGGGTGGCCTTCGGCGACGACGCCGCGGTGTCGGGTGGCCTGGTGGCCGGCACCGCCGATGTGCCGAGTTTCTGCGGGGATGCGATCGCCGACCCGCTCACGGGTGTCCACGCCGCGCTGGCCGTCCTGCAATCGTGCGGCCGGGGCGGCGGTGAGGTGATCGAGCTGTCCATGGCCGGCGTGTCCGCATCGTATGCGCGGCTGCCGCGTGGTGACGAGAGAACTTGTCCGACAACACCGGTCGTTGAACAGGCCGCCGCGCGTCCGGGAGCCGACAACGCCGCTGTGGAGCACCTGGCAGCGCAGCGGCTTGCCCCCACATGCTGATCCAACGGGCGGTGCTGCTCGACGGGACGCGCACCGACATCCGCGTCGGCGCGCGGATCGCCGAGGTCGCCGACGGACTCGCGGCCCGGCCGGGGGAGACGGTGTACGACGCTGCCGGCGGCACCGTGCTGCCCGGGCTGCACGACCACCATC
>NZ_JBAUJB010000314.1:0-13837 GCF_049683355.1 Mycobacterium sp.
CTGTTCGGTGACTGTGGTGGCGGCGCCGGTCCTGTCGGGTGGTGTTTCGAACGTCATGGGACTCCTTCGGGTAGAAGTAGGGACAACCGCCCACACCGGCTTTACTCTAGGGAGACCTTCGGCCAGAGCGAGGTCTTATGCAGATCGAGGCGCCCGACCCACACCGCCAGGGCAGTCGGATCTGTTGGACAAAGGACTCTCCCACAACGCCGTCGGCTTGCTGGGCGGCACGGTTCTCGGCATCTCGTCGGTGGCGCCTGCGTACGCGTTGACCGCGACTATCGGCATCCTGGTCGCTGAGGCCGGCTCGAAGATGGCCGTGGTCATCATCGCCGGCTTTCTGCCGATGTTCTTCGCCGCGTATGCCTACCGCGAACTGAACAAGGTGGCCCCGGACTGCGGGAGGTCGTTCACCTGGACCACCAAGGCGTTCGGCCCCTACGTCGGCTGGCTCGGCGGCTGGGCTGCGGTGGTGGCCACCGTGATCGTGCTGTCCAACCTCGCCGGTGTCGCGGTGCAGTTCTTCTATCAGTTCATCGGCGATCTGGTCGGGAGCGACGGTATCGCGTCGCTGTGGCAGAACCCGGTCATCAATGTCCTGACGTGCCTGGCCTTCCTGGGGGTGGCCACCGCGATCTCCTATCGGGGGATCACCACCACCGAACGGGTGCAGTTCGTGCTGGTCGGCTTCCAGATGGTGGTGCTGCTGACATTCGCGGTGGTCGCGTTGGTGAAGTCGGGTGCTTCGCCGACCGGTATCGCGTTCAGCCTCGACTGGTTCAGCCCGGCGGGCCTGACGATGTCGGCGTTCATCGCCGGCCTGTCGGGTTCGATCTTCGCGTTCTGGGGCTGGGACACCGCGCTGACCGTCAATGAGGAATCCCGGGAGCCCGACAGCACTCCCGGACGGGCAGCACTGCTGTGCGTGTTGTCGATCCTTGGGACCTACCTCCTGGTGGCCATCGCGACGCAGATGTACGCCGGGGTGGGCACCGAGGGAGTGGGTCTGGGCAACGAGGACATCGCCGACAACGTGTTCGGCGCGCTGGCCGGGCCGATCCTGGGTGAGCCATGGCACCTGGTCCTGTTCCTCGCGGTGCTGGCCTCGAGCGCCGCGAGCCTGATCACCACGTTCCTGCCGACATCCCGCACGATGCTGGCGATCGGCACCTACGGAGCCTTCCCCAAGCGCTTCACCACGATCCATCCCCGCTTCATGACACCGTCGTTTGCGACCATCGCCGCCGGCGTCGGCGCGGCGGTGTTCTACTCGGTGCTCGCGTTCGTCAGTGAGAGCGTGCTCACCGACACGATCTACTCGCTGGGGATCATGATCTGCTTCTACTACGGGCTCACCGCATTCGGCTGCATCTGGTTCTTCCGCAACGAGTTGTTCGTCAGCGGTTACAGCATCACGTTCAAGTTCCTGTTCCCGCTGCTCGGCGGGCTGGGCCTACTCGCAGTGTTCCTGATCACGCTGCGCGACAGCGCTTCTCCCGACTACGGCAGCGGCGCCAGCATCGGGGGTGTCGGGCTGGTGCTGATCCTCGGGCTCGGGCTGATCCTGATCGGTCTGGTGTTCGTGATGATCATGCGGGCCCGCCAGCCCGCCTTCTTCCGAGGCGAAACCCTGCGCCGGAACACCCCGGCGCTGATCGTCGAGGAGCCGTAGCCTCATCACGACCAGTCAGGCAGAAACCTTTTCGCCCCCAGACAGCGGCGCGACGTAAACCCGGGCACCGTTGGCAGGCACCACCACAGGCGCGCCCCGAGACGACGGCGACTCCTCGTGACGGCTGTACGGCCGTATCTCGTGGCACCGCAGCATCGTGTGCAGCATTGTCGTCAACTCACACAACGAGAAACTCGCCCCGATGCACCGCTTGAGGCCGCCACCGAAGGGCACCCAGCCGTAGGGGGTGGGTCGAACACCGAGGAATCGTTCGGGGCGAAACTCGTTGGGCTCGGGATAGGTCTGCGGATCGCGGTTGATGACGTCGAGCAGCAACACGATCCGGGTTCCGGGTTCGAGGATGTAGTCACCGAGCCGGTAATGCCCTACGGTCATCCGGCCGGTGATCGGCGCCGGCGGATGCAGCCGCAAGGTCTCGTTGATCACCGCCTCGGTGTACGCGGCCATTTCGGTGCCCACCTCGGAACGTACTCGTTCCTGCACGTGCCGGTGGTGAGCCAGCAGGTCCACCAACCACGCCAGCGTCGTTGCGGTCGTCTCATGACCGGCGAGCATCAAGGTGATCACGTCGTCGCGGATCTCGTTGTCCGACAGCCCATCACCATCCTCGGTCCGGGCAGCGACCAGCATGCTGAGGATGTCGGTGGCGCCTCGGTGGTGCGTCCCCGACCGGCGGTCGGCGATCAGCGGCATTACCAGTTGGTCGATCTGGCGGTTGACATCGGCGAGTGTGCCCCATGTCCGCAGCGCGCCCAGGCGCCGCGCTGCGTAGCGGATGCGTACAGGCCGCCGAACACGGTGGACAACAACTTGGGTGCCGGCAAACTCGGAGGAAGCACGATTCACACCATCGCATACCAGAGGGCACCGGAGCGGCTACTCGGTCAGACGTGTTGCAGACACGACATCGGGTACCCGTCGGAGGACACCGTGCCGCGCAGCCGATGCACCTGCGCGACGCCGCTGATGTCGGCGGAAAATCACCGACCTGATTGGGAGGTATCCGATCATGACGACGATCGAACAGAAATCACCTGTACTGGACGCCCAGAACCGAGCCGACCAAGACTCCGATCCCGACATCACCGAACACCCGGCCATGGCTGTTTCGGGCGTGCCGTTCCTGGCGGGAGAGGTATTCCTCGCGGTGTTCGTTGCGGGCACGGTGATAGCCGCCGGACAGACCGGGTGGACGGGGTGGTGGATCCTCGCGGGTGCAGCCTCGGTGGCTTTCCTGGTCATTCTGGCAAGCTTTTACACGCTCGCACCGAATCAGGCAGCCGTGCTCACCTTCTTCGGGGCATACCGGGGTACCGACCGAGGCAACGGCCTGCGGATCGCCAACCCGCTGTATGCGAGTGTCAAGATCTCGCTTCGTGTCCGCAACTTCAACACCACCTCGTCAAAGGTCAACGACGCCAACGGCAACCCGATTCACATCGCGGCCGTGGTGGTGTGGCAGGTGGTCGATACCGCGCGTGCCTCGTTCGGGGTGGATCAGTTCATCGACTATGTCCACGTGCAGTCGGAATCCGCCGTACGGCAGATGGCGCGTGCATACCCCTACGAGTCGTTCGAAGACGACGACCGCACCACGCTGATCGGTGAGCCTGCCCAGGTCAACGTCAGCTTGCTCGACGAACTGCAGGAGCGGGCCCACGCCGCCGGAGTCCAGATCCTCGAAGCAAGGGTGACCGACCTGAGCTATGCCGCCGAGGTCGCCGAGGCGATGCTTCGACGCCAGCAGGCAGCGGCGATCGTGGCGGGCCGCAGAAAGATCGTCGAAGGAGCGGTGGGCATGGTCCGGCAGGCACCGGCATCACTTCAGGAAGGCACCGAGCGCGACGACGCCGTGGAGCTCGACCACGACCGGCGGGCCAGCTTCGCCGCCAACCTGATGACGGTCATCGCCAGTGATTCACCGACCAATCCCGTGCTGAACGTCGGCGCCAACGCCTGAGCTGGACTCAAGCCATCGCGATACCGGCGACACCGGCCACGTAGAGACCAAACATCAGCACGGTCTCGAAACCGAGATTGCCGAAACCGTGTTTGTGGCGGCGTAGCAGGCCGAGTAACAGCACCGAGACCAGCACGATGGACAGCGCTACCCACGCGACGTCGCGCGATGCGATGGCTCCGTAGATGGTGCCGTCGCGGTAGGCGACATCCGAAACCGCCAAGATCAAGACGTCGTAAGCGTTCCCGCCGAGAATGTCACCGACGGCCAGTGCCAGCGCACCCCGACGGACGGCTGTCACCGCGACCACGAGTTCAGGCAGAGATGTGGCGGTTGCGGTGAACAGCCCGCCCATCAAGGACTGGTCCAATCCGGCGCCTGCGGAGATCACTGGGGCCACTTGGGCCAGGACCCAACCAGATCCAGCGACCACTACGCCCAGCGCCCCGAAACTCGTCCACGTCCGGACAGCACCGGCGGGCTTGGATTCGGCGGGGACCTCCTCGTGCAGGGCGTCGGCCGCCAGTCGCGGTTGCCACATCGGCATCCGCTCGGCCTGCCTGGTCAGCCCAAGGCCGAGTACGTAGCCGACCACGATCACTACGGACACGGGGTGCAGACCGTACCCGCCCAGTCCGGGCAGGGCCATTCCGACCAGAGGCAGCGCGAGTATCCCGATCAGGATGACACCCTGCAACAAGTTCGGTTCCGACGCCGCGGCATACTCGAGATTCGCTCGGCGGTAGGCCATGTCGGCGATTGCCAGAAACGTTGTCTGTACCGCGATGCCACCGAGTGCGTTGGTCACCGCCAACGAGGCATTGCCCTCCCACGCCGCGGTCACCGACAGGATCGATCCGGACAGGGACGTGACCGCGCCGATGAGAACTGCGCCGGTGAGGAGTTGGCCGAGCCCGGTGATCTTGGCGATCTGCTCGGCGCGCTTGGTCAGCAGGACACCGCCGATCGCGATGACGATCGTCGACGCTGCAAAGATCAGCAGGCTGTACGGCAGCGACTCAGTCAAGGCAATGACTTCGGCGCTGCCCAGGCCACCGTCTGGACCTCATGCCGCCAACGTGCCCCGCAAGCAGTGCACCTAAACCGGTATCGTCACTGTCTGTGCGGAGCGGACGCCGGCGCGGGACCTGGGGTCAGGCCGAAGCAGCAAGCGCCTTGCTGTCCTCGGCAGCGAAGGTGTCCTCCAATTGCAGTGGTGAGTAATCGATGTCGATTTCTGCCAGCGGCCGCCCGCGGGCGCTGCTGATCGTTCCGAACCGGCGCATCCCCTTGTCCGCGGCGTACTGCTGGAATTCGTCCATGGTGAAGTCGAACGGGATCTCGTCGTAGAGCGCGAACGAATCGACGGTGTTCTGCAGGGCCAGCGGGATCAACTCGTTCATCCGGGATTCGAAGACCCCCCAGTTGGAGTCGTCGGCGGCGACGTGCCGTCGACAGGTGAACGTGCCCCAGGCCATGTGGCGCCGCTCGTCGTCGCCGATGCGGCGGACCAGTTCCTGCATCCCGGGCAGGATGCCGCGGTCCACGCAGATCCGGTGCCACGCATAGTATCCCGTCAGCGCCATCATGCCCTCGATGACGTGGTTGTAGGTCACCGAGGCCCGGACCTGGCTCGCCGGTGACGGATCGGTGGCCAGCGCGTCGAGCGACTTCGGCAGTTCCTCGTAGAACATCTGCCGGTACGACGGCAGATCGTCGAGATAACACTGCAGGTCGCCGGTCATCCCCACGGCGTCGAGCCACATCCGGAACACCTGGGTGTGTTTGGCCTCCTCGAAGGCGAACTGCGTCAGATACATTTCGTCACCGAGCCGGCCCTCGGCGCGCATCGCCGCCATGAACGGCTGGATGTCCTGGGTGACGGCTTCCTCACCGGCGATGAACTCGGCGCACAACCGGGTTGCCCAGTCGCGCTCCAGGTTCGACAGCGCCTCCCAGTCTGCGCGGTCCCGGGAGAAGTCGATGTCGGCCGGATTCCAGAACTTGGCGTTCCCGCCGGCGAACAGCTTGAGGGGCATGCTGGCCCAGTTGAGTCCTCCGGCCGCCAACGAGTCCGAACGTGTTCTCTCCATGGGGTTTACCTCCTAGGTTGAAGCGGGCTGATCGGGATGTACAAGGGCAGGCTGAAACGCCGCCGCCAGCACCGCGATGTAGCGGCGCACCGCCAGTGCAGGCTGCTCGGGTGAGAGTTCGTCGAGCCCCAGGACCGGGTCCAAGCCCCGTACATAGGGCGCCAACGCCAGGTGCGGCAGGATCATCAGCAGCAGTGAGAGCAGGGTCTCGATATCGGCATCGCGGTGCAGGTCGCCGCGCCCTCGTGCGTCGTGCACCAGTGGCCGCAGCACCTCGAGGTAATGGCGGTGCATCACCGCCCGCACGCTCACCCGCGCGTCGGTGTCGACCTCGAAACTTGCGGCGGCGTGCAGCGACCGTTCACGCGGATGCTCTGCGAAGTAGGCGACCCAGGTGTCGAGCAGATCGGTGAGGAACTCGAAGAACGGCCTGCCGGCGTCGAGTTCGCGGATCTGGTCCTCCATGTAGACCCGCACCCGTTGGCTGCCTACGTCGCAGATGTAGGCATAGAGGTCGCGCTTGTCGGCGAAGTACTGGAACAGACTGCCTTTGGCCACGCCCGCACGCCGCGCGATGACGTTGAGGCTGCCACGGGAGAAGCCGTGCGCGGCGAACTCCGCCTCCGCCGCCGCCACCACCGCTGCGCGACGGTTCCCGTCGAGACGGGCCCATGTCACTGTCGGCATCACGCCTCCGAGTCCTCTATGACCACTGGTCATATTACTGTGATTCATGCCACAGTCAATGGCGTCGATAAGCTGGGTGGGCATGGACGACAAAGCGGCCGCGCGCGACGATATCGACGACGCCGCCGAGAGCGACACCGCTGCCGACAACACCGACGCCGGCGGCCGGGTGTCGGCGCGCGACGACGGGAACGCAGCGGGTGATGATGCCGGCAGGCCGGGAACCGCGTCGCGCATAGAGTCGTTCCGGCTCCTGGCGAGGGCGCGCGCGGCCGGCGAAATGGTGCCGCTGCCAAGGATGTTGAACGGTGATGACCGTCGCCTGCATGTGCGCCAGACCATCCGCGAGGACCATCAGCTCCGTATTGCCCGGCACAACGAGGAGGCTTTCGGGAAGTTCGACAAGCTCGCCGGGTCCAGGTTCTCGTTCTTCCGGGGCACCGCCCTGCTGTTCTATCGCGACATGGCCGGCGAAGACGCCTGGATGCCCACAGTGCTGGCCGCCGGCGACATCCACCCGGAGAACTTCGGTGTGATGCCCAATGCCGACAACGTGCCGATCTTCGGCATCAACGACTACGACGAGGTCTTCTATGCGCCTTTCACCTGGGATCTGAAACGTGGCGCCACCGGGTTCATGATCGCCGCCGACGAGATCGGTGGATACGGCCACGGCAAGCGCTGCAAGATCATTCGTTCTTTCGTCCACGGATATGTCGACAGGATCAGCGCCTACGCCACCGATCACAGTGAGGGCGACTCAGATCTGCGGGAGGACAACGCGCCCGAGTTGATCGCCGGTCTGATCGAGAGCGCCAAGTCCGGCGGTCGGGCCAAGTGGCTTTCCAAGAAGTACTACAACGAGACGGCCACCGGCTTCAAATCCAGCAGCAAGCTGGTGCCCATCTCCAGCCGCCGCGACGAGTTCCAGGAACTGATCGACCGTTACGTCGAGGAGTCCGGCATCGCGGTGCCCGAGCGTGCCGGCGCGATGCGGGTCAAGGACGTCGCCGAACGTCGCGGTCAGGGAACGGCATCCCTGGGCCTGGTGCGCTACTACGTGATGATCGAGGGGCCGCTGACCGATGCGTCCGACGACATCCTGCTCGAGCTCAAGCAGGCGCGACGCTCGGCGCTCGAGGGTCTGGTGCCGCCGTCAGAGCACCTGGTGGAGGGAAACGCCGACCGCGTCGTGCACGGCCAGCGCGTCCAACTGGTCAGCGGCGACCGGTTTTACGGCAGCATCAAGCACCGCGGGATCAGCTTCCTGGTCAGGGAGCGCTCGTGGTTCCGCGACGACATCGACCTCGACGACCTGTCGTTCAAGCAGTGGCGCTCCTACGCGCGGATCTGTGGCGAGGTGCTCGCCCATGCACACGCGCTCTCCGACGAAGCCGGGCTGCTCGACCACGATGTCGAACCGGAGATCGTCGAGGCCATCGGGTTTCCCGAACTCTTCGTCGACGACATCGTGCGGTTCGCCGACGATGCCGACAGCCGCTGCAAGCGCGATCATCAGGCCTTCCGCGAGGACCACGCCCTCGGGGCGTTCCGCCGCATCGACCTGGTGTACCGCTGATCGGGCGTGCCAGAACTCAGGTGGCTCGGCGGTATCGGGCTTCGGCGAAGGAGAACAACCCGTAGGCCATCACGCCCAGCGCGAGCGCCCAGAGCACGAACTGGCCCCAGCCCTGGCCCGCGAGTTCGGCGAGAATGCCGGACAACCCTTTGACGTTGTTCGGGTCATAGGTGGCGCCGGCGGTGAACAGGAAGATCCCGACTCCGATCGTCACGCCACCGCTTCCGGCATAACCGACTCGGCCGAGGGTCTCGATGGTGTTTTTCGTGTTCTTGTCCGGTGAACCGATGCGCTCCATGAACTCGGTGTTGATGGTCTGCTTGTAGATCTGGTACCCACCGAATCCGATGGCGGCCAGGCCCGCGATCATCACCATCCATCGTCCGCCGGGCAGACCCATCACCACAGCGGTGGCCTGCTGCTTGCCGCCACCACCAGTTCCCCCACCGGAGCTGGCGGTCCAGTTGGCGATCAGGATCGACAGCGACGTGAGCGCCGCCCCGCCGTACAGCACCGCCTTGGCCGCGAACTTCGCCCGATCACTGCCGTCGGATCCCTCGACGGGGTCGCCGCCGATCGCCTGCAGCACCTTCCACGCGACCAGCGCGACCAACACCGCCGTCAATGCGATCAGCAGGAACTTTCCGTACGGTGCCTGCGCGACCGTCTGTATCGCGCCTGTCTCGGTCGCCGAGCCGGCAGAGCGGTTGCCGAGCGCGACGCTGATGGCCAGAAAACCCAGCAGCGTGTACAAGGTGCCCTTGCCGATCAGCCCGGCGGTCGCCACCCTCGACCTCATCCCCTGCGCTTGGTGTTGGGCGTGGGCGGTTGAACTGGGCTTGGGAGAACTCGCTTCCTTCGGGAGGACAATCGTCGGGACCGTTGATCCCCCTGTTCCCGAGCGCCGCGATGTGAAACCCCTTGACTCGCGGACTATCACCAGGTCGTCAAGATGACGTGGTTGAGTACCAGGGCGCCCGTGACGTTGAGGACCAGCCACCAGCGATGAGATCGTGGCGGTAGCAACGCCGCGGCGGCCGGCAACCAGATCGTGAATGGCAACCAGATTCGTTCGACTTCGGCCTTGCTCAGCATGCTGGCGTCGGCAAAGAGTATCGCGACCAGCATCGCCACGATCACCACGTGCAGGCCCCCACGCCGCTGGAGCGCCCCGAAGTCGACCGCCCGGGCGGCCCCCGCGACACCGGCCAACCCGACCGCACACACCACCGAGGCCAGATTGGCCCATGCCCAGTACTGAAATGGCCGGTGACTGGCGGTTCCCTGCCAATATCTCTGCTGCACCAACTCATAGCCGTCGAACCACCAGAAGCCGGCCAACAGGAAAGCCACCGCCACCATTACGGCAGCGAGCACCGCCGCGAGAAGGGCACGTACCGCGGTTCCGCGGTACTTCGCCAGGATCAACACGGCAAGAGCGGGCAGCGCCATCAAAGCCATGCCGTAGCTGAGGAACACCGCCCACCCGAGCAGTAGGCCGGCGGCAGCCGCGGGCACCGCCGGATGCCGCACCTCGCCGCGCACCGCCACCGCCAGGAGCGCAAGGGCCCAGGTGGTCACCCCGGCGAAATAGCCGTCGGCCGACACCGTGACCCAGATGGCCGTGGGCGCGACCGCGACGAAAGGTGCGGCCGCCCGTGCCGTCACTTCGTCGGCCACCGCCCGCACCGCGACGACGATGGCGGCGGCGCCGCTCGATCCGATCAGCAGGCAGAACAGCCCCGCCCAGGCTCCGCCGTCGAGTCCGAGCCGATCCAGCCAGACGAACGTCAACAACGCACCGGGCGGATGTCCGGAGACATGGATGATCCACGAATCCGGTTGAAAGTCGAGGATGCGGCCGGCGAAGCCGCGCACCGCGTCGGAGACGTCACCGATTGTCGGCACCTGCTGCAAGTATTCGTGACGCGTGGTCAGGCGGCCGGCGAAGCCACGCTGCCAGCCGTCCACCATCGCCAGCGAGAAGGCCCATACGCAGGCCGTCGCCCACGTCGACAGGATCAACGTCCGCCACCGCAACCGCTGCGCGACGGACGGGCCCCACAACGCGACGGCGAATCCGATCAGGATGGCGGGGCCGGTGCCCGCGCCGACGTGCATCTCCCACGCGCCGTGAATCGGTGCAGATGCTGCCAACTCGGCGAACTTCGCGGGAGTGACGTCGATCAACGGCAGCACACCAAGACCCATGTGCGGCAGCGCGAATGCGGCTACGACCAGTCCCAGTCCGATCAGTGCGACTACCGCGTCGCGACGGGCCGGGACGGTCGATTTCAGCCGGTCGCCGAGCCGACGACCGTGCGGCGTGACGCCTTTCGTGGCGCGATCACCATTGATCACGGACTGCCCTCTTCATGCCGGAGAACGCGGGTGGGAAGAGTACAACACGCCGCCGGTCCGGTGCGGTCATCGGCCTGACCGGGTCGGTGGCCCACCATCGCTGCGATCGTCAAAACGCATCAGGCGATGAAGGTAGTCTCAATCGCCTTTCGTCACCTGGCCGAAAGACCCAGCGCGACGCGGCGCCAGTGACATTGACGTCAACCGGTGACCAACAGGCGCACGGCGGTGGACCGCGCAGCCAGCAGGGAGCTGACCGCGGGCGGCTGGAACGCGGTACTCGTCGGCGCGACCGCGGTGCCGATCACCACACCGCTGGCCGGCCACTTCGGGGTCTCGACGGACACGATCTGCCCGGGCTCGGCGTAGATGCCGGCGCAGTCGTCACCCTCGCACGCACCGGTCGACGGATCGATCCGGCCGGCGAAGATGTCGTTGACCCATCCGACGATGAGTGTCTGTGCGGCCGACTTGTTCTGCTCGGTCGGAAATCCCTGGTAGAGGTACGAGACAAGCTGGATGAGCCAGCTTCCGCCCTGCATGGAATCCAGGTGCGCACCGCCGTCGAGCACCACCCCGTTGAAGTGCCCGGGTCGATGGCCGTTGAGAGCCTCGTCCACCCGGCGCGGACCGGAATCCCGTGGTGCCCCCAACTCGAGAACCGGGATGTAGCCACCGAGGCCGTCCAGTTTGTCCAGCGCCACAGGCAACACATCTGCGGGAGGAGCCCCGTCGAGCAGGACGATCCCGGCCAGCCGGCTGGTGGCGCCGCTGGCGATGACGGCGTCGGCGTAGTACCCGGCCACCCCGGCACCGAGCGAATGCCCGACCATGGTGACCGTCTCCGGCAGCGCCACACCCTGACCGTACTTCTTCGCGAAGCCGGCGGCGACCGCGCTGGCTGTCAGCGCGCCGCGGTCGCCGAGCAGGAGGTCGGCGGTGGCACGGTGCACCTGGTCGTCACCGAGCCAGAAGCCTTCGCGGACATATCGATTCGACGACAGCGTCGGCGCGACGACGATGCTGTTGGTGCGTTCGGCCAGCCACGACGCGGTGTAGCTGTACATCGAGCCGACGCCGAGGTAGCCGTGCTGCAGATAGATCAGCCGCTGCGGCGCTTCGTCGCCCTCGGGGTAGTACCAGTCTGCCCGGACGGTGCGGCCCTCGACGATCTCCAGCCTCGAACTGCGCACGGTGACGTTGGTGCCCGGTGCCGCCACCGGGGGTCCGGAGACGAATCGGACGGCCACCCCGATGACGTCCGGGACTATTGACTGGACGATCTCTTGCAGTGTTCGCGGCTGCGGTTGTGCGAGTGCGGCCGGTTCGTTGAGTGTGCTTGATATGCGCTGCGCCGCAGCGGTCTCGGCTCCCGTCGCCGCCGGGATCGTGGTGTCTACGGGCCGCTGCTCCTTCGCCTCGACGGATGGCGGCTCCGCGGAATCCTCGGCAGGCGCGTTGACCTGCTCGAGTTCGGGAGTCAACTCGTCGACGGTGTCGGGTCGTTCGATCGACTCGGTGACGTCGTCGTGATCGACGGGACCGGCGTCATCCGAACTCGGGTCGGCCGAAGCGTCGGACCCGGCGTCCTCATCCGAGTCAGCCGCGATGTCCTCGGCCTCGTCGGCGACGTCGTCTGTGTCCGGGTCGTCTGCTCCGGTATCCGCGTCGGTTTCGGTATCGGTGTCCGTATCGGCCGGGCTGGGCGAGTCGGTCTTGTCCGTGTCACGGGACTTGCGGGGGCCGGGATCAGCGCTGTCGGAGGAACTGGCACCTGCTCCGGAAGTGTCAGATCCGGTGCCGGCGCTGGCGGCGTCGGTTCCGGCGATCAACGCGGCAGACACACCGGCAGCGAGCACGCCCGCACCCATCCAAGCTGGCAGCTGCGCCATAGCTCTCCCACTCTCAGAAATTGACGGCCGGGTCATTCCGACCGCGGCTCACCGTAGAACATCGGCCGGCCGGAGTAGACATTTTTCGAGATGTGGTCACTCTTTCGGTCCTGGCCGCTCTTGACAGGCAGCGTGACCAGGTGTCGGGCGGCTTCCGGGACGACGTGCCCTGCGTGGGCGCGAAAACCCCTGTCGCTGCCGTACTTCCCGCCCCTGGAAGCCACGGCAGTGCGGGCGGTGGGGCGGGTGCTTGTCGGTGGGATCCGGTGGGTGATGGCAGCCGGTCAGGCAGGGCACGCTCCGGGAAGTACATCTCCACCAGCGCGGTGAGGTGATCGCGGCGTCGGGTGCACGACGCACCCGGGCCGGCACGTTGGAACATCTGCCGCCGCGCATCGCGTTGTGCGTCTCATGAAGGCGATCACCTACTCCCGAACAGGCGACATCTCGGTTCTGCAACCGCAAGACCGTGAGGTTCCCGACCCCGATGCCGGGCAGGTGCGGGTGCGCATCGTGTTTTCCGGTGTCAACCCGACCGACTGGAAGCACAGGAAGGGGACGAGCCCGGGCCAGCAGCTCGAATTCCCCGAGGTGGTCCCCCACCACGACGGCGCCGGAGTGGTGGACGCCGTCGGCGCCGGTGTCACCGACCTCGCGGTGGGTGATCGGGTCTGGGTCTTCATGGCCCAGCATCAGCGTCCGGACGGTACGGCCCAGGAGTACGTCGTGCTACCCGTCACGTCAGTGGTCCCGCTGCCCGATGCCGTCGGTTTCGACGTGGGGGCGAGCCTCGGGGTGCCGGCGATCACCGCACACCGCGCGCTCACGGTGGCGGAGGGCTGGCCGTCGCGGCTGGAGCCCGGAGCCCTCGCCGGCGCTACGGTGCTTGTCGCGGGCGGCGCCGGAGCGGTCGGCCATGCCGCCATACAGCTGGCCCGGTGGGCCGGTGCCCGCGTCATCACCACCGTCAGCACCCCCGAGAAGGAGGCGCTGGCGGCCTCGGCGGGGCGCCCACCACATCGTGAACTACCGAGCCGGGGACACTGCGGCGGCGATCCGCGAGATCGCGCCCGACGGGGTCGACATCGTCGTCGAGGTCGCCCCGACGCCGAACGCCGCGCTCGACGCGGCCGTGGTGTCGAACCGCGCGACAATCTCGATCTACGCCAACGACGGTGGCGGCAGTGTGGAACTCGACATCATCTCGAACATGTGGGTGAACGTTCGCTACCAGTTCCTGGTCCTGTACACCGTCGGTGACGACGCGCTGGCCAACGCTCGCGACGACGTGGCCGCCGCGGTCCGCGACGGGGCCATGGGAGTCGGCGAAGCCAAAGGGCTTCCTGTGCACTATTTTCCGCTCGAGGAGACTGCGGCTGCCCACGAGGCCGTTGAGAGCGGAGTGACCGGCAAGGTGCTCATTCGGGTGGCCGCGCAGCTTTCCTGCCGGCCGGCGGTGCTCACCGAGGAGGAGGTGGCCTGGCTATCCCACGCGGGTGCTGATCTGCGGGCGGTGTTCGACGCCGACACCACAACGATCCGGGAACGAAAGCAGTTGCTGCGGTTGCTGAT
>NZ_JBAUJB010000315.1:0-6462 GCF_049683355.1 Mycobacterium sp.
CCTGGAAGCATTGCAACCGTCAATCAACCGATTGGCCAAGACGAAGTAGCGCAAGCCCCCCACGCGCTCACCATGCGTGAGGCACCAGGCACTACTTCGCGCTCACTTGTAGGTGAGGCACCTCGGAAACCCCGTGATTCACATGTTACGGGTGTTGCTCGAGCGTCGCGGCCAAGCTAGGGCCGGGCCGCTACCCCGGATGTCCAGGTCACCCCGTTGCCCACCGACATCTTGCTGACGGCAAAACCGTGATCTCGTCCGTAATCGAGGACTTCCGCCGGCAGATCCGGCACGGTGCTCAAGGCCAGCACTGCAGGTCCAGCGCCGGAAAGCACCGCTGCAATCCCACAACGGCGGAACACCGCCAGGTATTCCGCGGACGCGGGCATGGCGGGCGCCCGCTGCGGTTGGTGCAGGACGTCTTCGGTGGCCGCCATGAGCAGATCGGGTCGCTGGGTGAGCGCGACGACGAGCAGTGCGGCCCGGCTGAGGTTGAAGCGTGCGTCGGTGTGGCTGATCTGCTCGGGAAGCAGGACCCGCGTCTCCGCGGTCGACGAACGCTCCTGCGGCACTGCGGTGAACACGGTGATGTCGGGGTGCAGGACGATCGGGGCTGCCGCATAACGCGGGCGTTCGGCGCCGGACTCCGTCCAGGACACCACCGCCCCGCCGAGCACCGCCGCTGCCGCGTTGTCGGGGTGGCCCTCGAACTCGGCGGACACCTGGACCAGCTGCTCCGGCGTCAGCGCGGTCGAACCGTTCTGGGCGGCAAGGCCACTGGCGGCGGCGAGGCCGCCTACGACGGCCGCGGCCGAGGAGCCCAGTCCGCGGGAATGCGGAATGTCGTTGCGGCAGCGAACGATCAAGCCCGGCGCAGTGGCGCCGACTTCACGCAGGCCGCGCTCGATCGCGCGCACCACCAGATGGGAACCGTCCAGCGGGACCTGTCCGGCCCCTTCCCCGTCGACTTCGACGACGAGGCCGGATTCGGTTGTCTCGACCACGATCTCGTCGTAGAGACTCAAGGCGAGACCCATGCTGTCGAAACCGGGGCCGAGGTTGGCACTCGAGGCCGCGACCACAGCGGTGGCCGTCAGCCCGGGCGGCAGGGTGCGTGTCACTGGAGTCCGTTCTAGACCAGGCCGAGCTTGGCGACCACGGCCACGGGGTCGACGGATACCGGGATCACCGTGGGCATCCCCTTCAGGGCGGTGTCGGGATCCTTGAGCCCGTTGCCGGTGACGGTGCACACGACGGTGGAACCCTTGGCGACCCAGCCGTCTTCGATCGACTTCAGCAGCCCCGCGATGCTCGCCGCCGACGCGGGCTCGACGAAGACGCCCTCCGCCCGGGCCACCAGATGGTAGGCGGCGAGGATCTCCTCGTCGGTGGCGGCGAGGAAGCGCCCCTTGGACTCCTGCTGCGCTTCCACTGCCGAGGTCCACGACGCGGGCGAACCGATCCGGATGGCGGTGGCGATGGTCTCGGGTTCACTGACCGGCTCACCGAGGACCAGCGGCGCCGCTCCGGCCGCCTGCGTGCCCAGCATCTGCGGCAACCGGGCGGCCAGACCGTCGTTGTGGTACTCGGTGTAGCCCTTCCAATAGGCCGTGATGTTGCCGGCGTTGCCTACGGGCAACGCGTGCACGTCGGGTGCGTCGCCGAGTGCGTCGACGATCTCGAATGCCGCGGTCTTCTGCCCCTCGATACGGAAAGGATTGACCGAGTTCACAAGTGACACGCTCGGGAAGTCGGAGGTGAGCTTGCGGGCGAGCTCGAGACAGTCGTCGAAGTTGCCGTCGATCTGGATGATCTTCGCGCCGTGCATGACCGCCTGGGCCAGCTTGCCCATGGCGATCTTGCCCTGCGGCACCAGCACTGCGCAGGTGATGCCGGCGCGCGCCGCATACGCCGCCGCCGACGCGGAGGTGTTGCCCGTGGAGGCGCACAGCACCGCCTGCTGCCCGCGGGCCACCGCCTCGGTCACCGCCATCGTCATGCCGCGGTCCTTGAACGACCCGGTCGGGTTGAGTCCTTCGACCTTCAGATGCACGGTGCAGCCGGTGTACTCGGACAACCGGGGCGCCGGCAGCAGCGGCGTGCCGCCTTCGCGCAGCGTGATCGGTGTCCAATTGTCGCCGACGGGCAACCGGTCACGGTAGGCCTCGATCAGACCAGGCCACGGCTGATGCACGGCTCTGGGGGCGGTGGTGCTCACTAGGTGGTCCCTTCCATGCGCAGCACGCTGTTGATACTCTGCACGACCTCCAGGTCAGCCAGCGCCGCAACCGTTTCCGAGAGTGCCGCGTCCGTCGCCTGGTGGGTCACGACGACGATGCGCGCGCCGCAGCGCTGGCCTCCGTCGTCGACCATGCCCTCCTGGCGCACCTCGGCGATGCTGACCTCGCGCTTGCTGAACTCCGCTGCGACGGCCGACAGAACGCCCGGGCGGTCCGCGACGTTCATGTTGACGTAGTAGCGGGTGGGGATGAACCCGATCGGCGCCACCGGCAACTTGGCGTACTTGGACTCGCGGGGTCCGCGGCCACCCTGCACCCGGTTTCGGGCCGCCATCACCAGATCACCCAACACCGCCGACGCCGTCGGCGCGCCTCCGGCGCCCTGACCGTAGAACATCAGCCGCCCTGCCGCTTCGGCTTCGACGACCACCGCGTTGAACGCGCCGTTGACCGAGGCCAACGGATGATCCAGGGGCACCAACGCCGGGTAGACGCGAGCCGAAACCCGCTGCTGTCCCTCGTCGGTGGTGAGCCGTTCGCAGATCGCCAGCAGCTTGATCGTGCAACCGAGGGCGCGCGCGGACTCGAAGTCGGCGGCGGTGACGGTGCTGATGCCTTCGCGATAGACGTCGTCGGTGGTGACCCGGGTGTGGAACGCGATGGAGGCCAGGATGGCCGCTTTGGCCGCGGCGTCGTAGCCCTCGACATCCGCGGTCGGATCCGCCTCCGCGTAGCCGAGCGAGCAGGCGTCGGCGAGCGCCGAGGCGTAGTCGGCGCCGGTGCTGTCCATCTCGGAGAGGATGTAGTTGGTGGTGCCGTTGACGATCCCGGCCACCCGCAGGACGGTGTCACCGGCCAGCGACTGGGTCAGCGGGCGAACGACGGGGATGGCGCCGGCGACGGCTGCCTCGAAATACAGGTCGACCCGTGCGTTCTCGGCGGCCTGGGCGAGTTCGCCGGTGGACACCGCCATCAGTGCCTTGTTGGCGGTCACCACCGATTTGCCCTGCTCGAGCGCGGTCAGGATGGCTTTGCGGGCAGTTTCCACGGGGCCCATGAGTTCGACGACGATGTCGACGTCGTCGCGGGATACCAGTTCCTCGATGTTGTCGGTGAGCAGCTCGACCGGAACGCCACGGTCGCCGTCCACCCGACGCACGCCGATACCGCGGATCGCCAGTGGCGCTCCGATGCGGGCGGTCAGATCCGCGGCGCTCTCGTTGATGATGCGGACCACCTGGCTGCCGACATTGCCCAGACCCAGCACGGCTACGCCGATTGCGTTACTCACGCTCACCTCACTTCCAAACTCAAGAGATCATCGACCGTCTCCCGGCGCAGGATCAGGCGTGTCCGCTTGTTACGCACGACCACCACGCCCGGCCGGCCGATCAGGTTGTAGCGGCTCGACATCGAATAGCAGTATGCGCCGGTCGCGGCGACCCCCAGTAGATCGCCCGGAGCCACGTCATCGGGCATCCATGCGTCGCGCACGACGATATCGCCGCTCTCGCAGTGCTTGCCGACAACGCGGGACAGTGTCGGTACGGCTTCGCTGACCCGCGAGAGCAGCCGCACGTCGTACTCCGCGCCGTACAGCGAGGTCCGGATGTTGTCGCTCATCCCGCCGTCGACGCTCACGTACCGCCGGTGCCTGTCGGAGGCCACGGCGACGTCCTTGACAGTGCCGACCTCGTAGAGGGTGATGGTGCCCGGCCCGGCGATCGCGCGCCCCGGTTCGACCACCAGCTTCGGCGCGGGCAGACCCACGGCGGCCGATTCGCTGCGCACGATCGCCTGCAGCTTGTCGGCCAGTTCCTTCATCGGCGGCGGATGGTCCTGCGGGAGGTAGGAGATGCCCAGTCCGCCCCCGAGGTCGACGATCGCGATCTGCGCGGTTTTGTCGACACCGAACTCGGCGACGACATCTCTGAGCAAGCCGATCACCCGGTGGGCGGCCAACTCGAAGCCCGCCACGTCGAAGATCTGCGAGCCGATGTGGCTGTGCAGGCCGACCAGGCGCAGATGGTCGGCCTGGAAGACCGCGCGCACCGCAGCCATGGCGGCGCCACTGGCCAGCGACAACCCGAACTTCTGGTCCTCGTGGGCGGTGGAGATGAACTCGTGGGTGTGCGCCTCGACCCCGACCGTGACGCGCACCAGCACGTCCTGCACGACGCCGGCCGCCTCCGCGATCCGGTCGAGGCGATCGATCTCGATCATCGAGTCCAGCACCACGTGCCCGACACCGCTGTCGACCGCCGCCGTCAGCTCCGCCACGGATTTGTTGTTGCCGTGCAACGCGATCCGCTCGGCCGGGAACCCGGCGTGCAGGGCTACCGCGAGCTCTCCCCCGCTGGCGACGTCAAGCGACAGGCCTTCCTCGTCGACCCAGCGGGCCACCTCGGTGCACAGGAACGCCTTGGCGGCGTAGCGGACGGACTCGCCACCGCCGAACGCGGTCGAGATGTCGCGGCAGCGTGCCCGGAAGTCGGCCTCGTCGATGACGAACACCGGCGTGCCGAACTCCGCGGCGATCTCGGTGACCGGGACCCCGGCGATCGACACCACACCGTCGTCACCGCGGACCGCGTTGTCCGGCCACACATTCGGCGCCAGCACCAGCACATCGGCGGCGCTGCGCGGACGATCGGGCGCCCCGCCGTGGTGGATCTCTTCGGCGTGCCGGGGGCCGGCCGGATGCGCGTTCACATCCGCTCCGGAGCGCTGACACCGAGGATGTTCAGTCCGTTGGCGATGACCTGGCGGGTGGCCTGACACAGCGCCAGCCGCGCGGCATGCAGTGGGCCGGGCTGCTCGTCACCCTGCGGGAGCACCCGACACGAGTCGTAGAAGCGGTGGTAGTCGCCGGCCAGGTCTTCCAGATAGCGCGACACGCGGTGGGGCTCACGCAGGTCGGCGGCGGTCTTCAAGACCCGGGGAAACTCGCCGATGTTGCGGATCAGCGTGCCTTCCTTGTCATGGGTCAGCAGGTCGAGATGGTCGGTGCCGGGAGTGATGCCCAGTTCGGCGGCGTTGCGGGCCAGCGCCGACAGCCGCGCATGGGCGTACTGCACGTAGTAGACCGGGTTCTCGGCCGACGCCGAGGACCACAGCGCCAGGTCGATGTCGATCGGGGTGTCGACCGAGCTGCGGATCAGCGCATAGCGGGCGGCGTCCACCCCGATGGCGTCGACGAGGTCGTCGAGCGTGATGACCGTGCCGGCCCGCTTGCTCATCCGGACCGGTTGCCCGTCACGGACCAGGTTGACCATCTGGCCGATGAGCACCTCGACGGTGTCGGGGTCGTCACCGAGCGCCGCGGCGGCGGCCTTCAGGCGGGCGATGTAGCCGTGGTGGTCGGCGCCGAGCATGTAGATGCACAGGTCGAAACCGCGTTGCCGCTTGTCCAGGAAGTACGCGAGGTCGCCTGCGATGTAGGCGGGCTGACCGTCGCTCTTTATCACGACGCGGTCCTTGTCGTCACCGAAGTCGGTGGTGCGCAACCAGACTGCGCCGTCGGACTCGTAGATGCTGCCGGTCTCGCGCAGCTTGGCGATGGCCTGGTCGACGCGACCGGAGGTGTGCATCGAGTCTTCGTGGGTGTAGACGTCGAAGTTGGTGCCGAACTGGTGCAGCGATTCCTTGATGTGGTCGAACATCAGGTTCACGCCGATCGCACGGAAGGTCTCGCGCATCTCGGCGGCGGGCAGGCCCAGTGCGTCGGGTTCCTTCTCGAGCACCGACGAGGCGATGTCGGCGATATAGGAACCGGCGTAGCCGTCCTCGGGGGCGGGGTCGCCCTTGGCGGCGGCGATCAACGAGTTGGTGAACCGGTCGATCTGCGCGCCGTGGTCGTTGAAGTAGTACTCCCGTACCACCTGGGCGCCCTGGGTGCTCAGCAGCCGACCCAACGCGTCGCCGACGGCCGCCCACCTGGTCCCGCCGATGTGGATGGGTCCGGTGGGGTTGGCTGAGACGAACTCCAGGTTGACCTTGACGCCCAGGTCCGCCGACGTGCCGTAGCCGGGGCCCGCGGCGATGACGTTTCCGACGATGACGTTCTGGGCCGACGCCTCGATCCGGAGGTTGACGAACCCGGGTCCGGCGACGTCGGCGGCCGCGATGCCACGCTGGTCGGCCAGCGCCGCGGCCAGCCAGCCGGCCAGCTCACGCGGATTGGCGCCGACCTTCTTGCCGAGTTGCAGGGCCAGGTTGGTGG
>NZ_JBAUJB010000316.1:0-16623 GCF_049683355.1 Mycobacterium sp.
CGGCGGCAGCGCGTGTGCTCGCCGGGGCCGCCGATCGAGACGTCGGCGAGATCCGCGGCGAGATCCGCGACTTCCGCAGGGCCACCACCGCGAGCTTCAACGCCATGCGACAGGACTTCGTCGATCTACGTGAGCAGGTCGATCGGGGGTTTGCCGAGATGCGCGGAAGGTTCGACGGAACGGCGGCTGGCCTGCAACAGATCGCCGAACGCCTCGACACGGTCCTCATCGATCGCGACAAGTAGTGCCGCGGAATAGCACTCCGGGCTGTGATTGGGGGCCGATCCACGACCCTGGCTTCACACTCGCGGCAACCAGCTACGCCGGCCGCAGATGCGTGATGTCGCCTGCGGACACCGTCACCGTCGTCCCCGCGTGGTCGATCAGCAGCCGACCGCCGTCGTCGATACCCGTTGCGGTGCCGACGATCTCAGCGTCGCCAGGCAGGGTCGCCCGGACCCGGGTGCCGATGGTGGTGCTCACCGCGCGGTAGTCGGCCGCCAGCGTCGCATCCGAGGTGCGCCACCGCGCCAGCCCGTCGCTCAGCGCGGCCAGCAGCAGAGCAGTCAGCATGGTGCGGTCGACGTCCTGGCCGAGCATGCTCAGCGACACCGCGTTCGGATCCGGCAGCTCGTCCTCGGTCAGGCTGACGTTGAGGCCCAGGCCGACGACGATCACCGGAGCGGCCACCTCGGCCAGAATCCCGGCCAGCTTCCCGGTGCCGACCAGAACATCGTTGGGCCACTTGAGCCCTGCGTCGACGTCGAGGTCGCGAACCGTGTGTGCGACGGCCAGGCCGGTGAGCAGCGGCAGCCACCCCCACGCGTCGGGTGCCACGCCGCTGGTGTCGACGCCCAGCGACATCGAGATCTGCGAGCGTGCCGGCGCCGACCAGCTGCGGCCGTGACGTCCCCGTCCCGCGCTCTGGTGCTCTGCCAGCAGCACGGCACCCGCGATGTCCTCACCGCCGGCCGCCCGCGCGATCAGATCGGCGTTCGTCGACCCCGTTTCGGAGACGACGTCGACCCGCCGGAACTCGGTGGCAGGGAGCACGGCACGAACGGCGTCGACGTCGAGAGCGGAGCGATCCACGGCGTTGAGGGTAGTGCGTCGCAACCAGAGCGTGGTCACGCGCGCTACTGCTGCGTCGCGGGCTCCAGCGACTCCAGCAGCTGCGCGAACTCGGCGTGCTCGGCGGTCACCCGGTTCAGCGCGCCGAAGCCGGTGACGAACGCCATCATCGCCGCGAGCGCCCACAGGTTGCCCAGCGCCCACTCCCACGCGGTCGGCGCCGACACGAGCCAGTACACCGCGAAGACGACGAGCGCGTACCCGCAGAAGATGGTGAAGCGGCCGTCGGCGCTGGCCCGCCAACCAGGGTGGCGGCGGTTACGCAGATGCCAGACGGACAGGGCGACAACGAGCACGATCGCGGTGATGGTCGACTCCATCGTCGCGCCTCCTCACGGACGGCCCCCAGCGTGTGATCTTTGCCAAAACTTAATCGTCGTGACACAGAACATTGTGAACCTACATGCTGTGGGCACTCTGTGGCAATGGAAACAATCTGGTCACAGCGACGCGCGCGTCAGTTTCTCAGTCTGACGTCGACGGTCCAGCAAATCGGGGTCCGGGTTCGCCACCTGTACCAGTGAGGCGCCGACGACGTACACGGCAAGCAGGCGCTCGACGATGTCGTCGGCCGTCTCCCACGCCGCCGTCGACATGATCCGGTCCTCAGCAGTCAGCCCCTGCGCCGCGGCGGAAGCCCGCGCCGCAGCCAGCACGTCGTCGGCCGAGCGGCCGCCCAGCGCCGGCCCCGGCACCCGCTCGGGGACGATCTGATCGCCATGCACCCGCACCGACGTCGCGTAATCCGTCACCCCGACGGGAAGATCGGGCACCGGCTTGCCGAACGGGTCCAGCGACAGCACCGCGATCTCGCCCATGCCCACGGCGGCGTCGGCCTCGTCCAGCCGGTCCGCGGTGCACAGCGCGATGTCGGCCTCCGGGTTCTCGGCGCCGGCCAACACCACCTCACACCCGATCCACCACACCCCGAACAGCACCGCCGCGGTCTGCCAGTGCGCGGGCAACAGCACCGCGACCCGGCTACCCGGCGTCGCTCCCATCTCGTCGCGCAGCAGGTTGGCGGTCTTGGCCGCCCAGTTGGCCAGCGTCGCGGTGGACAACTCGATGCGTTCGCCGGTGGCGTCGTCGTAGTAGGTGATGCGCGGGCCGGCCGGGTTGGTGGCCATCAGTGGGTCGAGGACGGCCGAGCTGACGGTGCTCACGTCAGTTGACGCACTGCGGGTCGCTGGAGCCGGCCGTGATGATCGGCGGCGGCGCGTCGACGGCCGTTGCGGCGCCCGCCGCATTGTTCAGCGGCGCGGACAGCGTGACGTCGGTGCCGTCCAGCCCCGACCCCGGCCCGGTGTAGTCGTCGGACAGCACCACCCGCGCCCAGCCTTCCGGCACGCCGTCGACCTGGACCACCGGCAGCCCACCGAGATCCTGCGCGACCGCCTGGGCGCCCAGATCGTCGACCTTGGCGGCCTGCACCTGGCTCGCCGACACCGGGGAGCCCTCGTTGTTGCCGACGTTGCCCGAGGCGAAGCCCTTGCCGTCGAGCACATGGGAGACCGCGGCGGCCAGCCCGTTGACGTCGGTGTCGTTGAGGACGTCGACGGTGGTCTTGTCCGGGGTCCAGGCCAGCTCCTCGGTGTTGCCCTCTTCCTGTTCGTCCAACAGGCTGCCCACCCAGTTCTCGACCTCGCTGGGGTCGACGCGCACCACGCTCTGCATGCCGTCGTCGCTCCAGCCGGCTTCCTCGACGATCGGGATGGTCGCGAACGCGACGTTGCCCGCGGCGAGCTTCTGCAGCTGCTCGACGAAGTCCATGATGTCCCAGTCATCGGAGAGCACCACCGAGCGCTGCACCGCCTGCTCGAGCCGGTTCAGCGTCGCCGGGCTGGACAGCGTCTTGCTGGAGATCACCTCGTGGGCCAGTGACGCCATGACCGCCTGCTGGCGGGTCACCCGGTCCAGGTCGCCGCGGGGCAGGTCGTGACGCTGGCGGACGAAGCTCAGCGCCTGCGCGCCGTTGAGCTTCTGCCAGCCGGCGGGGAAGTCGGCGCCCGAAAGCTGTTCGTAGACAGGCGCGTTGAGGCACACGTCGACGCCGCCGAGGGCGTCGGTGATCAACGCGAACCCGAGCAGGCCGATCTCGGCGTAGTGGTCGACGGTGACGCCGGTGAGGTTGGCGACGGTCTTGATCAGCTCCTCGCGGCCGGCGTCCTGGGCGATCGGTTCGGCGACGGCGGGATCCTCACCCTGCTGCTCGACGAGCTCGATCATCTTCTCCAGGTGCACCGAGCCGTACACCCCGTTGATCTTCATCTTCCCGAGCCCGGGGGCCTCCACATAGGAGTCGCGCGGGATGGAGATCGCCGTCGCCGACTTCCCGTTGTTCGGGATGCGGATCAGGATGATCGTGTCGGTGTTGGTGGAGACGTCGTTGCCCGCGCGCAGTACCGCCAACTCTTCCTGCGACAGCGGATTGCCGTGCGCGTCGGTGCGGCTGTCCATCCCCACCAGCAGCACGTCGATCGCGCCGTCGTCGCCACCTTTGCCCAGCGCGATCGGGTTGATCTGGTTGATCCCGGATTCGAACGAGCGGATCTTGCCCCACGCCAGACCGGTGCCGAGGACGATCGCCAGTGCCGCGGCCAGGGAAATGACACGCATCAGCTGAGCAGCAGGCATTTGGCCAGGTTACTGGCGAGCGGGCCACATGCCGGGTAGCGCGCACCGGCGTGCCAAACTCGACAGATGTCGTCACGGATCGTCATCACCGGAGCAGGTGGCCTGGTCGGACGGGTCTTGGCAGGTCAGGCCCACCAGCAGGGCCGCGACGTGCTCGCGCTGACGTCTGAGGAGTGTGATATCACCGACCCGTCGGCCTCCGAGCGGTTCATCTCCGCCGACGACGTCGTCGTCAACTGCGCTGCCTACACCAAGGTCGACGCCGCCGAGGACGACCCCGACCGTGCCGCCGCGGTCAACACAGTCGGCGCCGAGTACGTCGCCCACGCGTGCGCGCGGGCCGGTGCGTCGCTGATCCACCTGTCGACCGACTACGTGTTCAGCGGCACGTTCCCCGGCGGTGAACCCCGGCCGTATGACATCGACGACCCCGTGGGCCCGCTGTCGGTGTACGGCCGGACCAAGCTCGCCGGCGAGTTCGCGGTGCTGTCGGCCATGCCGACGGCGTACATCGTGCGCACCGCGTGGATCTACGAGGGCCGCGACGACGGCTCGGACTTCGCCACCGGGATCCGCCGCGCCGCTGCCGGAACGGACACCGTTGACGTGGTGGCCGACCAGATCGGGTCACCCACCTACGTCGTCGACCTGGCCGACGCGCTGCTGCAGGTCGCCGACTGCGAGATCAGCGAGGCGGTGCTGCACGCCGCCAACGGCGGTGCCTGCAGCCGGTACGAGCAGGCGCAGGCGATCTTCGAGGAGGTCGGCGCCGACCCGGCACGCGTGAAGCCCGTCGGCAGCGACCGGCACCCGCGCCCCGCGCCGCGCCCGCCGTATTCAGCGTTGTCCGAGGTCAAGTCCGCCGCGGCCGGCCTGACACCGCTGCGGCCGTGGCGCGACGCAGTGGCCGCCGCGATGGCAGCTGCCGGACCGCTACCCTCTACGCCGTGAGATCGGCAGCGCTGGCGTGAGCGACGAACTGTTTGTCGTGACGGTGACGTATTCGCCGGGCCCGCATCTTGATCGGTTCCTCGCCACGCTGTCACACGCCACCGACCGCCCCGTCACCGTCGTCATGGCCGACAACGGATCCACCGACGGCGCGCCGGAGGAGGCGCTCGGGCGCTATCCCAACGTGCGGTTGCTGCGCACCGGCGCCAACCTCGGCTACGGCACCGCCGTCAACCGCGCCGTCAGCGAATGCGTCTCCGGGACAGACTTTTTCATCGTCGCCAACCCCGACGTGCAGTGGGGGCCGCGCAGCATCGACCTGTTGATCGAGGCCGCCGGCCGCTGGCCCCGAGCCGGATCGCTCGGACCGCTGATCCACGACCCCGACGGCTCGGTGTACCCGTCGGCGCGGCACCTGCCGTCGATCATCAGGGGCGGCATGCACGCCGTCGTCGGACCGGTGTGGCCGTCGAACCCGTGGTCAGCGGTCTACCGCCAGGAACGCACCGACCCCAGCGAGCGCGCCGTCGGCTGGCTGTCGGGCTCGTGCCTGCTGCTGCGCCCCTCGGCGTTCGAAGAGGTCTCCGGATTCGACGAGCGCTACTTCATGTACATGGAGGACGTCGACCTGGGAGACCGGCTCGGCCGGGCGGGCTGGCAGAACGTCTACGTGCCCTCGGCCGAGGTGCTGCACGCCAAGGGGCACTCCACCGGCCGCGACCCGGCCCGCAACCTGGCCGCCCACCACGTCAGCACCTATCTCTTCCTCGCCGATAGGTACCCCAAATGGTGGCAGGCACCGTTACGGTGGGCTTTCCGGGGGGCTCTGGGGGCGCGGTCCAGTCTGGCGGTGCGCAGTTCGCTCAAGGCCCGCCGCGCGCAGGCGAAAGGACGCTGATGGTCAATCCAGCCGAGGTTGATGCTGTCGTACTGGTCGGTGGAATGGGCACGCGGCTGCGGCCCCTGACACTGTCGGCGCCCAAACCGATGCTGCCGACCGCCGGGCTGGCGTTCCTGACCCACCTGCTCTCCCGGATCACCGAGGCCGGCATCGAGCACGTGGTGCTGGGGACGTCGTACAAGGCCGAGGTGTTCGAGTCCGAGTTCGGCGACGGCTCCAAGCTCGGATTGCAGATCGAGTACGTCGTCGAGGACGAACCGATGGGCACCGGCGGCGGCATCGCCAACGTCGCGTCCCGGCTGCGGCACGACACCGCGATCGTGTTCAACGGCGACGTGCTGTCCGGCTGCGATCTGCGCGCACTGCTGGACTCGCACGCCGAGCGGGAAGCCGATGTGACGCTGCATCTGGTGCGCGTCGGCGATCCACGCGCATTCGGCTGTGTGCCAACAGATTCCGACGGAGTGGTGTCCGCGTTCCTGGAGAAGACGCAAGACCCGCCGACCGACCAGATCAACGCCGGCTGCTACGTCTTCAAGCGCTCGGTGATCGAGCAGATCCCCACCGGGCGCGCGCTGTCGGTGGAGCGCGAGGTGTTCCCCCAGCTGCTGGCTGACGGTCGGCGGGTGTGCGGCTACGTCGACGCCACCTACTGGCGCGACATGGGCACGCCCGAGGATTTTGTGCGTGGGTCTGCCGACCTGGTGCGTGGCATCGCCCCGTCGCCGGCGCTGAAAGGCCAGCGCGGCGAATCGCTGGTGCACGACGGCGCGTCGGTGGCCCCCGGCGCGTTGCTGATCGGCGGCACGGTGGTGGGCCGCGGCGCGGAGATCTCCGGCGGCGCCAGGCTGGACGGGGCGGTGATCTTCGACGGCGTGCGCGTGGAGGCCGGGGCCGTCATCGAGCGGTCCATCATCGGCTTCGGCGCGCGGATCGGGCCGCGGGCGCTGATCCGTGACGGCGTGATCGGCGACGGGGCCGACATCGGGGCCCGCTGCGAACTGCTGCGCGGCGCCAGGGTGTGGCCGGGGGTGACGCTGCCCGACGGCGGCCTGCGCTTCTCCACCGACGTCTAGCTGCGGCCGGCCGGCGGCCGCGGAACGCGGAATAGCGTTCCTGGCTGTGAAATCCGAGTTATCCACAGCCCTGGCTTCACACTCACGACCACGGCGCGCGGTGGCGGCATGCTCTTCGCATGGGGGAAGTCATTGTGGGCTCGCACGCCGTCACCGCCGGAACTGTCACCCGTGGACAACTTCGATGGAACTACCGCCCCATCTACCCCGACATCTACGTGCCGAAATCCGCCGAGCCGACGCTGACGCACCGGACCGAGGGCGCCTGGCTTTGGTCAGGACGACGCGGTGTGATCACCGGCCGGGCCGCCTCGGCGTTGCACGGTTCCAAGTGGATCGCTGCAGAGGCGCCCGTCGAAATACTGCACGCGAACAATCGCCCACCCGGCGGCATCATCACACGCCGAGAGCGAATCGCTGCCGGCGAGATCACCTGGATCAACGGTATGGCTGTGGCCACCCTGGCACGAACCGGGCTGGACCTCGGCCGTCATCTGCCACGCGGCCAAGCGGTTGCTCACCTCGACGCGCTCGCCGCGGCCACCGGCGTCACCGCAGCCGCAATCCTCGAACTCACCCACCGATACCGGGGGACCAACGGGGTACGGCTGTGCCGCGAAGCCGTTGAACTGATGGACGCGGGCGCGCAGTCACCGAAGGAGACGTGGCTGCGTCTCGTGCTGATCGACGCCGGCTTCCCGCGACCTCAGACCCAGATTCCGGTGTTCGACGAGTTCGGTCACGCCTTCGCCTATCTCGACATGGGGTGGCGCGAGCAGAAGATCGCGGTGGAGTACGACGGCGAGCACCATCGCACCAATACCGATCAGTACCGATGGGACGCGAGACGCCTGCGCAGGATCATCGCCGCCGGCTGGATGCACATCCGGGTGATCACCGGTGACCGGCCTCGGGAAATCGAAGCCTGGGTGACGCGGGCGTGGCAGCTTCGCGAGAGTGAAGGCAAGGTTGTGAAATGGCCGGCTTGAGCAGCCAGGAACGCTATTCCGCGGCGAAAGCTAGGCGCTGTCGACGATGTGCTGGGCGATGACCCGCAGCGGCGTGTTGCCGTCCTGCGACAGCTTGGCCAACAGGTTGAATGCGTGGGTGGCGTCGACCTTGAAGCGTTCCATGATCATGCCCTTGGCCTGGCCGATCAGGTCGCGGCTGGCCAACGCCGACTCGAACTGCGTCTGCCGGTCAGCAGAGATCAGCGCCACCGCCGCGTGGGCGGCGAGCATCGCGCCGATCGTGCGATCCTCCATGGTGAAGTCATACCTGTTGCGGCTGAACAGGTTCAGGGCACCGCGACCGCCACGCCCGCCGCGCGACTGCGTCGGGTAGGTGTAGAGCTGAAACGACATCATGCTCTTGACGCCGGCTTCGGTGGCAGCGGCCGCAAACCGGGGCCAGCGTGCCTCCACGGTGAGGTCGGTGCAGACGACTGTCGCGTCCTCGACAGCGGCGGTCAGGCACGGTCCTTCGTGCAGTTCGAGTTGCACGTCGTCGAGTTCGGCGAGGAACGGTGCCGTCGGGGCCATCGACCGATGCAGGTCCTCGTCGATGAGCAGTACGTCGGCAAAATCGATTTCATGAATCAACTCGACGGCGCTGGCGGTCACGGTCTCCAAGATCTCTGTGACATCCGACGGGCTGGCGAAGTTGTTGACCAGGTCGGCCATCGCTGCGGCCAGCGGATCTTCCTGATGATTCGCTCTCACCACAGCGCTCACCTCCCCAGAGAGTGCATTCACAACTGGCTGAAGCCTACCCGGAATCGGTCCTGCCCATCCGGGTGGCCCGATTCAGGTGTTGATGTGCGGCGGCGGCGGAAGCACCTCGGGAAGCGCCAGCAAACCCGACGACGCCAAGCGTTCGGGGTCGCTGTTGAAAGCAGTGACGATCCGCTCGGCGTAGGAGCCCACCGTCGCCTGGTGGGCACGCGCCAACCGGTGCAGCTGCAGCCGAGCTGCGGCCACATCAAGATCGGCGAGCTCGGCGACGATGCCGGTCGCGGTAGCGATCGTCACCGTGCCCTGCAGCACGCTCTCGATGGTGTCCTTGGTGTCGCCGCGCCGCTGGGACAGGTGCGGAGCGATCGAGATCGCGATGGCGGCGAGGTTGGCCAGCGTCTGGCCGACGGCGTTGGGTCGCTGTGCACCCCACGGGTCGCCGGTGTGGATCACCAGCGTGCCCACCGAGGAACCGAGCAGGACCAGCGGAAACGCGCGCACGCCACGCATGCCGGCGCGCAGGGCGTCGCGGCGGTAGGTGGGCCAGCGGGTGTCACTGGCGTCGGCCAGGTCGGCGACCATCGTCACCGCTCCGTCGCGGGCGCTGGCCAGCGCAGGCCCGGACGTGAGGAAACCCAGGTCGGAGTCGGTGGACTGCGGCAGCGCTTCGGCGACCACCTGCATCCCGAGGTCATCGGTCCCATCCCGGGCGCCGAGAAGCACGACGGCCGCCGACGACGCGTCGAAGCTCGCGCGCGCGTTGTAGGCGACGGTGTCCAGCACTGTGGGTAGGTCGAATTCGTCAGCGAGCATCGCGGTTAGTGCGGCGATGGCCAACTGGTCCCGCTGCGGGGTCATCGGCGCCCTTTCCGGGTCAGGCACGACCTCATGGGTCGACGCTCGAATCGTCGAGGTGGCGGAACGGCAGCCGCCGGGCCACCACGTCGGCGGCAACGGCGGTGACGGACGCGTGGTGGGAAAAAGCGTAGGCGCGCAACCGGTCCAGCGCGGCAGAGGTGGAGATCTCCAGCTGCACCGCGATCATTCCGGCGGCGACATACACCTGCTGGCGGGTGAACGGATCTCCGTTGGCTGCGCCGGACCCGCTGAGCGCGGCAGCTTCGATGGCCGCCTCTTCGCTGGTGCTGTGTCGCAGATGATCGGCCCAGTTGGACTCCAGCGTCCGCTGCAGCGCCGCGGCACAGAGCTGCGCCGACTGGTGTGCCCCGACGCTGAGAGCGCCGGCGGTGCGCCGATAGCTCCAGCACCCCCATCGGCCGGTGTTGGCCGGGAACGGGGAACGCGAACAGCGCCGCGACGTCGAGGCCGACCAATTCGGCGGAGAACGCCGGCCACCGGGCCAGTGTCTTGTCGTCGAGCTGCGCGCACAGCTGTGGCCGGTCCTCGTGGTAGGCCTCCAGGCACGGACCCTCACCCATGGTGAACTGCACCTCGTCGATCTGCTGGGCCATCGCGTCGGTGGCGTAGACCAACTCCCGGACACCCCGCATCGGAGTCAACACGGCGAGCGCAGCGCCATCGGAGCCGGTCAGCCGCGCCGCGGTGTCACAGATCGCACCGATACCGACGAACAACGGGTCAGCGCCCGTGGGCAGGACGCCCTGCCAATTCGGACGTAGCGACGCGTCCGACGGGTCCTGAGATGAGTCACTTGCCACTGCCGATCACCGCCTCACCTCTCGACTACCCACGGTAGGCCACATTCAGCGGTCACCGGGAGAGTGCGGCGGCGGCGAGTTGGGTGAGGCCGTGGTCGCTCTCGTCGGGCAGTTCGGCAAGCGGCCACCACCGCAGATCCAGCGACTCGTCGCTGCGTTCGATCTCGGCGCCGCGCGGGGCGCGCACCACGAACTGCACGTCGAGGTGCCGCGTCGGCACACCCAGCGAACAGGTCACCGGGTGGACGTGCAGCGCGGCCGGTGTCGGGTCGATGGTCAGCCCCGCGACCCCGGACTCTTCGGTGGCCTCCCGCAGGGCCGCCGCGACCACGCTCTCGTCGTCGGGCTCACAATGACCGCCCAGCTGCAGCCAGCGTCCGACCCGCGGATGCAAGGTGAGCAGCGCGTGGCTGCCGCTGTGGTCGAGCACCAGCGCCGAGGCGGTCAGATGTCCCGGCACGCACTCGCGCAGGCACGCGTCGGCCCGTGCATCGAGAAAGGCCAGCACCGCGTGCCGCAACGTGTCCTGCGCGGGGTCGGCGGGCCGCCAGGCGTTCAGCGTGTCGACCGCCGACCGGTGCAGGCTCATTTCCGCACCAGCAGGCCGTCGCTGGGCACCGGATCCCGGGGTCCCTCGGGCGTGAGCGGGTAGCCGATCGCGATGGCGCCCAACGGTTCCCAGTCATCGGGCAACGACAGGTGCGCGCGCACCAGATCGGGGGCGAAGATCGTCGACCCGATCCAGCAGCTGCCCACCCCGCGCACCGCCAGCGCGACCAGCAGCGCCTGCACGGCCGCCCCGACCGCGACGGTGAACATGGTGTGCTCGGCGGCGGTGCGACGCGCGTCGGGGTAGGCGTGCGCCCCGTCGGGCACCATGAACGGGATGATCAGTTCGGGTGCGTCGTAGAGGATCTGGCCGCGGTACACCCGGCGTTCGACGGAATCGGGATCGCGTCCGTCGCCGGAGAGGTCCTCCCGCCACCGGTCTTTCATCGCGTCGAGCAGCGCCACCCGCACCGCCGGATCCTGCACCCAGACGAACCGCACCGGCCGGGTGTGGTGCGGCGCCGGGGCGGTCAGCGCCTCCGACACCGCAGCCTCGATCAGGCCGGGTGCCACCGCCTCGTCACTGAACGAGCGCACCGACCGGCGCAATAGCTGGGCCTGCGAGCGGCCCAGCGCGATGGCCTCCTCGGTGCCCAGCCAGAACAGGTCCTCCTCGCCAGCCCGCACCAGCGTGCGTGCGCTGGAACCGTCGTCACGCAGCGTCAGACCCCGCACCACCGCCACCGGCACCGCGGTCAGCTTGCCCTTCACCAGGTCGGCGGCCGCGGCGATCTCGTCGGCCACGGCGATCTCGGTGACGATCAGCTCGTTGCCGTGCTCGTCGTGTTCGCCTGCGTAGCCGTGCAGCACCGTCAGCCCGGACGCACCGATCGCGACATCGGTCTGCCCGGTGCGCCAGGCGCGGCCCATCGTGTCGGTGACGACGACGCCGACGGTGACGCCGAGGCGCTGCCGCAGTGCCGCCGCGAGCTTCGCGGCGCTGCCGTCGGGGTCGACCGGCAGCAGCGCGAGCTCGTGGGTGTCCACGTTGGACCCGTCCACCCCCGCGGCCGCCTGCACCAGACCCAACGCGTTCTCGGTGATCAGCGTGCGGCCCTTGCGCGCCAGCACCCGCACCGCCTCACGGTCGATGAGCTTGCGCCGCAACGTGTCCCGCAGCTCGGGGTCGGCCGGGGCGTCGACCATGCGGCCTTCACACTTCGACAGCACCTTCGACGTCACCACGACGACGTCGTCGTCGCGCAACCACGGTGCTGCGGTGGCGAGGGCGGCGGCCAGGTCGTCGCCCGGACGGAACTCGGGCAGCCCGGGCACCGGCAGGATCTCGACGGGCGCGGAGGTGCCGTGATCACTCATGGAGTGACCCCGGCCAGATCCATTCCGGCTCGCACCATCTCGGCGGTCCCGGCGGGCTCGCTCATCAACAGCGGTGCCGCGCGCACGTCCACGCCGTCGACTACCGCGTCGTCGCCCTCGTGTACGAGCCAGCCGTCGAGGATGCCGGTCGACGACCGCGCACCGTAGTGCGCGCCGACCGCCTCCGACGTGCTGGCCACCCCGATGATGGACAGGCAGGTGTCGGCCATGCCGCGCAATGGCTTTCCGGCGATGATCGGGGAGTAGCCGATCACCGGCGCCGCGGTGGTGCGCAGCGCGCTGCGGATTCCGCCGATCGCCAGGATCGGGCCGATGCTGACCACCGGGTTGGACGGCGCAATCAGCACGACGTCGGCGCCCTCGATCGCCTCGACGACGCCGGGGGCTGCGGTCGCGGATTCGGTGCCGACGAAAGCGAAGCTGTCGGTGGGCACTTTGGCGCGGTGGCGTACCCACCACTCCTGGAAGTGGATGGCGCGCTTCTCGCCGTCTTCCGGATCGGTGATCACGACGTGGGTTTCGCTGCGGTCGTCGCTGGCCGGCAGCAGCCGTGCGCCCGGCGACCAGCGATGGCACAGCGCCTCGGTCACCTGCGACAGCGGAAAGCCCGCCCGAAGCATCTGGCTGCGCACCAGGTGGGTGGCCAGATCCCGGTCGCCCAGGCCGAACCAGTCGGGCTGCACACCATAGGCGGCGAGTTCTTCCTTCGCGTGCCAGGTTTCATCGCGGTGCCCCCAGCCGCGCTCGGGGTCGATGCCGCCGCCGAGGGTGTACATGCAGGTGTCGAGGTCCGGGCAGATGCGCACCCCGAACATCCAGGCATCATCGCCCACATTGACCACAGCAGTCACTTCGTGCTCACCGGTATCGTCGGTGCCGAACTGTCCCAAGCCCAATAAGTGCTGCACCCCCAATAGGAAGCGCGCACCACCGACACCGCCGACCAGAACAGTGACCTTCACACCGACCGAGACTAGGCCGTAGGGCGGGCCGGGGTCCGCCCGGAGGGTGCCGCGACGGGTGGTGGGCGGGAGAGTGATCGGGTGGTGGGCGGGAGAGTGATAGACACGCCACAACGCGACGCGCCGGTTTCGGGTTACGGAATGGTATGAATTCCTGTTCTAGCGCTTGACCGATGCAGCTAACGCGTGTCTAATCACACCAGTGTCATTTCGCGGTTGGCCGGCCGGTTCCGGTGTCGCAGACCGAGATTCGATCACTTGTTCGAATTGGGATGGCCACATTGAGAAATAGTGGGGCCGGCATACACGGATCTACGAGACCAATGAGGAGGGGAACATGGCTTATGAGCAGGCCGATTTCGGTAATTCGGCCCCGTTCGACAACAGGCTCCTCGGCTCGGTGGGAAGTGCACCGCACCTCCAGACCGGACCGGTACCGACCGCGGGGGGCGGGCGCCCGCAACTGAGTTTGGTGCCCGGCATGGCCGAGCACGACGAATTCTTCGGAGACGACTCGGCAATCTCCGAAGAAGACCAATGGCAAGAGCGCGCGCTGTGCGCTCAGACCGACCCCGAGGCGTTCTTCCCGGAAAAGGGCGGATCGACCCGCGAGGCCAAGCGAATCTGCATGGGCTGCGAGGTGCGCGACGAATGCCTCGACTACGCACTGGCCCACGACGAGCGCTTCGGCATCTGGGGCGGCCTCTCCGAGCGGGAGCGCCGGCGCATCAAGCGCGGCATCATCTGAGTTCCCGACCCTCAATCCTCATCCAGCGTCGGGTCGATCACGGACGGCTCGACGCCCAGATAGGTGGCCACCTGCGCCACCAGCAATTCGTGTAACAGATCGGTCAGCTCGACGGTGTCCTTAGCCCGTCGCTCGATCGGCTTGCGGAACAACACAATTCGCGCCCGCGTAGCGTTACCGCGGACGTCGACCCCCGCCGGTATCAGGCGGGCCAGCGCGACGGCGCCGTCGGCGACCACCTCCGGTGGCCACTGCGCACTGTCCGGGTCCTTCGGGGAGATCCGGGGAATCTCGTCGACCGCCACGTCCAGCGACGCCACCCGCTCGTGCCAGCGGCGCTCGATCGGTTCGTAGGCCTCCAGCACTGCCATGTCGAAACGCTCGGCGCGGCTGCGCCAGCCCGGCACAGTGGGCGGGAGCAGCGGCCCCCGCATCTCACGGCCCCGCCGCGAGCCCCGGTGGTTGAGCCCGGTCACGGAAAAGATCGTAACGGTTGGGAGTCGGGCGGCCCGAGGCTGCGCGTGTCCGCCGACATGCGGGCGACGCTGCACGCTAACCTCTCGCTGTGAATGTTCCCCGTCGCTGCTGCCGGCCTGGGTGCCCTCACTATGCAGTCGCGACGCTCACGTTCGTCTATTCCGACTCGACAGCTGTAGTGGGACCGCTGGCCACGGTGTCCGAGCCGCACTCCTGGGATCTGTGCGTGCTGCACGCCGGTCGCATCACCGCGCCCCGCGGCTGGGAACTGGTTCGCCACGCCGGCCCGCTGCCGACCAACCCCGACGACGACGACCTGGTCGCGCTCGCCGATGCGGTGCGCGAAGGCAAAACCAACGGCGCGCCGGTGTCCGGCTTCACGACGGGTTTCAGCGATCCGGTCACCGGTGCGCACGGCGGCGCGCTGATGGCCCAGCCGGCCCACCGGCCCGAGACCAACGGCCGCCGCCGCGGGCATCTGCGCGTGTTGCCCGACCCCGCCGACTGACCCCTCCCCGCCGGAACGGTATTCCAGGCGGTCTCAGCGTGGATTTTTGCGCGTGGAATACAGTTCCGGCGGCAAGAGGCGGCCGGGAGTGGGGCTGTGACGGCTAGGCTTGAGCGCAACGGTCCATCTGTCCAAGGAGCTTTATGTCCCGGCCCGCCGCGACGGTGCAGCGCGTCATCAAGGCTTACGACGTGCGTGGGCTCGTGGGTGCGGAGATCGACGAGCAGTTCGTCTCCGAAGTCGGGGCCGCGTTTGCCAGGCTGGTCCGCGACAGCGCCGGTCAGGTGGCGATCGGCCACGACATGCGGGCCAGTTCGCCGACCCTGGCCGAGGCGTTCGCCAGCGGGGTGGTGGCCCAGGGACTCGACGTGGTGCACATCGGCCTGGCCTCGACAGATCAGCTCTACTTCGCCTCCGGCCTGCTGGACTGCCCGGGCGCGATGTTCACCGCCAGCCACAACCCCGCCGCCTACAACGGCATCAAGCTCTGCCGCGCCGGCGCCAAACCCGTCGGCAAGGACACCGGACTGACGACCATCAGCGACGAGGTCATCGCCGGGGTCCCCGGCCACGACGGCCCGCCCGGCACCGTCAGCCACCGCGACGTCCTCGCCGACTACGGCGCGTTCCTCCGGTCGCTGGTCGACATCGGCGGGCAGCGCACGCTGAAGGTGGCCGTCGACGCCGGCAACGGAATGGCCGGCCACACCACTCCCGCGGTGCTCGGCCCGATCTCGTCGGTCGAGCTCTCGCCGCTGTTCTTCGAACTCGACGGCACCTTCCCCAACCACGAGGCCAACCCGCTGGACCCGGCCAACCTCGTCGACCTGCAGGCTTACGTGCTGAAGACCGGTGCTGATATTGGGCTGGCCTTCGACGGCGACGCCGACCGCTGCTTCGTCGTTGACGAACGGGGCCAGGCGGTGTCACCGTCGGCGGTGACCGCGCTGGTCGCCGCGCGCGAACTGCAGCGGGAGATCGGTGCGACGATCATCCACAACCTCATCACCTCCCGCGCGGTGCCCGAACTCGTCGCCGAGCGTGGCGGCACCGCGGTGCGTTCCCGGGTGGGCCATTCCTACATCAAGGGGCTGATGGCCGAGACCGGCGCCATCTTCGGCGGGGAACATTCCGCGCACTACTACTTCCGTGACTTCTGGGGCGCGGACTCCGGGATGCTGGCGGGGCTGCACGTGCTGGCCGCGCTCGGCGAACAGGACCGGCCGCTGTCGGACATGATGGCCGACTACCAGCGCTACGAAGCGTCCGGCGAGATCAACTTCACCGTCACCGACGCACCGGCCGTCGTGGACGCCGTGCTGGCGGCCTACGGCAGCCGGGTGCACGGCATCGACCACCTCGACGGGGTGACCGTGGACCTCGGCGACGGCAGCTGGTTCAACCTGCGCATGTCCAACACTGAGCCGTTGCTGAGGCTCAACGTCGAAGCCCGCACCCCGGAGGGGGTCCGCGAGATCGTCGACGAGATCGCTGGCCATGTGCCCACGGCGACAAAGGAACCCGCGTGAACGCCAGCGGCATATCGGTGCCCCCGGTGGACCTCGACGACGCCGACGGCCTGCTCGAGGCCGATCGCATGGGTTTGCTGCGTGCCGCGTCGATGGCCGGCGCGCAGGTGCGTGCCATCGCCGCGGCGCTCGATGAGGGCGAGTTGGACGCAATCCGGGCCGACGGGCCGCCCCGCACCGTGGTGTGGGTGGCCGGCCGCGGCAACGCCCAGACTGCAGGAGAGATGCTCGCCGCCTCACTGGCCGGCACCGTCAGCGCCCCCATCGTCGTCACCCCCGAGCCGCCGCCGTGGCTCGGAGCGCTCGACGTGCTGATCGTCGCCGAGATCGCTGGCCATGTGCCCACG
>NZ_JBAUJB010000317.1:0-48100 GCF_049683355.1 Mycobacterium sp.
GCGATGGTGTCGGCGGCGCTGCCGGAGCCGGAAGGGGCGGCGGCGGCGGGGCCGGCCAGTCCGATGAAGGCGGCGGTGAATCCGGCGGCGATGGCGGTGGCGGCGGTGGCGGCGGTGAGGTTCTTCATTGTTCTGCTCATTCCCTATGTGGTCGACCGTGGTGATCTGACCGGTCCAACCAGGGCCGAGCAGGGATGATTTCCGCTGGCAGAAATTGATCGACCCTGGCAGAACCCGTCCGGCGGGGAGCTAGCGCAGCCGGTGAGCCAGGCCGGAGGCGCGCACCACCCGTCGCGAGATCGCCTCGCGGATGGCCGACTCCGAGCCGACCACCCGTACCCGCTTCTTCGCCCGCGTCACCGCCGTGTAGAACAGCTCGCGGGTCAGCAGCCGCGACTGTTCCTGCGGCAACAGCACGGTGATCTCGTCGCACTGGCTGCCCTGGCTCTTGTGAATCGTCATCGCGTGCAGAGTGTCGACCTCGGGGAGCCGGCCGGTCGCGAACTCACGCGGCCCCGCACCCGATCCGACCACTGCGCACAGCCCGCTCGCGCGCACCACCGTCACCCCGGTGTCCCCGTTGTACAAACCCAGTCCGTAATCGTTCGCCGTGACAAGAACCGGCCGACCGGCGTACCAGTCGGTCCAGATCGGCTCACCTGTGGCGTCGGTGAGCCACCGCTCGATCTGCCGGTTCCAGTAGTGCACGCCGTACGGCCCGCGCCGGTGCGCACACAGCAGCCGATGCTCATCCAGGGTCGCCAGCCCCGCCTCGCCGTCGCCGAGGATCGCCGCCTCCCGCAGCCGCAGCGCGTGGGGGAGCAGCACTTTGCGCAGCCGGTCACCGGGCGCGTCGCTGTCGAGCCATTCGATGTTCTCCCCGCCGGCAGCCAGCAGGTTGATCACCCGGTCGGCGTCGCCGTCGCGGATGGCCGAAGCCAGGGCCCCGATCGACTCGCCGAACCGGTGCGACGTCTGCAGCGCGGCGACGCGCACGTCGTCGCGGCCACCGAGCCCGTCGACCAGATCCGCCAGCACCGCACCGGCTTCCACCGATGCCAGCTGATCGGCATCGCCGACCAGCAGCAGCCGGCTGTCCGGGCGCACCGCCTCGAGCAGCCGGGCCATCAGCGTCAGCGACACCATCGACGTCTCATCGACGACGATGACGTCGTGGGGCAGCCGGTTCTCGCGGTGGTGCCGAAACCGCGACGAGCTGCCCGGCTGCGGCCGCAGCAGCCTGTGCAACGTCGACGACCGCAACTGCGGCAACCGGTCCCGGTCACCCTGGTCGAGTTGGTCGACCTCCAGCTGGACAGCCTCCAGCAGCCTCGCCGCGGCCTTGCCCGTGGGCGCCGCCAGCGCGATCCGCAACGGCGGCTTGGCTGCCAGCGACGTCTGCTCGGCCAGCAGCGCCAGCAGCCGCGCCACCGTGGTGGTCTTGCCGGTGCCCGGCCCGCCGGTCAGCACCGTGAGTGATTGTGCCAGTGCGACTTCGGCGGCGGCGCGCTGCTCCTCCCAGCCGGCCGGGAACAACCGCTCGAGGCTGGGCACGGTGTCGTCTGGTGGTGTCGAGGCCAGCAACGACAGCACGTCATCACAGACCTGCTGCTCCTCGAGCCAGTAGCGGTCGAGGTACAACAACTGCCCCGTATCGTGGCCCAGCAGCCGCAGCACCGGTGGCGTGCCGGCCAGCGGGCTGGCCCGCACCGCGGTCAGCCACTCGTCGGGGGACGGCCACGGCAGTTCCGGCATCGTGACCTGTGCGGCGATCGAGGTCAGATCGACACACACCGACCCCGCCCGCAGGGCGCGCACCACAAACGCGACCGCCAGCGCGACGCGCTCGTCGGTGTCCCCGGCCAACGCGGTGAGGCGGCGCGCGACGTGAAAGTCGGCCGCCTCGAGCACCTCTGCGTCGGTGAACGCGCCGAGCAGTCCGGTTGCGGCGGCGGGTTGGACAGTCACGGTGTCACCGTCCCGGCGCCGAGCAGGTCCGAGAGGTCGACGATCATCGGCGCCGGCGGCTTCCAGCTGAACACCCCGGCGGGATGGCCGTCGACGACGGGCGTCGCCTCGCCACACATCCCGCGGACGAACAGGTACAGCACCCCGCCCAGATGCCGCTCCGGCGTGTAACCGGGTTGTCGCCACCGCAGGAAGCGGTGTAGCACGACGCAGTACAGCAGTGCCTGCAGCGGGTAGTCGGAGTGCAGCATCGCCTCGGCCAGCCTCGCGTGCCCGTAATCGGCCGAGGTCAGCGGCATCTCGGGCTCACCCAGCCAGTTGGTCTTGTAGTCGGCGACGAGGTAGGTCTCGCCGACCCGCACCACGACGTCGAGCGAACCGGTGAGATAACCCCGCAACGACTGCTCGGCGAGGGCGCCGTTCGTCAGCCGCTCCACATAGGGGGCCAGCGGGTCGTCGGCCGGGACGTAATGCCGGAACAACCGTCCCACATCGGCCAGCGAGATCCGTGGCCCGTCGTCCCGGATGTCACCACCGGCGAGCGGAAACTCGAACTCCATCTCCCGCAACCGATCCCGCATACCGATCTGCCGCAGCGTGACCCCGGGTGCCAGCGGGCCCAGCGGTGTGTCGTGCATCGGCACCAACGCCGCGGCGAGGTCCTCGGCCGGCACGTCGACCGGCCACCACACCGAGTGCTCGCGGATCTGGGCTTCGAGTTCGGTGCTCAGATCGGGTGCGAACGGATCGGCGGTCTCCAGCACCGCATGCACCAGCGTGCCGAACTTCGCCCCCATCGGCAGGTCGGCCATCGGCGACGGGACGGCCGCCACCCCGGCCTCGGCCGGTTCTGCCACTTCAGCGTGCGGCGGCTCCGCCACCGGTATGTCACCGACCTCGTCGTCGAGTTCGACGATCTCGGGTTCGCTGGAGACCCCGCCGGACGTCTCGGCGGCGCGGATCAACCCGGAGTACGACGTGCGTCGCCACGAGATGTCGATCTGTCGACGAAATCGGCGCACATCCAGATCTGAAGGGGCAAGGGGCAGTTCGACCTCGACTCCGGGGGTCACCACCGAGTCCTCGAGCACCGGGCCGCCCTGGTCGGACCAGGCCCGCAGCGCCGCCATCGCATCGGCGTCATCCAGCGTCGCCGGTTCACACCGGTCCGGTACCACCGGGTCACCTGGAGCGCGGCCCCGAAGCAGCCGCGACAGCCCGCCGTTCGGTTCATCCCATGACGGCGCCCACCATGCCACCACCTGGGACTGCGCGCGGGTGAGCGCGACGTAGGTGAGCCGGATGTCGTTGGACGCGGTCTCCCGTCGCCCGAGCTCGGTCACCTCGGCGCAGTCCGGGCTGGTCTCTCCCCCGATGTGCAGACACCGTCGGGTGCCGTCGTGGAACAGCACCGCTTCGTTGGTCCGGATGTTGCGGTTGAACGCGAACGGCAGATACACCACCGGGTACTGCAGACCCTTGCTCGCGTACACCGTCATGATCTGCACCGCGGCGGCATCGCTGTCGAGGCGACGGTTGCGTTCGGCGGCGCCGGTGCGCTCTTCGCGGTTGGTGCGCAACCAGTCACGCAGCGCGGGCAAACTGAGGTGTTCGCGATGGGCGGTGTCGTGCAGCACCTGCGTCATGTGTGCCAGGTCGGTCATCTGCCGCTCACCGTCGGTCCACGACAGCACCCGCCGCCCCATTCCGGCGAGCTGCGCGGCCTCGAACACGGCCGCGACGCCGCGCTCGCGGACATGGTCGGCCCACTCGCGGACCTTGTCCGTCACCCGGTCGGTGAGGGCCTCGCCCTGTGCGGCAAGGTCTTCGGCGGTGTGACCGAAGAACATCGTGGTGGCCGCAGCCCTGATCAAGCCGGTGCGATGCGGTTGGTCGAACGCCTCGAGCAGGCACAACCAGTCGTCGGCGGCGTCGGAGCGGAAGACGTCGGAATCGCCGGTGTACACCGTCGGGATGCCCGCGGCGGTGAGCGCATCGAAGCACGGCCGGCCGTCCTTGTGGATCTCGACGATCACCGCGATGTCGCCGGCCCGGATCGGGCGGCCGTCGTAGGTGGCTCCGCTGGCCAGCAACGCGGCGATGTCGGCGGCGAGGTCCCGCGGAATGTGGTTGCGCAGTTGGTCGATGGAGATCGTCTTGTCCTGCCGGGTGCGGACGGTGTCGCGGGAGACGACCCGCAGCCGGAACGGGTCGTTGTGCAGGGCGCCGGCCAACCGGTGGCCGCGGTGATACGCCGAGACCGGGCGCACCACGATGTCGCGGTTGCCGAGCTCGGCGCCGCGGAGCACGGCCTGCAGGGAGTCGACGAGCACCGCGTCACTTCGCCAGTTGGTGCCCAGTGTCTGGCGTTCCCCGGCGGTGCCGGCCGCGTGCAGGTAGGTGGCGATGTCGCCGCCGCGGAACGCGTAGATGGCCTGCTTCGGGTCGCCGATGAGGATCAACGTGGAGCGGCCACCGAATGCCCGGTCGATCACCTGCCACTGCACCGGGTCGGTGTCCTGGAACTCGTCGACCATGACGATCGACCAGCGCCGGTGCATGCGGACCCGGGCGGGGGAGTCGGCGGACTCCAGCGCGGTGGCCAGCCGGCTCAGCAGGTCGTCGTAACCGAGGATGCCGCGCTTGCGTTTGCGGCGCTCCAGCTCCTCGCACACGGCGGCGGCGAAGTCGACGCGGACCGCGGCTCCGGTGCCCGCCGGTGGAGCCACCGGACGCAGTTCGGCACTCGGGTTCTGCACGACGGCACGGGCCAGGTCCAGGGCATCACCGCGCGACAGCGGCGGGTCGTCGCGTTGCCGGCCGAAGTAGGCCAGGTAGAGGTCGTCGACGATCTCGGCCACCAGATCGTCGAGGCTCTCGGCCAGGGTCACACCCGCATCGGTATCACCGGCCACGCCAAGCGATTTGAGGACGAGATGGCAGAACTGGTGCGTAGTCGCGATCGTCGCGGCGTCGAAACCGGCGAGAGCGTCGCGCAGCCGTAGTTCCCGATCGCGCAGTTGCTCGTCGGTGCCCTCGAGCAGGTGGGCGACCAGCTGGTTGTCCCCTACGGTCGACGGGTCGCCGAACGCCAGCACCGCGCCCAGGATCTGTTGCCGGACCCGTTCGCGCAGTTCCTGGCTGGCGGCCTTGCTGAAGGTGATGAGCAGCATCTGATCCAGCGTCGCCTGCCCCTCGGCGAGATAGCGTGTCACCAGGCCGGCCAGTGCGAACGTCTTCCCGGTCCCGGCGCTGGCCTCCAGCACCGTCGTGGACTCCGGCGCCGGTAGCGGACCCAGAAGGTCGAATGTCTTCATCAGTCGGGGTCTCTCTCCGCCTGCAGCATCGGCAGCCACAGCCGCGCGGCGTACGCGCCCAGCCGGGTGGTCTCACCGTCGTACTCCTCACCGGCACGCACCGGCTCCAGCAGGATTTCGAGCTTGGAGTTGTACCCCCACACGCGCTGGTGTGCGGGTTCTTCGTTCTCCCCCGGGAACCTGCCGGTGTTCCACTTGAAGCCCGCCTGACGATTCGGGAAGCCGCCGGTGCGGCGCGTCTCCGCCCACGCATAGGACGTCTTGAGTGGCAGCGGGACCGGCTCACGGCGACCGGCGTCGTAGATCGCCACCAGATCGGCGAGCACGCCGGCCGCCGGCACCTGGGGCGCGCCGAGCATCCGGACCCGCGGCCGGCCGCCGCGCCTGGCCCGTCCGATGCACACCGCAACCCACTCGCTGCCGGGGTCGCGAGCGGTCAACGCCAGCAACCGGATCCAGGACGCGACCAGGTGCCGACCGTCGAGTTTGGAATACGTGACCGAGACCAGCCGGTCACCGTGGACCCCGGGAACGGTCCCGGTCACCCGCCGGCCGTTGCCGACGTCGATGTCGACGTCGTGCGCGTGCGGCGGCTGCGTGCGGTGTCGGTACGCGGCGACGGCCAGCGCCGCGGCCTGCTCACGGATCTCCTGCGCCTTGCGCCAGCCGAGCTGGCCCGGGGGCAGTGAGCCGCGTCGCCACTCGGCCTGTTGTGCGTCCCTGGGGTGCATGCCGCGCTGCATGTCGTCGAGCATCCGGTCGCCGACCTTCCACTCCTGCAGAGCGTCGATCTCGACCGGCATCGCGTCCTCGGTGGGGTCGACGTCCCACGGCAGCGTGAAGTCCAGCGCGCGGAAGAATCCCTTGACCGGGTCGCGGAAGAAGCCGATCAGGTCGTCGAGTTCGACGTCGTCCGGCGCCGGCGCCGGCAGCGGTCTCCCGAGCAGCGACGGACGCTGCGCGCGTTCACCGGCGGCGACCTCGGCGGCGATCAGGGTGGTCCGGTCGAAGGTGAACGGCTGGCCGGCGGGCATGTTCAACGCCCCAGGGGTGACGTTGCGAATGTCGAACGGCTGCAACGGGTGTTCCACCAGCACCTGATCCCGGGCCTGCTGTGGAGTGGTGACGTCGAGGGTGTCCAGCAATTCCATCACCGGCACCGCCGGCGGCTTGCGCTGTCCGGTCTGTTCGTCGGAGCCGGTGTAGGTGATCACCAGCTTCTCGGTGGCGGCGCCGATCGCATCGAGCAGCAACTGCCGGTCCTCGGAACGGATGTCGCGTTCGCCGGTCATCGGGTCACGGGCCAACGCGTCGTCCCCGTCCACGACGCCCAGGCGCGGGAACACCCCGTCGTCGAGTCCGACCAGGCACACCACCCTGTGGGGCACCGAGCGCATCGGCACCATGGTGCAGACCGTCAGGGTGCCGGTGCGGAAGTTGGCGCGCGTCGGCCGGCCTGCGAGGTGGCGACCCAGCAGCGCCCGGATGTCGGACAGCCGCAGCACCGCGCCGGCACGGGTCCCGGCAGTGGCGAACACGTCGCGGAACTCACGCTGGACCTGGCTGGACTGCCAGGCGTCGCTGTCGGCGACGCTGGTCAGCAGCGTGATCCCGGATGCGAGTGCACTCAGCCAGTCGCTGAGAGACTGTGTACCGGAAAGGCATTCGACGACGACGTGGAGCCGTTCGATGTACTCGGCCATTCGCCCGGCGAGCTCGACCCGGTTGCTGCCGACATCGTCGAGGGGCAACGTGGTGTCCAGCCAGGCGTGCGAATCGTCGGACATCGCCACCCCGGCCAGCACCCTGTCGATGCCGAACCGCCAGGTGTTCTGCACGAAGTCCACCCCGTACGGTCGGCGGTGGGCCGAATCGAAACCCCAGCGGATGTTGGCCTCGCGCACCCATTCGCCCATGGCGTCCAGGTCGTCGTCGCTGAAGCCGAAACGGGAACGCACGGGCGCGGACTCGGCCAGGTTCAGCACCTCGCTGGCGGTGGCGCGTCCACCGGCCAGACCGAGCAGTTGGCGCGCCACACCGAGCAGCGGGTTGGTCTGGGTGAGCGCGCGGTCGGCGAGCTTGACCCGCAGCTGGTGCGCCGGGTGCGCACCGGGGACGACGTCGCCGAGGCCGAAGCCGGCAACGATCAACGGTGCGTAGGTCTCGATGTCCGGGCACATCACGAGGATGTCGCGTGGTTCCAGGGTGGGGTCGTCGGCCAGCAGACCCAGCAGTACCTCGCGCAACACGTCGATCTGCCGGGCCGGGCCGTGGCTGCTGTGCACCTGCACCGAGCGATCGTCGGGTGAGAGGGTGCGGCCTGCGGCGCGGACGGCGTTGGCGGCGATGTCGGACTGCAGCCACTCCAGCAACGTGCCGCCCCGGGTCGGCGAGTCGGCCGCCGCGTTGAGGCACTCGTCGGTCTTCGGGTTGACAGGCAGTCCACGCTGCAGCTCGCGCAGGTCGCGACCGAGCGTCGCGAGCAGGGGGTGCCCCGCGGCGCGGTGGGACGTGTCGTCACGGCGGGCGACGGCGCCGTGGACGTCCCGCAGGCTCTGCCACAGTGCGTCACTGGGATGCGGCAACCACAGGTGCAGGTCGTGGTGCACGCTCAACGCGTGCAGCAACTCGATCTCCGTGAGGGGCAGCCGGGTGTGCCCGAACAGCGACAGTCGATGCGGCAAGTCGGTGGGCGACTCCTGAAGACGGGCAACGGTTTTGGCATGCCGAACGGACGGCGGGTCGGCGTCCACGCGGTCCAGGAGGGCGCGGTAGAGCTCGGGCTGCCACCGCAGGTCCGGGTCGAGGCCGGCGGTGTCGCCGGCAAGCCAGTCGGCGAGCAGCTGCGGACGTTGCCGCGCGTAAGAGGCGAACAGACCGGCGAGGCGCCGCGCAACGGCATAGCGCCGGCCCTGGCGCAGCTCCTTCTCCTCGCCGGACTCGAAGTGCCCGAGGTGGGCGGCCAGCGCGGTGCACCACGGCTCGTCGAGGGCGCTGTCGATCACTTCGAGCAAGGGCCACACCGTCGCATCCGCCGACCACGGGTCCTCGTCGGCCACCCCGGTGATCTCCGCGATCAGCGACCGCGGATGCCGGAACGTCACCCCCGCACAAACGCCGTCGTCGGCGTGGGGCCCCCGGCCCAGCACGTGGGAGAGCCGCTGGCTGAGCCAGCGCTCCATGCCCCGCGCGGACACCAGCACGAGCTCCTCGGCGAACGGATCGGGCAGCGGCGTGGCAAGCAACTCGCCGAGGCCGTCGGCGAGAAGGTCGGTGCGGTCGGCACGATGGAGGTGAAGTGCCATCGGCGGCCACATTACGGCGCTGCCGGTCTCGGCCGGCGCTCAGCCCTGTTCGACGATGTTGCCGCGACCGGACTTCGAGATCTCCGGGTTGCCGCTGCGGTAGGTGACCTGGTTGTCGAAGCCGGACGCGGTGATGGTCTCGGCGCTGTCGACCGTGACGATGTTGTCCATGCCGGACACCGAGACGCTGGCACAGGGGCCCTGGATCTCGATGGTGTTGGTGACGCCGCTGACGCTCACCGAGCCCCGATCGCACACCACCGTCTTGCGCTGTTCGACCCCGCCGATGCTCAGCGAACCGCCGGCTGCAACCGTCAGGACGTCGTCGGTCGGGTCGACGCGGGGCTGTGCGCGCGGGGGTCGACGGAACCACCTCCGCCGGCGATACCGGGCGGACCCGGCCGTACGGGCGCGTCGCTGCCCGAACCGGTGAGGTTGAAGAACGCGACGAAGCCCACGATGCCGAACCCGACGACGCCGACGACGATCAGCGGGACCAGCCACAGCGCCGTCTGGGGCCGCTTGTGCACCACCCGCTGCGGCGGGGAGTAGTACGGCGAACCGTACTGCGGGTACGTGACGGGCACGTCCACCGCCGGTGTGGCCTCATACGGCCGGGTGCCCAACTCGCTGGCGTCGGCCTGGTCGGCGAGTGGACGCTCGAGATCCCGGATACGGCTTCCGGATCCCCGTCTGGCTCCATCCGCAGATGTTTGCACACGTGATCGTCCCAGCTCAACGGTTGCAGGCCGACGGCGGATATGTCCGAAGGCTGACAGTTGCCCGCAGCGGGGTTCGGCGACCGGTCGGCGTGGTACCCACAGACCATGGCGGCACCGGGTTTTCTCGCCATCGGCAGTGGTCCCGCGGGCATCAGCGCAGCTGAGACGTTCCGTAGCAGACACCGCCATATCCCTGTGCGCATACTGTCGGCCGATCCGGCGCTGCCCTACGCCAAACCGCCCCTGAGCAAGGGGTATCTGTGCGGGCGCCAGCCCAACCTCGATCTCCACAGCGCCGGCTGGTTCGACCGCAACAACGTCGAACTCATCCGTGGCGTCACCATCGAGCGCATCGACGTCGGGGCCCAGCAGGTCATCACCGCGGGCGGCGTGCGCCACCCCTACTGGCACCTGCTGCTGGCCACCGGGTCGGCACCGGTGCCCCTGAAGGTGCCCGGCGGAGAACTCGCCCAACCACTGCGGACCTTCGCCGATGCGGTCGCGCTGAAGATGGCGGCGCGGCACGCCGAGACGGCGGTGGTGGTAGGCGCCGGTCTGATCGGTTGTGAAGCCGCGGCATGTCTGGCCGGACTCGGCGTCGCAACCACCCTCGTCGCCCCCGAAACCGTGCCGCTGAAGCGCAGGTTCGGCGTCTATGTAGGCGAGCGGGTGGTCAAGATGCTCTCGGACGCCGGGGTCCGGTTCATCGGGGCGAGCACGGTGGCCGCCGTCAAGCACTCCGGTGTGGTCCTGACCACCGGCGAGACGGTCGACGGTGACGTCGTCGTCGGTGCGACCGGAGTCCGTCCGGACATCCGGCTCGCCGCCGCAGCCGGTCTCGAGACCGAGGGTGGGCACGTCGTCGTCGACGAACACATGCGCACGTCGGCCCGAAACGTCTACGCCGCAGGCGATATCACGTTGGCACACAATGTGGCAGCGGGCCGTCGGGTCGTCTCCGAACACTGGCGCGATGCCGCGCAGCAAGGGCTCGTCGCCGGGCTCACGGCGGCCGGCTACCCGGCGTCCTGGGACAAGGTCTCCGGATTCTCCTGCGAGATCGGCAAGTTCACGCTCGAGTACCGTGGCTGGAACTCCCCGGATGCCTCATGCCGCCTGGTCGACCGGCGCAACGGATCCTCCGCGACCTACCACTTCGAAGGCCGCGTCGTCGGCACTCTGGAAGCTACAGCCAGTCCCGCTTCTTGAACATCACATACAGCACGATCACCAGCACGGCGATGATCGCCGTGCTCACCACGAAGCCGCCGGCGGTGTCTATCCCGGGATAGAGCACATTCTGGCCGTAGAAGCCGGTGATCGCCGTCGGCACGGCGATGATCGCCGCCCACCCCGTCAGCTTCTTCATCACCATGTTCAGGCGGGCGTCCTGCAGCGACAGGTTCGTTTCGAACACCGTCGTCACCATGTCGCGCAGCGATTCGGTCCACTCCGACACCCTCAGCACATGGTCGTAGAGGTCGGCGTAGACGGGGTCGAGCTCGATCGCGGTCCTGGCGTCCATCCTGCGGTGCTGGATCAGCGTCACCACCTCACGCATCGGCAGCACCACCCGCCGCAACGCGACAAGATCCTTGCGGAGCTGAAACGTCTTGCGCTGCAGCCCACCCCGCGGTGCCTGATCGGAGAACAGGTCGTCTTCGAGGCTCTCGATCCCGTCATCGAGGCACTGGACGGCATCAAAGTGCCCGTCGACCACGACGTCGAGCAGGCCATGCACCAGAGAGCCGACACCGTGTTCCTGCCCGCCGAGTTCGTCGAAGCGCCGTGAGACCTGGTCGATGTCGAAGTCCGGCGACAGCCGGACGGTGATCAACCCGCGAGGCAGGACGAACGCGGAGATCCGATGGGTTTCCAGTGTCGACTCGGACGCGTCCTCGGGCGGGGGAGTACGGACGGTGACTGCGTAGACGGTGAAGAACGTGTGCGTCTTGTAGGCTGCGGCCTTGGTGCGTTCGGCGACGGCGATCGCGTCCTCGACCGCCCAGGAGTTCAGATGTAACTCCTGAGCGAGATCTTTCAGGATGGCGTGGTCGGGGTCGTAGATGTCACACCACACCAGGGTGTCGTCGGATGCCAGGCAGTCCGAGATCGCGGAGAACTCGAAATCGTCCTGGGCGTTGCCGTCGCGCCAGATTCGGCCTCGGACGTGGGTCACTGGATCATCATTGCAGCCGGCTGCGCGGCGAGTGTGAAGCCATGGCTGCGCAGCGGGCTGATTTCACGACCAGGAATGCTATTTCGCGGCGAAGTCAGCCGAGCGTGAACTCGGTTGCCAGGCCGTCGATCCCGGCCCGGATGGCGTCCAGCGCGGACTGCCTGGCCTTGAGCTTGGTCGCGAGGTGCGCGCCGGCGTTCAGCGTCGTCGCGGCTTCCGCGGCCACCTGCCGGGCGCGGGTGAGGACCTGATCGGCCTCCACGATCTCGTCGAGCCAGCCCGCGGCGATCGCGTCGTCGCCGACGAAAGTCGAGGCCAGCGCTGTCCCTCGGTGGAATGCCGCCGGGGTCAGCCGCATCCGGATGATCTCGATCGCCGAGATCGGGATGGCCATCCCGATCGCCACCTCGATGGCCTGGCAGCGCGACTTCGGCGCTCCGACGCGGTGGTCGGCCGACAGCAACAGGAACGAGCCCATCGCGATCGCGGGCCCGGTCGCCGCGATGATCACCGGCACCGGGAACGTCAGCGTCCGCACCGACAGTTCGAAGCCGCCCGCGAGCATCCCGTGCGCCGCGGCGGCGTCCCCGGACTGGAACACCGCCAGGTCGAACCCGCCGCTGAACACCCGGGAGTTGCCCGCCAGCACCACCGCTTTCGCGGCGTCGGCCTCGGCCCGGTCGAGTGCCTCGTTGATGGCGCCCTGCATGGCCGGCCCCAGCACGTTGACCTTGCCGTCATCGAGGGTGATGGTGGCCACTCGGTCTTCTGTTTCCGCGAGCTCGTAGGAAACAGTGCTGGTCATGGTCCTCCTGTCGGGCCGGTTCGGCGGATCGAACCTAACAGCGCGCCGCTCGGTGAGATCGGGCCGGTCAGCCGCCCATCAACATGCGCCACTGGTCCAGATTGCTGGCGCGGTAGACGTAGTTGGTGCTTCGGACCTCCGAGAGCTGAGCGCTCGGCTCCGCGGAGTACCAGTGTCCGGGGAAGACGGTGGGATCGCCGGGCAGCTGCGCGAGCGCCTGCAGGCTGCGGAACATCTCGTCGGCGTCGCCGCCGGGGAAGTCGGTGCGGCCGCAGCCCTCCAGGAAAAGCGTGTCGCCGGCGACGAGCCGGCCGTCGAGCAGGAAGCACTGGCTGCCGGGGGTGTGGCCCGGCGTGTGCAGCAGCTCGATGTCGATGTCGCCGACGCTGACCTTGTCGCCGTGCTGATGTGACGTCAGCTCGCTCGGCGCGATCCCGGTGACCCGCGAAACCCAATCCGCTTCGTGGGTGTTGACGTGGACCGGCACGCTGACACGTTCCAGCAGCTCCGCGAGGCCCTTGAGCTCGAAACCCATCATCGAGCCGCCGACATGGTCGGGGTGGTGGTGGGTGACGAGCACCCCCGACAGGTGCATGCCGTCCGACTCCAGCGCGTCCACCAGGTCCTGGGCGGCGTAGGCGGGATCCACCACCACGGTGTCGCCGGTCTGGCGGTCTCCGATGAGATAGGCGAAGTTGCGCATCTGCTGGGCGATCATGTCGCCGGCCGCGAAATCGCGACCCGAGAGCAGCTGCCTGAAATAGAGGCGGTCCGAGTCAGCCATGGCGTTCAGCGTATGCACCCGGGACCGAGGGGACGCGATGGCCCCCGCAGTGACCAGCGGTTTGGCGTGGCAAACGCTGAGAATGTACCCTCTTTAAGGCCCATCGCTCGGCGGTGGGCTGCAGTACCCAAGCAAGGCACCAATGCCCCCTTAGCTCAGTCGGCAGAGCGTTTCCATGGTAAGGAAAAGGTCAACGGTTCGATTCCGTTAGGGGGCTCGGTGGACAGCGGGGCGAGCGAAGCGACGGGAGACAAGCTCCTAGCGGTGCGCCGAACCGCGCCCATCGGGGCGGTGTAGCTCAGCTGGTTAGAGCGCACGACTCATAATCGTGAGGTCGGGGGATCGAGCCCCCCCACCGCTACACGCAGTACGAGATTGACCGAGTTTTGAGAAAGAGGCACCTGACGTGGCGTCCAGTACAGACGTTCGGCCGAAGATCACTTTGGCGTGCGAGGTGTGCAAGCACCGCAACTACATCACCAAGAAGAACCGTCGCAACGATCCCGACCGGCTCGAGATCAAGAAGTTCTGCCCGAACTGCGGCAAGCACCAGGCCCACAAAGAGTCGCGCTGAGCGGGACGACCGGGCCGGGAGCCGTCGATCCGCGGTTGCTGAGCTCGACTAGGTAGGTTCATCTGGTGTTTTTTCTGGACGATTACGTCGGGCTGCACTTCCGCTATCCCGACCACTACGACGTCGGCCGCGAGAAGATCCGCGAGTACGCCGTAGCGGTCAAGAACGACGACGCTGCGTTCGTCGACGAGAACGCGACCGCCGACCTCGGTTACGACGCCCTGCTCGCCCCGTTGACGTTCATCTCGGTGTTCGGTTACCAGGCGCAGTCGGCGATGTTCGCCGCCGCCAACATCGGCATCACCGATGCCCAGATCGTGCAGGTCGACCAGGTACTCAAGTACCTCAGGCCGATCAAGGCCGGCGACCGGCTGTACTGCGACGTGTACATCGATTCGATCCGCAAAGCCCACGGCACCGACATCATCACCACCAAGAACATCATCAGCAACGCCGACGGCGACATCGTGCAGGAGAGCTACACCACCCTGGCGGGACGTAGCGAAGAAGACGGAAAGAGTGGCTTCCAAGATGGCACTGCGTGAGTTCAGTTCGGTCAAGGTCGGCGATCAGCTGCCCGAGAAGATCATCCCCTTGACCAGGGGTGACCTCGTCAACTACGCCGGGGTGTCCGGTGACCTCAACCCGATCCACTGGGACGACGAGATCGCCAAGCAGGTCGGCCTGGACACCGCGATCGCCCACGGCATGCTCACCATGGGGCTCGGCGGCGGCTACGTCACGTCGTGGGTCGGCGACCCCGGCGCTGTCACCGAGTACAACGTGCGGTTCACGGCCGTGGTGCCGGTGCCCAACGACGGCAAGGGCGCCGAGATCGTCTTCAACGGACGCGTGAAAGCGGTTGATCCCGAGACCAAGACGATCGTGATCGCGATCAGCGCCACTTCCGGGGGCAAGAAGATCTTCGGCCGCGCAATCGCCAACGCCAAGCTGGCCTGAGCGGGTGCTGACATGGCTCTGAAGACAGACATTCGGGGAATGGTCTGGAAATACCCCGACACCTACGTCGTCGGCCGCGAACAGGTCCGGCAGTACGCAAAAGCCGTGAAGGCCGCCGACCCGGCATCTCACGACGAGGACGCGGCCGCCGCGCTCGGACACGACGGAATCATCGCGTCGCCGACCTTCATGTCGATCTTCGCGGTGATGATCCAGAACCACTTCTTCCAGAACGTCGACGTCGGCCTGGAAACGATGCAGATCGTGCAGGTCGACCAGAAGTTCCTGTTCCATCAGCCGATCAAGGCCGGTGACGAACTCACCGGGACCATGTACATCGAGACGGTCGACGAACGCTTCGGCGCCGACATCGTCACCACCCGCAACGTCGTCGCCCGGCCGGACGGCGAGGTGGTGATGGAGTCCTACACGACGCTGATGGGCCACGAAGGCGACAACTCGATCTCGGTGAAGTGGGATCCTGAGACCGGTCAGGTGGTCCGCAAGGCCGCCGGCGAGTGACGGACCAGTCGGGCACCAACAGGCCCAGACCGGACCAGACCGGATTAGTAACTCAGACCGAGGGCACGGTACACTCGGTCCTCGGGGTTTTCCCAGTCCAGCGCGCTGTCCGTCGGCCCAGATCGACCGAACGGGGAGCGCGCGAATTGTGTGGGCCCCTGACCCGCTATGAAGGGGCGTAGCTCAACTGGCAGAGCAGCGGTCTCCAAAACCGCAGGTTGCAGGTTCAAGTCCTGTCGCCCCTGCAACTGAATAGTCGACAAGTGCACACTGGAAGGTGAGCACACGAGACCATACGAGCAGAAAAGGAAGCATGCGGTGAGCGACGAGCGCGAAGGTGCCGGCTCCGCAGACACCGGTACCGGGCCCGACAGCGGTGACAACGGTAGCCAGACGGCGGTCGTGACGCGGCCGCAGCGGCCCACCGGCAAGCGGTCGCGGCGCGGTGCGGTGACCGAATCCGACGCAGCCGACTCCGATGGGGCGCCGGAGACGGACAGTTCGGGCGGTGGCGACGACGGAGGCAAGGGTGGCGGGCCCAAGAGGACCGCCAAGAAGCCCAAGGACGGGCCGTCGCGCAACCCCTTCGCGTTTGTCCTGAACTACCTGCAGGAAGTCATCGGCGAGCTGCGCAAGGTCATCTGGCCGAACCGCAAGCAGATGGTCACCTACACCACGGTCGTGCTGTTGTTCCTCGCGTTCATGGTGGCGCTGATCGGGTTCACCGACCTGGGTCTGGCCAAGCTCGTGACGATGGTGTTCGGCTGACCCGGGGCGGGTCGGCGAGCACTGACAGTGAAATTGAGAGAGGACTACACGTGACTAGCTTCGACGGCGAAACGCCTTCGGGTGACACCGTCGACACCATCGAGGTCGACGAGGCCAACGTTGGCGCCGACGCCGAGCCTGACACGGCAGCCGAGGGTGCCAGCGACGATGTGACCGACGAAAGCACGGATGCCGAAGCTCCCGCCGAAGCGGCACCGGAGGAGGACGAGGACCCGGCCGTCGCTCTGAAGAAGGAGCTGCGCCTCAAGCCGGGCGAGTGGTACGTCATCCACTCGTACGCCGGTTACGAGAACAAGGTGAAGGCCAACCTCGAGACCCGCGTGCAGAACCTTGACGTCGGCGACTACATCTTCCAGGTGGAGGTGCCCACCGAAGAGGTCACCGAGATCAAGAACGGCCAGCGCAAGCAGGTCAACCGCAAGGTGCTGCCGGGCTACATCCTGGTCCGTATGGAACTCAACGACGAATCGTGGGGCGCGGTGCGCAACACCCCCGGCGTGACCGGTTTCGTCGGTGCGACGTCGCGTCCGTCACCGCTGTCGCTCGACGACGTGGTCAAGTTCCTGCTCCCGCCGGCAGCGGCGAAGAAGCCCGGCAAGATCTCGTCGGCTTCCGCGGCGGCGGCTGAGATCGGCGCGGATGAGCGTCCGTCCATCGAGGTCGACTTCGAGGTCGGAGAATCGGTCACCGTCATGGACGGTCCGTTCGCGACGTTGCCGGCATCGATCAGCGAGGTCAACGCCGAACAGCAGAAGCTCAAGGTGCTGGTGTCCATCTTCGGCCGCGAGACACCCGTCGAACTGACCTTCACCCAGGTCGCCAAGATCTAGTCGGGCCACTGTGCCCACCTGAGAACCCCAGAAAAGAAAAGGAACACCACAGAGCATGGCCCCGAAGAAGAAGGTCACCGGGCTGATCAAGCTGCAGATCCAGGCCGGGCAGGCCAACCCCGCCCCGCCGGTCGGTCCTGCGCTCGGCCAGCACGGTGTCAACATCATGGAGTTCTGCAAGGCGTACAACGCGGCGACCGAGTCGCAGCGCGGCAACGTCATCCCCGTGGAGATCACCGTCTACGAGGACCGCAGCTTCACGTTCGCGCTGAAGACGCCGCCCGCGGCAAAGCTGCTGCTCAAGGTGGCCGGTGTGGCGAAGGGTTCCGGTGAACCGCACAAGACCAAGGTCGCCAAGGTGACCTGGGATCAGGTGCGCGAGATCGCCGAGACCAAGAAGGAAGACCTCAACGCCAACGACATCGATCAGGCGGCCAAGATCATCGCCGGCACCGCCCGGTCGATGGGGATCACCGTCGAATAGCACGGCATAGCACGGCATAGCACGGGTGATCCACCGTTGAGACTGCACTGAGGGCGCCAAGGTCCGAGTGCGGACTGCCCTGAGCGCAGTCTCAACACAGTAATTCCGTGGGAGGGCCAGCTCCGGCCCGCCAACCACAACTTCTATCCAGGAGACGAAGATGAGCAAGAACAGCAAGGCATTCCGCGAGGCCGCGGAGAAGGTCGACAAGGACAAGCTGTACACGCCGCTCGAGGCCGCGAAGCTGGCCAAGGAGACGTCGTCGAAGAAGCAGGATGCCACCGTCGAGGTGGCGATCCGCCTCGGTGTCGATCCGCGTAAGGCCGACCAGATGGTGCGCGGCACCGTGAACCTTCCGCACGGCACCGGTAAGACCGCCCGCGTCGCGGTGTTCGCCGTCGGTGACAAGGCCGAGGCCGCTGAAGCCGCGGGCGCCGACATCGTCGGTAGCGACGACCTGATCGAGAAGATCCAGGGCGGTTTCCTGGACTTCGACGCCGCGATCGCAACGCCCGACCAGATGGCCAAGGTCGGCCGCATCGCCCGCATCCTCGGCCCGCGCGGTCTGATGCCGAACCCCAAGACCGGCACCGTCACCCCGGATGTGGCCAAGGCCGTCTCGGACATCAAGGGCGGCAAGATCAACTTCCGCGTCGACAAGCAGGCCAACCTGCACTTCGTGATCGGCAAGGCATCGTTCGACGAGAAGCTGCTGGCTGAGAACTACGGCGCGGCGCTCGACGAGATCCTGCGCGCCAAGCCGTCGTCGTCGAAGGGGCGCTACCTGAAGAAGGTCGTCGTCTCGACCACTACCGGACCGGGCATCCCGGTGGACCCGGCGGTGACCCGTAATTTCGCGGAGGCGTAGAGGCGTAGGCGCGTAGGTGCCGGCCGAAGAGCAAGAAGAAACCCCGCACCCACCCGGTGCGGGGTTTCTTCTTGTTGCAGTTCTCGGAGTGCTCCTCGGTCGCCGCATACCTCCGGCCCCGCTGACGCCACCGCCCCCCACGAACAGTGGTTCAGCATCAGGTCGGAGGATCGACGCCGTATCCCCCATCTGAACTCCGATGTGTGGTGGCCGAGGAGGACCCCCGCAGCAACATAACATTTTGGGTGTCAGTTGGTGACGCCATCAGTGATTATCGTCCGCGACAATATTGGGCGCACCCGTTTCCGCTTTCCTCGGGTGTCGCGCTGCGACGTCGGGATCGGCAATGCGAGCCGGCCCGCAGGGCAGGTCAGGCGGCGAGGCCGGGCTTCAGGTAGGTGACGAGGCTGACGTCGATGCTCTCGTCGATGAAGTAGTACTGGCAGCCGGTCAGGTACTTCATGTAGCGGTGGTAGTTCTCCTCGTCGGTGGCCGCGATCGCCTCGTCCTTGGCGGCCTCGAGTCGGCTCGCCCAGATGCCCAACGTCTTGATGTAGTGGTTGCGCAGCGACATGGTCTCGGGCACCACGAAGCCGGCCTTCTCGCCGTGCTCGACCATCATCTGCGTCGTCGGCAGCCGGCCGCCGGGGAAGATCTCGGTGATCATGAACTTGACGAATCGGGCCAGCTCAAAGGTCAGCTTCTTGCCCCGCTCGGCGAGGTCGTACGGGTGATAGCCGACGCTGCTCTGGATCGTCATCCGGCCGTCCTCCGGCAGGATTTCGAAACAGGTCTTGAAGAAGTCGTCCCAGCGGTCTTTGCCGAAGTGCTCGAACGCCTCGATCGACACGATCCGGTCGACGGGGCTGTGGAACTGCTCCCACCCCTCCAGTCGCACGTCGAAGGTGCGCTCGGAGTCGACCTTGCTCAGCAGCTGGTTGCAGTACGCCTGCTGGTTCTTGCTCAGCGTCAGGCCGATGACGTTGATGTCGTACTTCTCCATGGCGCGCTGCAGGGTCAGCCCCCAGCCGCAGCCGACCTCGAGCAGCGTCATCCCCGGCTTGAGGTCCAACCGGTCCAGGTGCTGGTCGACGTTGGCGGTTTGTGCTTCCGACAGCGTGACATTGGGACCGGTGAAGAAGGCGCAGCTGTACTTGCGGGTCGGATCCTGGAAGACCCCGAAGAAGTCGTCGGACAGGTCGTAGTGAGCCTGGATGTCCTCGAAGTGAGGCGTCATATCCTTGGTGCCGGTGGATTGATCAGACATGTTTTCCTTGCTCCGCTAGCCGACGATGTGGAGTGACCGTACCGAATGCGCTGCCCGACCTTCTGCAAACACGCGCTCTGAAGCGTCAACCCTAGCGTTTGGGCCGCGCGCCGATCCAATCCCGGCCGTGGGCGCCCTACTTGGCGAGGGTGAACTGATTGACGTCGATGTAGCCGATCCGAAACCCCTCGGCGCAACCGGTCAGGTAGTGCATGTAGCGCTCGTAGACCTCTTCGGACTGAATGGCGATCGCCTCGTCTTTGTGCGCCTCCAGCGCCGCGGCCCACAGGTCCAGGGTGCGGGCGTAGTGCGGTTGCAGCGACTGCGTGCGGGTCAGCTCGAAGCCGGGCTTCGCCGCGTGCTCCCCGACCAGCTCGATCGTCGGCAGGTACCCGCCCGGGAAGATCTCAGTGAGGATGAACTTGACGAACTTGGCCACCGAAATGGTCAGCGGCATGCCGCGCTCGGTCATCTGCGGCAATGTCAGCGCGGTGATGGTGTGCAGCAGCATCACGCCGTCGTCGGGCAACGCCTTGTGGGCCATCGCGAAGAAGTCGTCCCAGCGGTCCCGGCCGAAGTGTTCGAACGCCCCGATCGACACGATCCGGTCGACGGGCTGGTCGAACTGCTCCCAGCCCTGCAGCAGCACCTGCTTGGAGCGGGTGCTGCCCTTCTCGTCCAGTTCGGCGAACGTGCGCTCCACGTGCGCCTTCTGGTTCTCGCTCAGCGTCAGGCCGATGACGTTTACGTCGTACTGCTCGATGGCGCGCGTCATCGTCGCCCCCCAACCGCAGCCGACGTCCAGCAGCGTCATCCCCGACTGCAGTCCGAGCTTGCCCAGCGCCAGATCCACCTTCGCCAGCTGTGCTTCTTCCAGCGTCATGTCATCGCGTTCGAAGTACGCGCAGCTGTAGGTCTGCGACGGATCGAGGAACAGCTTGAAGAAATCGTCGGACAGGTCGTAGTGGGCCTGGACGTCTTCGAAGTGTGGTTTGAGATTTCGCTTTGCCTTGGCCATACGGCGGTCACCTTCAGAGCACGGCCCGGAGAGGTTCTCCTGAGACGGCGGTCGTGTGTGCCCGACAGACATGGTACGTGCTTTCGGAGAGGTGAGGATTGACGCGTGAGTCAGGACACTTCGGCGAAAGTGGTCGTCAACTCACCCACGATGTCGTCCCATAGCGGCTCGGGAAGTTCGTGTCCCATGCCGTCGAACAGCACCAGCCGTGCGCCCGGGATCGCCCGGGCGACCGCCCGTCCACCAGACGGCCGCATCAGCTTGTCCGCTTTGCCGTGGATGACCACGGTCGGGGCGGTGGTCTGCTTGTTGTACTTGCGGAGGCTGCCGCTGCCGGTGATCGCATTGAACTGCCGCGCGATGCCGTAGGGATTGAACGCTCGGTCGTAGAACGCGATCGCGTCGGCGCGCAGCATCTCGACCGGCTTCGGATAGTCGGGGCTGCCGATGATTCGGCTGACCCGAATCGAGTTCTCGATGATCACGTCCCGCGGCGAGTCCGGTGCCGGCCCGGTGACCACAGCGAGGAGATGCCGCGGTCCCGGTGGCGGCAGCAGCGCCTGGTTGTTCGACGAGAAGATCACGCCGAGCGTCTTGGTGCGCTCGGCATGGCGTGCCGCGACGATCTGCGCGATCATCCCGCCCATCGACGCGCCGACCACGTGCGCGCGGTCGATGTCGAGGTGGTCCAGCAGTGCGGCCGCGTCGTCGGCCATGTCCTCGAGCGTGTATACCGCCGGGCTGCGCCGGCCGAGCACTGATCGGGCCATGTTGCCGATCTGCGAACCCCTCGTACGCTGTCCGTCGTAGTAGGTCGACAGCCCCACGTCGCGGTTGTCGTATCGGATCACCCGCAGGCCCTGGTCGACGAGCTTGCGGCAGAAATCCTCCTGCCAGAACAGCAGCTGCGCGCCGAGGCCCATGATCAGCAGGACGGCTGGGTTGTCGGGATCGCCCATGTCCTCGTAGTGGATCTTCACATCACCCGACGGCGCCTTACCTTCTCGTATCTCCATCGGTGAGATCAGGCCTCCAGGTCGTTTTCTTTGTGCTCCCGGCTGATCTCGACCATGAAGTTCGCGAAATAGCCGGTGAGCTGCGGGTCGCTCATCATCTGCCAGCGTGGCGCCAGCAGCTTCATGTAGCGCTCGACATAGAGGAACTGCTTGCCGATGAGGACGAGCTCGCGGGGCAGCTTGACGTCGTAGGCTTCGGCCAATGCCGAGAGTTGCTTGCCGATCTCGGCGTAGCTCAGGTCGCCGAGCGATGTCGCGGTCAGCGGTGTGGCGAACTTCTCCAGGTCCTTGGCGGCCTGGGCTTCGGGCTTGACGGTGCCCACCGCGCCCATCATCACGACGATCTTGCCTGCGGTGGCGTGGTCCTTCTTGACCAGCAGCGCGTGCACCAGTTCCCGCAGCAGCCACCGGGTGCGGGGGTCGATACGGCCCATGATGCCGAAGTCGAAGAACACGATCTTGCCGTCGTCGTCGACATAGAGGTTGCCGGCGTGCAGGTCGCCGTGGAACAGGCCGTGGCGCAGCCCGCCTTCGAACAGGCTGAACAGCAGCGCCTTGACCAGTTCGGTGCCGTCGAATCCCTTCTTGCGGATCGCGGCGACGTCGTCGATGCGCACCCCGGTGACCCGCTCCATCGTCAGCACCCGCTCACTGGTCAGATCCCAGTACACCTGCGGCACCCTGATGTTCTTGCCCAGCGGGGAGGCGTGCATGTGCGCGACCCACGCGTCCATCGACTGGGCCTCCAGCCGGAAGTCCAGCTCCTCGGCCAGGTTGTCGGCGAAGTCGGCGACGACGTCCTGGGCCGACAGCCGTTGGCCCAGCTTCGCGAACTCGACCAGCCGCGCGCCCCGCTTGAGGATCTGCAGGTCGGCGGCCACCCGGCGGCGGATTCCCGGCCGCTGGATCTTGACCACGACCTCCTCGCCGGTGTGCAGCGTCGCGTAGTGCACCTGGGCGATCGACGCCGAGGCAAACGGTTTCTCGTCGAAGGACTTGAACAGGTTCGCCGGCTCGTCGCCGAGGTCCTCCTGGAACAGTTTGTGCACGGCGTCGGAGTCCGCAGGGGGGACGCGGTCGAGGAGGCTGCGGAACTCCCGGCTCAGCGGCTCGCCGAACGCGCCCGGGCTGGATGCGATGATCTGGCCGAACTTGACGTAGGTGGGCCCCAGGTCGGCGAACGCCTGAGGAATCTGCTTGACGACCTTCTGCTGCAGCGAGCCGCGTCCGGCGAGCTTGCCGACGACGCGCGCGCCGGTACGGGTCACCTGCCATCCCGTCACCCCGACGCGTGCTGCCTCCACAGGCAAGGGCACCCGGTCCAGCTTGGCGACCTCGCGGTGCTGTGTCTGCTTGGTCTTTCGCGTGGTGCTCATGGGTTGCAGTGTCTCAGAATCTGCTGGTCGGTGAAAAAAACTGTGCACCCGGTCACAGTCCGTTCCGGCGGAGCGGGGGGTGTGGCGGTCAGGCGAACGCATCCTCGAGTTCGGAGCGGGTCCGCACCGGATCGCTGCCCGGCTGGTGGGTCGGCAGGGAGTGCGGCGGGGCATCGTGTCGCGGATAGCCCAGTTGAGTGCGCTCTGTGGCAACGGCAGGTTGGGCCCGGTCGCCATCGCGGTGCCGTAGGTGACGGCCAACCTGGGCAGATAGGACTCCAGACAGTCCAGGGTCTCCTGCTTGGTGCTGGGCAGGTCGGTTCCGCCGAGGGCGTGCCCGACTCGGACGAACTCACCGTAGTAGCGGTCGATGTCGTTGCCCCGCAACGGTTGTGGATGATAGAGCTGGTGCGCGGTGGCGATGCCCCGCACCACCGTCGCGTAGTTCCAGCGCAGCCAGTCGGGGTCGTCGGCGTCGTAGCGCGCGCCGTCCGGTCGTGTCCCCTTCACGGTGTGGTGCATCGACCGCACTGCCGTCGCGAGGCGTTCGGCAGTGGGCGTGGACCCGTAGGCGGTGCCGATGAAGAACGCCACCGAATGTCCCAGTCGCACTGCCGCACCCTTCGGGTCGATCACCGGCATCGGGGCATCCCTGCTGTCCTTCTTGACCAGTCGCGAATGGTGCACCCCCATCCAGTAGATCGACGGGTCGAGACGCTCGATGTAGGCGGCGCACTGCAGACCGAACACCAGCGAGTGCATGTGGGAGTGGACATGCCAGACCGCGCTGTCCGGACCGAACCAACCGGGGTCACCGACCGGGCCGGCGAACTCCATGCGGCGGAAGAAGTGCCGACGCACGTCCTGGTCGAACCGCTTGTTCAGTTGCTGTCCGACGATCTGATGCGGCAGGAACATCGATACCTCCAATAGTGGTCACGGCTGTAGCCAGAATACTTTGGACACGGTTGTGACCAGAACTGTCGTCCCGCAATCTAGGCTGAAGCGGTGTCCAGCCCTCCGTCGAATTCCACCAAGTGGGCCGGCGTCCCGCTGACCGACCGGCGGGCAGAGCGCCGGGCGCTGCTGATCGATGCCGCTCTGTCGCTGTTCGGTGACGGCGGCGAGGCCGCGCTGTCGGTGCGCTCGGTCTCTCGCGAGTGCGGACTCAACACCCGCTACTTCTATGAGAGCTTCGCCGACACCGACGACCTGTTGGGCGCCGTCTACGACCGGGTCAGCGCCGAGTTCGGGGCGGCGGTCGAGGACGCGATGGCCCGGGCGGGGGACAGCTTGCGCGCCCGTACCCGTGCGGGCATCGCCGCGGTCCTCGACTTCAGCTCGGCCGACCCGAGGCGCGGCCGGGTGTTGTTCACCGACGCCCGCGCCAACCGGGTGCTGGCGGCGCGGCGGGCGGCGACGCAGGATCTGCTGCGCGAAGGCGTGCTGACCGAAGGCTGGCGGTTGCAGCCCGACACCGACCCCGTCGCCGCGATGGTGGGTGCCGCGATGTACACCGGCGCGATGGCGGAGCTGGCGCAGCAGTGGCTGGCCGGGCATCTCGGCGACGACCTCGATGCCGTCGTGGACTACGCACTGCAGTTCGTCCTGCGCTGACCCTCGCCGGAACGGTATTCCAGCAGGTGGTTTCTCGGTTTTTCGCTGCTGGAATACCGTTCCGGCGGAAAGGGGGCGCGCGCATTCTCGGGGCTACACCTCGGCCGGTGTCCAGGGTTTGAGCCATTCGGTTTCCGGCCACCCCTCGACAGCACCGAGGAGCTCGTAGAGCGTCGCGCCGTCGATGCTCTCGCGGACGATGTCGCCGTGGCCTGCGTGCCGGGCCAGCTCCTCGATCATGTGGAAGATCACCCAGCGCACCGACCAGGCCGGCACATCTTTGGGGAACCACGGCACGTCCTGCGGGATCGGTACCGCCGCACCGAGGTCCGCCGTCTCGATCAACCGGATGGTCTCGGCGTTCTGCTTGTCGAACTCCTCGAGGATGCCGGCCAGCGTCTCGTCGTCACGCATCACGAACTCGTCCCCGTAGTCGGCGGCCTGCTCGGCCATCGGCCGCTGGTCGCTCGCGGCGAGTTGCGGGGCCGCGGCCACCCGCTCCATCCACCCGCGCTGGCAGTTCGTGACGTGTTTGATCAGCCCGCCGATGCACAACGCGCTGACCGAGGGAGCGGACCGGGCCTGCTCGTCGGTCAGCCCGAAGGCGATCGCACGGAATGCGTGCTGCTGCGCGGCGACGTATTCCTTCAGTCCGGCGCGCTCGTCGGCGATGGGAGGGGGCATGGCGGTCATCGGTCAGTTCTCCTTGTCGTGGGTGTGGGTGTAGATATCACGGAGCAGCGAGATCTCGGCTCCGTGGTGGATCACCTCGCGGTTGATGTGCAGCACGAGCGTGGTCAACGGTTCGTCGGCGTACGGCCCCTCGGCTGGGCCGCAACTGGTGGGTCCAGTGGAAATCCAACTGATCGGCCAACTGCACGGCCAGCGTTGTCGAACTCATGGCCTCAGCCTCGCACCGGTGTAGGACAGAAGCGGTCCTAAGACCTCCGTGCAGGTTGGAACGGCGGCGGATGGGTAACGCGCAGGTATGACCCGATCACGATCACCGAGTCCGCTGCCCGGGCTGCTCCTCGGCCTCGGGTTCGGCGGCTTCGTCGACGGCATCGTCCTGCACGAAATCCTGCAGTGGCACCACATGATCAGCGGCTCCGAACCGACAGACACCGTCGCCGGTCTCGAACTCAATGTGGTGGCCGACGGGTTCTTCCACGTCGGCACCTGGCTGCTCGTGATGGCTGGATCGCTGCTGACCGTGACCGAATGGCGCCGGGGACGGCTGGCGCCGAACTGGTCGTTCCACGTCGGCCTGCTGCTGGCCGGTTGGGGGGCATTCAACCTGGTCGAAGGATTGATCAACCACCAACTGCTCGGCGTCCACCACGTCCGCGACGACCTCGGTGCACCCCTGTCGTGGGATATCGGCTTCCTGGTGTCCGGGGTCGTCCTCCTCGGTGGTGGCTGGCTGCTGCACCGACGTGGCACCCGGTCTCTGCAGGAGACGACCAATTAGCGGACCGAAACTGTCCGCTGCTTCTGGCAGGCTGACGCTGTGTCGCCGACGTCCACCACCACCGGGCGGGTGTTGCAGCTGCTCGGCCTGCTGCAATCCCGCCGAGTGTGGAGCGGCGACGAACTGGCGGAGCGGCTCAAGGTGACGACGCGCAGCGTGCGACGGGACGTCGACCGGCTGCGGGAACTCGGTTACCCCGTGCATGCCAGCACCGGACACGGTGGCGGCTACCAACTCGGGGCGGGTGCCGCCCTCCCACCACTGCTGCTCGCCCCCGACGAAGCGGTCGCGATGGCGGTGTGTCTGCGGGTCGCCGCCGGTGGCAGTGCCGCCGGCATCGGGGAGTCGGCGCTGCGGGCACTGAGCAAGCTCGACCAGGTGATGCCGGCGCGGATGCGGTCCCAGGTGTCGGCGGTGCACGAGGCGACGGTGACGCTGGCTGCGGCCACCGACACCCCCGTCGACCCCGACGTGCTGATGACGCTGGCCCGTGCCAGCCGGGACCACGAACACGTCACCGCGGGATACGTCGACATCCGTGGCGCTGCCACCCAGCGGCGGCTGGAGCCCTACCAGCTGGTGACGACCGGCCGGCGCTGGTATCTGCTGTGCTTCGACCGCGACCGCGCCGACTGGCGGAGCCTGCGCCTGGACCGGATGGCCGACGTTCGGGCCCAGGGAAGCACATTCCTTCCCCGGGACGCCCCGGACGCGGCGTCCTATGTGCGCAGGGCGATCTCCTCTGCCCCGTACCCGTATATCGCCCGGGTGCGCTATCTGGCACCTCAACACGTTGTCGCCCAGACATTTTCGGCGGCATCGGTGGAAATCGAGGCCGACGGCCCCGACGCCTGTATCGTCACGACCGGAGCCGACGACCCCGAACGCATGGTGCCGTGGCTGGCCCTACCGGGTTGCGACTTCGAGGTGCTGGGGCCGCCGGAGGTGGTCGCGGCGGTCCGCGTGGTCGCCGAACGGATCGCGCGCGCCGTCCGGTAGCCACCGGAGGCACGCGTACGCAGCCGCGTACGCGTGGATTCGAGAGATCGGGGATACCCATCGAGCTGCTCGCGGCGGAGTCGACGGAGTTGTTCACCGGTGTGCCCGACCAACCGCTGCAGCTCGTTCGGGTGACCCACCGCGGCACCTCGACCCAGGTGCCGGTGCGTGTCGAAGGACCCGGGCTGGAAACCGTGGGTCACGCGGTGGCCGAACCCGGCGGGTCGGCGGTCGAGGTCGAGGTGCGCGTCATCGACGCGGCGGTCGGCGAGCGGCGGCGGGCCCGTGCCGTCGCCGGTGCCGTCGCCGTGGACTTCGACTTCGTCGTCGCCGAGCCCGGCTGGACGATGTTCATGGTCAGCCACTTCCACTACGACCCGGTGTGGTGGAACACGCAGGCGGCGTACACCAGCGTGTGGACCGAGGAACCCCCGAGCCGCTGCCGGCAGACCAACGGCTTCGAACTGGTCAGCGCACACCTCGAGATGGCCCGGCGGGAGCCGGAGTACAAGTTCGTGCTCGCCGAGGTCGACTACCTCAAGCCGTTCTGGGACACCCACCCCGAGGACCGCGCGGACCTGCGCACGCTGATCGCCGACGGTCGCGTCGAGATCATGGGCGGAACCTACAACGAACCCAACACCAACCTCACCAGTCCCGAGACCGCGATCCGGAACTTCGTGCACGGCATCGGTTTCCAGCGTGACGTGATGGGTGCCGATCCGGCGACCGCGTGGCAGCTCGACGTGTTCGGGCACGACCCACAGTTTCCGGGTATGGCCGCCGACGCCGGCCTGACGTCGAGTTCGTGGGCCCGCGGTCCGTATCACCAGTGGGGGCCGATGGCCGCCGAGAACGGCCGCGACGGTGACCCTGAGCGCATGCAGTTCGCCAGCGAACTCGAATGGATGGCACCGTCGGGGCGCGGTCTGCTCACCCATTACATGCCGGCGCACTACGCCGCGGGATGGTGGATGGACTCGGCTGCCTCGCTGCAGGAAGCCGAAGCCGCCACCTACGACCTGTTCACCAAGATGAAGAAGGTCGCGCTGACCCGCAACGTGTTGCTGCCCGTCGGCACCGACTACACCCCACCCAACAAGTGGGTCACCGACATCCACCGCGACTGGAACTCCCGCTACACCTGGCCGCGGTTCGTGTGCGCGCTGCCGCGCGAGTTCTTCGCCGCGGTGCGAGACGAGCTGGCGGCGCGTGGAGCGACCCCGTCACCGCAGACCCGGGACATGAACCCGATCTACACCGGCAAAGACGTGTCTTACATCGACACCAAGCAGGCCAACCGCGCCGCCGAGAACGCCGTGCTGGCCGCCGAGCGTTTCGCGGTGTTCGCCGGGTTGCTCAGTGGCGCCACTTATCCCGAGGCCGCCTTGGCCAAGGCGTGGGTGCAACTGGCCTACGGCGCCCACCACGACGCCATCACCGGCTCGGAATCCGACCAGGTCTATCTCGACCTGCTCACCGGGTGGCGCGATGCGTGGCAGCTGGGTGGTGCGGCCAGGGACCGGGCGCTCACGTTGCTGTCCACCGCCGTCGATGGGTCGGTGGTGGTGTGGAACCCGCTGGGGCACAGTCGCACCGATGTCGTCACCCTGCATCTCGACGAGCCCTTCGCCGGTCGTGTCGTCGATGACGTCGGCAACGAGGTACCGGTGCTGGCCGAGCACGGCGGGCATTCGCTGTCCTGGCTGGCCCGCGACGTCCCGTCGCTGGGCTGGCGCTCCTACCGAATGCTGCCCGGTGGGCCCGCCGCTGAGTGGGAACCGTTGGAAGGAAGCGAGATAGCCAACGACCACCACCGCCTTCGGGTCGACGGGAACCGCGGCGGGGCGGTGAGCTCGCTGGTCGCGGCGGGCCGGGAATTGATCGCCGACGGCCGGTTCGGCAACGAACTCGCCGTCTACGACGAATACCCGGCACACCCCACCGCCGGGGAGGGGCCATGGCATCTGCTGCCCAAGGGCCCGGTCACCACATCGACCCAGGCTCCGGCGCATTCGGTGCGAGGGTTCCGTAGCCCACTGGGCGAGCGACTGGTCGTCACCGGCGAGATACCCGGGCTGTTGCGCTACACCCAGACCCTGACCCTGTGGCATGGCGTGGATCGGCTCGACTGCCGCACCACGGTCGACGACTTCAGCGGTGCGGACCGCCTGCTGCGGCTGCGATGGCCGTGCCCGATCCCGGGTGCCATGCCGGTCAGCGAGGTCGGAAACGCGGTGATCGGCCGTGGTTTCGGCCTGCTGCACGAACCGGGTTCGACAGAGGCGGTGGACACCGCGGTCTTTCCCTACACGCTGGACAACCCGGCGTACGGCTGGTTCGGCCTGTCGTCCACGGTGCGGGTGCGTTTCCGTGGCAACGACGTGCGTGCCATCTCGGTCGCCGAGGTGGTCACCCCGGCACGCCCCGACGCGGCGACCGACGCCGCGATCCGCCATCTGATGGAGGCGCTTGCCCGTGCGGGCGTTACCGCGACATGCACTGCTGCCGGGGCGCCCCGTTACGGTGACCTCTCCGTCGACTCGAATCTGCCCGACGTCCGGATCGCGATCGGCGGACCCGGCGACAATGACTTCACCGCAACGGTTCTCGGTGCCGCCGCCGCCGCCGGGCCGTCACTGGTGTGGATACCAGCGGCCGAACCGCTGCACGACGTCTGGGTCCCCGGCGCCGACCTGAGGGCACCCGACGCGTTGCCCGTCCTGGTGGTCGGGGCGACCGGGGATGCCGTCGCCGCGGTGAACGCGCTGACCGAAGATCTCGGTGATGCCGAGATCGTCGTCGACCAGGATGTGCGGGACGGTCCGGGATTCGAATCGCACACCGTCGCGGTGCTCAACCGCGGGGTGCCCGGCTTCGCCGTCGACACCGACGGAACCCTGCACGCGTCGCTGTTGCGTTCCTGCACCGGGTGGCCGTCGGGCACCTGGATCGATCCGCCGCGACGCACCGCGCCCGACGGATCCACGTTCCAGCAGCAGCACTGGACACACACCTTCGACTACGCCGTCGTCTCCGGTGCCGGCGACTGGCGTGACATCGACATGCCCTCGCGCAGCGCTGAATTCAACCAATCGCTGCAGGCCGTGATGGCTACCCACGACCCGACCTTCGGCGGTCTGCCCGCATGGGGATCGCTGCTGGAGATCGAACCGCCACGCGCCGTGAGCATCGGTGCGCTCAAAGCCCTGGGCAACCCGACAGCCGCAGGCAGTGCGCACCACGTCGACCCGGCACAGGGCATCGTGGTGCGCCTCGTCGAGACGATGGGCCGCAGCGTCGAGGTCACCGTGCAGTCGGGATTGCGCAACATCGCTTCTCCGCAGCGACTCGATCTCATCGAACAGCCCCGCGGTGACGACTCCGACGACGTGAGACTGAGCGGCTACGAGATCGCTACGCTGCGAACACAACTCAACCTTCCACGGGTGCTCAGTGCCGATCAGGTGGACCTCGCTCCCGACGCCGAGCCGGCCCAGCCCCTCTATGCCCGGTACTGGCTGCACAACCGGGGGCCCGCCCCTCTCGGCGGGCTGCCGGCGGTCGCACATTTGCATCCGCACCGACGCGACATCGAATCCGGCGCGGCAATCACGCTGCGGCTCACCGCGGCCAGCGACGCGACCGACACCGCCCTGCACGGCAGGGTCCGCCTGGTGCCCCCGCCGGGGTGGGCGGTCGGGATGGCCGAGCTGCCCTTCGTGCTGCCGCCCGGCGGATACCTGGAGTCGGCGGTCGAGGTGGCCGTGCCGGACGGTGCGGTACCCGGGCTGTATCCGGTGCGCGCCGAGTTGGCCGCGACCGGGGCAGCGATCCCCGCGTCGTGGCATCAGACCGTCGAGGACGTCTGCGTGCTGTCGCTGGGACGCCACGACGACGAGCTGCTCCGCCTGGTCGCCGAGCCACGCGGTGTCGACGTCGCGGCGGGCGGCACGGCCGAGCTGCGTGTCACCGTCGGCACCGACGCGCACGCCGATCTTGCGGTGGAGGCACACCTGATATCGCCATGGGGGACCTGGGAGTGGTTGAACCCCAACATCACCGGCGATGTGCTGCCGGCGCGGGGCACCGTCGAGCTGGTGTTCGACGTCGCGCCGCCGGCATGCACGGCGCCGGGCCGGTGGTGGGCGCTGATCCGGGTCGCGTGCGCCGGGGAACTGGTGTACACGCCTGCGGTACCGGTGGTGGTGAGGTGAGGAGCGCCGGCGTCGCCGCCAGGGTGGGGGCGGAGGTCGTGACCGTCGCCGACGTCGACGCCAGGGAACGGGTGCTGCGCACCGGTGGCGCGGCGCAAGCGCTGCCTAGGCCGGGGACGGCTGAGGCGCGGCAGTTGCGCCGCTGGATCACCCAGGTTCTCGTCGCCGAGCAGGTGGTGGCGGCCGAAGCCGGCGCACTCGGCGCACCGAGTGGGCCGACGCCGACCGAGCACGACGTGTTGCCCGACGAGGTGGCCCGGCTGGAGATCGGCAGCGTCGCGGCGGCCACGCTCTCCGGGCCCCTGGGGCGCGCGGTCTTCGCCCGCGTCACCGCCGAGGTCCGCGTCGACGAGGGGCAGGTGCGGGACTACCACCGGCGCAACCCCGCCCGCTTCGCGGCGGACCCGGCGGCGGGTGGCGGGTGGCGCGGCGCTCCCGTCGCCGCCGATCTCGACGACGTACAACCCATCATCGCCGGCCACCTGTTGGCGGTGGCGCGGCGCCGGGAGTACCGCCGGTGGTTGGACGCGCGATGCGCCGACGTCGCGGTGCTCGCGCCGGGGTACGAGCACCCTGGCGACCCCCGCCAGCCCGACAACACCCACCAGCACTGATGACCGATCACATCCTGGCGCTCGATGTGGGCGGCACCAAGATCGCCGCAGGGTTGGTGGACCTCGACGGGACGCTGGTCCACAGCCGGCAGCTGCCCACGCCCAGCGGTGGGGCCGTGGAGATCTGGTCGGTCACCGAGTCGCTGATCACCGAGATGCAGGCCGACGCCGACGGTTCGGTGACGGCCGTCGGCGTCGCTTCGGCAGGTCCGGTCGACGCCCCGGGCGGCACGGTCAGCCCGATCAACATCACCGCTTGGCGGCGGTTCCCGATCGTCGAACGCGTCGCGGACCTCACCGGCTTACCGGTGCGCCTCGCCGGCGACGGGCTGTGCATGGCGCTGGGGGAGTCCTGGTGCGGGGCCGGACGCGGCGCGGGCTTCATGCTCGGGATGGTGGTGTCGACCGGCATCGGAGGCGGGTTGGTACTGCGCGGCGCACCGTATCTCGGGCGGACCGGCAACGCCGGACACGTCGGGCATGTTGTCGTCGAACCCGACGGTGCGCCGTGCACATGCGGTGGCCGGGGCTGCGTGGAAACAGTCGCGTCAGGTCCGCATCTGGCGTCGTGGGCACGTGCGCACGGTTGGCAGGCACCCGCTGACGCCGACGCGAAAGAGCTGGCCGCGGCCGCCGGTAACGGAGACCCCGTCGGCAGACAGGCGTTCCGGCGCGGAGCGCGGGCCGTGGCGGTGACGATCGCTTCGGCGGCCGCGGTCTGCGACCTGGACCTCGTGGTCGTCGGCGGCGGCGTCGCCAAGGCGGGCCCGCTGTTGTTCGACCCGCTGCGGGAAGCCTTGACCACCTATGCGGGCTTGGACTTCATCCGTGACCTGCAGGTGCTGCCCGCCACACTCGGCGGGGACGCCGGCCTGATCGGGGCGGCGGCATTGATGCGCGAGGGTGTCCGTTAGTGCGCATTCCGCGTTTTGGTTGATCGGGTGCGGGCGCGGTAGTCTGGGCCGGTTCCACCGAAGACCGTCGGTCACCGATGAGCGCTTGCGCGAAGAGCAAGTACTCGAGCAATCGGTTGAAGGTCCCGGATCACCGGGCGGCCCACGTAGGAGGACGAGGTTAGCCTGTGCGCGCCCCGACCTGTCTGCGTCGGGGCGTTCGTCTTTTCCGGCCCTGCCCCCGGCGGTTGCACACACCAACGAGGAGGCATGCATGGCCAAAGATGACAAGGCCGCCGCGGTTGCCGACATCGTCGAACGGTTCAACTCGTCGACGGCAACGGTCGTCACCGAGTACCGAGGACTCTCGGTGACCAACCTGGCCGAGCTTCGGCGGTCGCTGGGCGACACCGCCAGCTACCGCGTCGCCAAGAACACGCTGGTCAAGCGTGCCGCGGCAGAGGCGGGCATCGAGGGTCTCGACGAGATGTTCGTCGGGCCGACCGCGATCGCGTTCGTCAAGGGCGAGGCCGTCGACGCCGCCAAGGCGATCAAGACCTTCGCCAAGGAGAACAAGGCGCTGGTCATCAAGGGCGGCTACATGGACGGCCGAGCGCTGTCTGTGGACGAAGTCAACCGCATTGCGGACCTCGAGTCGCGCGAGGTGCTGCTGGCCAAGATGGCCGGCGCGATGAAGGCAAATCTGTCCAAGGCCGCCGGCCTGTTCAACGCTCCGGCGTCGCAGGTTGCCCGGTTGGCAGCCGCGCTGCAGGACAAGAAAGCCGGCGACGACCCGGACACCGCGTAACACCCCACAACCACCAGCCAAGAAGAAAACAAGGAAGGACCACATCATGGCCAAGCTGTCCACTGACGACCTGCTCGACGCGTTCAAGGAACTGACGCTGCTGGAGCTCTCGGAGTTCATCAAGAAGTTCGAGGAGACCTTCGACGTCACCGCCGCCGCGCCGGTCGCCGTCGCCGGGCCCGCCGCTGCGGCCGCGCCCGCCGAGGCCGCCGAGGAGCAGTCCGAGTTCGACGTCATCCTCGAGGGTGCCGGCGACAAGAAGATCGGCGTCATCAAGGTCGTCCGCGAGATCGTTTCCGGTCTGGGCCTCAAGGAGGCCAAGGATCTGGTCGACGGCGCCCCCAAGCCGCTGCTCGAGAAGGTTTCCAAGGAAGCCGCCGACGAGGCCAAGGGCAAGCTCGAGGCCGCAGGCGCTTCGGTCACCGTCAAGTAGTCGCGTCCGCTGTAGGGCTGGTCTGGCAAACAGACCGGTCCTACAGTCGTTTCGGGCGGTTGTTCACCGACCGAGTGTTGTCGCGTGGGGCCGTAGGTTACAGTGACTCAAGCCACAGGCGGGGAACATGAGGCGTGGCGTCGAGCATTGGCGAGAGGAATTCGCGTGGGCATTGGTATTCAGGTTGAAGGACTGACGAAGTCCTTCGGTCCCCAGCGAATCTGGGAGGACGTGACGTTCGACCTCCCCGCGGGTGAGGTCAGCGTTCTGCTGGGCCCGTCGGGTACCGGTAAGTCGGTGTTCCTGAAGTCGCTGATCGGTCTGCTTCGCCCGGAGCGCGGCAAGATCATCGTCGACGGCACCAACATCATCGAGTGCACCGCCAAGGAGCTCTACGAGATCCGCACGCTGTTCGGCGTGATGTTCCAGGACGGTGCGCTGTTCGGCTCGATGAGCCTGTACGACAACACTGCTTTTCCTTTGCGTGAGCACACCAAGAAGAAGGAAAGCGAGATCCGTCAGATCGTGATGGAGAAGCTGGATCTGGTGGGCCTGGGCGGGGACGAGACGAAGTTCCCCGGTGAGATCTCCGGCGGTATGCGCAAGCGTGCCGGTCTGGCCCGCTCCCTGGTGCTCGATCCGCAGATCATCCTCTGCGACGAGCCGGACTCGGGCCTGGACCCGGTGCGTACCGCCTATCTTTCGCAGCTGCTCATCGACATCAACGCCCAGATCGACTGCACGATCCTGATCGTGACGCACAACATCAACATCGCCCGCACCGTGCCTGACAACATGGGCATGCTCTTCCGTAAGAAGCTGGTGATGTTCGGGCCGCGTGAGGTGCTGCTCACCAGTGAGGAGCCGGTGGTCAAGCAGTTCCTCAACGGCCGCCGTATCGGGCCGATCGGTATGTCGGAGGAGAAGGACGAAGGCACGATGGCCGAAGAGCAGGCCATGGTCGACGCCGGACACCATGACGGTGGCACCGAGGAGATCGAGGGTGTGCCGCCGCAGATCCAGGCGACCCCGGGTATGCCGGAGCGCCAGGCTGTGGGTCGCCGCCAGGCCCGGGTCCGCGAGATCATGAGCAGCCTGCCGCCGGCGGCGCAGGAAGCCATTCGCGACGACCTCGAAGGCACGCACAAGTACAGCTCGCACGAATTCGGTGGCGACCCCGCCGTCCACCATCGCGCCGAAGACGACGCCCCCACCGGTCGCATCCCGGTGGCCGGCGATCGCTGACCGACACACACTCACCGGGTAAGCGCCCGTCCGGCATTGCCGGGCGGGCGCGCACCCGTTTCTGGGCACTACCTGCCTGAGCCGTCCGCGGCACCCCGCAGATCCAGCAACCGACAGAAGTTGCATCGGCAAGCCGTCGGCCGATCATGGTGACGCGGCGTCTCCCGTTGCTGATTCAGCGGAATTTGACAGAAAACACTCTGCTCCGAGCGGGCCGGTCACCGACAAAGTGTCGACCTCTACTCGATACTTGCCGTGCAAGCAGTCTGATCTCTGCTTCTCCACGCCCGTCAATTTTGTCGTCGTGAGGTCTTGCAAAGTTGTCGTGCTCGCCTATACAGTTTGCCAGAATCGCGCCTTTCGTGTATAAGCCCAGCAGTCGAGAGGTTTTTGCGCCGTCACTCCGCGATTTCTGAACAGGAGGAACATGGTCGACCGCTATCGGGTCTGGCTGGGGGCAGGCGTACTAGCGGGGGGTGTTTCCGCAGCGATGTTGGCAGGGGCCGGCGTGGCTACAGCGGATGACGGATCGGCATCACGTTCGGATGCAGCGCGGTCCTCGGGTTCCGAGGATTCCAGCGGTTCCAGCGACTCCGACGCGGACAGCAAGAAGCCCACAAGGACGTCTCGCGAGGACTCCGCGCGGGACTCGGACAAGCGCGACGACACCGCCGAGTCCGACCCCGACAAGCCAGGAGCCGAGGACAAGACAGACGCCGACGGCGAAGAATCCGAGCCCGAAGACGAGCCCGAGACCGGGGAATCCGGAGAAAAGACCCCCGAGCACAGCTCAGACGTTCGGTCGGGCACGGGCGGAAATCACCGGACACCCGAGCCCGAGACCGAGACCGAGGTTGAGGACGTCCCGGCCGAGGACGTCGTCGAAGCCGACCCGGTCGACGCAGAAGAGTCGGAAGCGCCCGTCGACACAGTCGACCCCGTCGACTCGGTCGACGCAGTCGACGCCGACCCGGTCGACGCCGCCGAAATGCCGAGTCGATTCGTGTCGAGCATCGAGGCTGACATCACCAGCGGCGACGGTGCCGCCGTGATGCGGGCGGCCGCACAGAGCGTGCCGGGGCTGGACTCCACCCCTTCGGAGTTGCTCACCTTGCTGAACAGCGTGGGCTCGCTCGTCTACAACTTCTACACCAGCGCCGTGCAGTTCCTCGCCGGTCCGGCGCGGGCGCCGTTCGGCAGCAGCGTGCGCGTCGAGAGGTCGACGTTGACGATCGGTGATGGCGTCGAAGTCGCCGCGGACTGGTACTTCCCCGACAACGACGAACCACCGACGGGGCTGATCTACTTCCAGCACGGGTTCCTCGCCACCGCGTCCTTCTACAACGCGACGGCCGCGTACCTGGCGGAGAAGACGAACAGCATCGTCGTCGCACCCACCATGACGTGGAACATCTTCGACACGGCGAACTACCCGTTGATGCTTCCGGAGACCCATCGTGCGATCGCCGACCTGTTCGGTGGTGATCAGGCAGCCCTCAACGCCAGCGCGCAGGCCGCGGGATTTGCCGGGACGCTGCCCACCCGGCTGGTCCTGGCCGGCCATTCGGCAGGCGGCGGACTGGTCGCCGGCACCGCCGGCTACATGTCCGAGCTCGGGATCGCAGACAACCTCGCCGGTGTGGTGATGCTCGACGGAGCCGGCCATCTCGACTACATGGACTCGGATCTGGCGAAGATCCCTCATTCGATTCCGGTCTACAACCTGGCGGCCGAACCGTACAGCTGGAACACCTTCGGGGACGCCAACCTGCGACTCGCGCAGGCGCGACCGGGTATGTTCACCGGTATCGTCGTCGACGGCGGCAGTCACTCCGATTCGATGCAGAGCAGCAACCCGTTCATCCAGTTTGCTGCATACCTGGCCACCGGTTTCTCGTCCCCGTTGAACGTCTGGGCCAACGAGATCCTCGCTTCCGGCTGGATCAATGACATGTTCCATGGCACCCAGACCACCGGCCTGTACGGGACCTCCGGTTCCACCGTGAACATCGTCGTCGGTTGGTGGACGGCATCAGCGCAGGTGGTACCCGCCAAACCCGTCGAACTCGGCTTCGTCGAAACGGTGTACGCGTGCCTGCTGAACCCGACCACCCAGAACTGCACCTACGTGCCGTTCTGGAAGCCGGCGGACAGCGCTGCGGTCCGCGGTCCGGGGACTTTCGCGGCCTGATCGCCGAAACTTGCATCGCGAGCGGTTCCGCCGCGATACGGTTTGCCAGATTTGGACGGGGGCACCGATGTACGACCGGATGTCGATGATGGTGGGTGCCGGCGTGATCGCGGCCGGCGTCTCGGCGGCCATGCTGGCTGGGGCCGGGGCGGCGATGGCTGCCACCGAGCCGGGTGCCGGAAGTGAGTCGTCGACGTCGGACACCTCGGATCCGGGTGGCGCACGCAGCGAGCCGGACGGCGCCGGTACCGCTCCCAAGACCCGGGACCGCAGCGGGACGACGACACCGAGTCCGAGGCGGAGGTTGAGGAGGCCGAGTCCGAGGTTGAGGAGGACGCCGAACAGGCTGCCGACGAACCCGAGCCCGAGGACGCCGACGAGCCTGACATCGCCGACGCGGAGACCACTGACGAAATCGACGAAACGGTTGTCGAACCGGCGGACCTGGCGGCTGAGGTCGTCGCCGACGTCGCCGACGTCGCGGATGCCCCGGCTGACGAGGCGCCGGCTGACGAGGCCCCGGCTGACGAGCCCGCAGCTGACCAGTCCGCCGACATGGATCGCGCCGCAACCGAGGCGACGCCGGCGGTGACCCGGCTCGCGATGGTGACGACGACGATCGACGAGCCCATGGCAGAGGCAGCCGCCCCGCGGCAGACCCTGCTCAGCATCGCCGGGACGATCGTCTTCAACCTCTACTCGTTCGCCATTAGGGTGTTCGGCGGACCACCGCTTCTTCCCTGGGGCAGCACCACCACGGTGCGCACCTCCCGGCTGTCGATCGACTGCGGCGACGGCTACGAGGTGCCCGCCGACTGGTATGTACCGGAAGGCCCGGCGCCGACCCAACTGATCTATCTGCAGCACGGTTTCCTGGCCGCCGGGCCGTTCTACAGCTACACCGCGACCCGGTTGGCCGAGGCGACCGGGAGCATCGTCGTCGCCACATCGCTGACCTAGAACTTCCTGGCGTGTGACGGATGCTGGGTCGGCGGATCACCGATGCACGAGGCGGTGGCGGACCTGTTCGTCGACGGCAACACCGCTCTCGCCGACAGCGCGCTCGCGGCCGGCTACAGCCCGACGCTGCTCGACGGGGTGCACGACGTCGTCCTCATCGGGCACTCCGCCGGAGGTGGGCTGGCCGCAGGAGCCGGGGGCTACATGGCCGGCAACGGCACGATCGACCGGCTTGCCGGCGTGGTCATGCTCGACGGCGTCGGCTTCGGCGACGTGCTGCCCGAGGCCCTCACCGTGCTGCCCGACGACGTGCCGATCTACAACCTCGCCGGCAAGGCCTACTACTGGAACATGAACGGGTCCTCCGGCATCGCCCTCGCGGAGGCCCGGCCCGGCGAGTTCACCGGTGTGCGGCTGGTCGGGGGATCGCACTCCGACACCATGCTGGGTGGAAACCCGCTGATCCAGGCCGGGCTGAACCTGGTCACCGGCTGGTCGAGGGTCGAGAACGTCAAGGCCGCCGAGATCCTCAGCGCCGCCTGGATCAACGACATGTTCTCCGGGGCGCCGACGCCGGGGTCGCCGTACTACGGTGCCGCAGGAGAGCTGCTGGAGATCGACACGCCCAGAGGCACCGCCACGGCCTACGTGACGCCCGGTCCGCCGCAGCGGCTGACGCTGATCGACAAGCTGTTCCAGTTCTTCTCGGACCTCGTGTTCGGTCTCGACTTCGCGACCTGCGTTGTGCCGTCGGCAGAAAACTCCTCGATTTCTGCGCCCAACACACTTCTATCTCTTGACGAAGGGGCGAAACCGGGCCAATCTATTGGCCAGCAATGTGTGCAGGGATGAGAGTGACCAGGGACGCCGGCCAGCGCCCAGCCGGCTCCGGCATGCGGAACGCCGGCGGCGTTTGAGGAATAGGCCGTCCTGCGGTACTGTTGGACGTTGCGCTGGCTGCATCCTGCCCACCTCACCCGCCTACGACATCGTGGACTACGCCTGAGTCCTTTGCTCAGTGATCTAGTTGCGTGCCGTGCGTCAGAGTTGCGGTCCTGATCGGCCAGCCGAACCGACGCAGATAACGCGACAAATGGTCCGGTCCTTTCCGGCTCCTGATAGTCGCTTGAGGTGCTGGAAGGATGCATCTTGGCAGGGTCCCGCCAGATCGAGGCAACAAATTCCGTAGTAGCTTCCACCAATAGTTCCGTTCCCGGAGCACCCAATAGAATCTCCTTCGCCAAGCTCCGCGAGCCTCTCGAGGTTCCGGGGCTGCTCGACGTTCAGACCGACTCGTTCGAGTGGCTGATCGGCTCCGAGCGCTGGCGCGCCAATGCCGCGGGTCGCGGTCTGGTGAGCCCGGTGGGCGGCCTCGAAGAGGTCCTCACCGAGCTGTCGCCGATCGAGGACTTCTCCGGCTCGATGTCGCTGTCGTTCTCCGATCCGCGCTTCGACGAGGTCAAGGCCCCGGTCGACGAGTGCAAAGACAAGGACATGACGTACGCGGCACCGCTGTTCGTCACGGCCGAGTTCATCAACAACAACACCGGCGAGATCAAGAGCCAGACGGTCTTCATGGGTGACTTCCCGATGATGACCGAGAAGGGCACCTTCATCATCAACGGCACCGAGCGTGTCGTGGTGAGCCAGCTCGTCCGGTCGCCCGGTGTGTACTTCGACGAGTCGATCGACAAGTCCACCGAGAAGACGCTGCACAGCGTCAAGGTGATCCCGGGCCGCGGTGCGTGGCTGGAGTTCGACGTCGACAAGCGCGACACCGTCGGCGTCCGCATCGACCGCAAGCGCCGCCAGCCGGTCACCGTGCTGCTCAAGGCACTGGGCTGGACCAACGAGCAGATCGTGGAGCGCTTCGGCTTCTCCGAGATCATGATGGGCACGCTGGAGAAGGACAACACCGCAGGCACCGACGAGGCGCTGCTGGACATCTACCGGAAGCTGCGCCCGGGCGAGCCGCCGACCAAGGAGTCCGCGCAGACCCTGCTGGAGAACCTGTTCTTCAAGGAGAAGCGCTACGACCTGGCTCGGGTGGGCCGCTACAAGGTCAACAAGAAGCTCGGGCTCAACGTCGGGGAACCGATCACCAGCTCGACGCTGACCGAAGAGGACGTCGTCGCCACCATCGAGTACCTGGTGCGGCTGCAGCAGGGCGACAAGACGATGACCGCTCCCGGCGGGGCAGAGGTGCCCGTCGAGACCGACGACATCGACCACTTCGGTAACCGACGGCTGCGCACGGTCGGCGAGCTGATCCAGAATCAGATCCGCGTCGGCCTGTCCCGCATGGAGCGGGTCGTCCGTGAGCGGATGACCACCCAGGACGTCGAAGCCATCACGCCGCAGACGCTGATCAACATCCGTCCCGTCGTGGCGGCGATCAAGGAGTTCTTCGGCACCAGCCAGCTGTCGCAGTTCATGGACCAGAACAACCCGCTCTCGGGTCTGACCCACAAGCGCCGCCTGTCGGCGCTGGGCCCCGGCGGTCTGTCCCGTGAGCGTGCCGGCCTCGAGGTGCGCGACGTGCACTCCAGCCACTACGGCCGGATGTGCCCGATCGAGACCCCTGAGGGTCCGAACATCGGTCTGATCGGCTCGCTGTCGGTGTACGCGCGGGTCAACCCGTTCGGCTTCATCGAGACCCCCTACCGCAAGGTGGTCGACGGTGTTGTCACCGATGACGTCGAGTACCTGACGGCCGACGAGGAGGACCGCCACGTCGTGGCGCAGGCCAATTCGCCGATCGACGGGGACAGCCGATTCGTCGAAGAGCGCATCCTGGTCCGCCGTAAGGGCGGCGAGGTCGAGACCGTGTCGGCCAGCGATGTGGACTACATGGACGTCTCGCCGCGCCAGATGGTGTCGGTGGCCACGGCCATGATCCCGTTCCTCGAGCACGACGACGCCAACCGTGCCCTGATGGGTGCCAACATGCAGCGCCAGGCGGTTCCGCTGGTGCGTAGTGAGGCACCGCTGGTCGGCACCGGGATGGAGTTGCGCGCCGCGATCGACGCCGGCGATGTCGTCGTCGCCGAGAAGGCGGGCGTCATCGAGGAGGTCTCGGCCGACTACGTCACCGTGATGGCCGACGACGGCACCCGGCACACCTACCGGATGCGCAAGTTCGCCCGCTCCAACCACGGCACCTGTGCCAACCAGCGTCCCATCGTGGACGCCGGGCAGCGTGTCGAGTCGGGGCAGGTCCTCGCCGACGGGCCGTGCACCGAGAACGGTGAGATGGCGCTGGGCAAGAACCTGCTCGTGGCGATCATGCCGTGGGAGGGTCACAACTACGAAGACGCGATCATCCTGTCGAACCGCCTGGTCGAAGAGGACGTGCTCACCTCGATCCACATCGAGGAGCACGAGATCGACGCCCGCGACACCAAGCTGGGCGCTGAGGAGATCACCCGGGACATCCCGAACGTCTCCGATGAGGTGCTGGCCGATCTCGACGAGCGCGGCATCGTCCGCATCGGCGCCGAGGTCCGCGACGGCGACATCCTGGTCGGCAAGGTCACACCCAAGGGTGAGACCGAGCTGACGCCGGAGGAGCGGCTGCTGCGTGCCATCTTCGGTGAGAAGGCCCGCGAGGTCCGCGACACCTCACTGAAGGTGCCGCACGGTGAGTCCGGCAAGGTCATCGGCATCCGGGTGTTCTCTCGCGAGGACGACGACGAGCTGCCCGCCGGGGTCAACGAACTGGTTCGCGTCTACGTGGCCCAGAAGCGCAAGATCTCCGACGGTGACAAGCTCGCCGGACGCCACGGCAACAAGGGCGTCATCGGCAAGATCCTGGCTGTCGAGGACATGCCGTTCATGCCGGACGGAACCCCGGTCGACATCATCCTGAACACCCACGGTGTGCCGCGACGGATGAACATCGGCCAGATTCTCGAGACACACCTGGGCTGGGTGGCGAAAGCCGGCTGGAACATCAACGTGGCCGAGGGTGTCCCGGAATGGGCGTCGAAGCTGCCAGAGGAACTGCGCACCGCAGAACCCGACAGCATCGTGGCCACGCCGGTCTTCGACGGTGCCCGCGAGGGTGAGTTGGAGGGCCTGCTGGGTTCGACGTTGCCCAACCGCGACGGTGACGTCATGGTCAACGCCGAGGGCAAGTCCCAGTTGTTCGACGGCCGCAGCGGCGAACCGTTCCCGTACCCGGTGACGGTGGGCTACATGTACATCCTGAAGCTGCACCACCTGGTCGACGACAAGATCCACGCCCGCTCGACCGGTCCGTACTCGATGATCACCCAGCAACCGCTGGGTGGTAAGGCGCAGTTCGGTGGTCAGCGATTCGGCGAGATGGAGTGCTGGGCCATGCAGGCCTACGGCGCCGCCTACACGCTGCAGGAACTGCTGACCATCAAGTCCGACGACACCGTGGGACGCGTCAAGGTGTACGAGGCGATCGTCAAGGGCGAGAACATCCCCGAACCCGGTATCCCGGAGTCGTTCAAGGTGCTTCTCAAGGAACTGCAGTCGCTGTGCCTCAACGTCGAGGTGTTGTCTTCGGACGGCGCCGCGATCGAGATGCGTGACGGCGATGACGAGGACCTGGAGCGTGCAGCTGCCAACCTCGGCATCAACCTGTCCCGCAACGAATCAGCTTCTGTCGAGGATCTTGCCTAGACCTCGCCCGTTGACCCGAAAATTTTCTAGTCCCGCAAGGGGAAAGGGAGTTACGTGCTAGACGTCAACTTCTTCGATGAACTCCGCATCGGTCTGGCCACCGCGGACGACATCCGTAACTGGTCCTACGGCGAGGTCAAGAAGCCCGAGACCATCAACTACCGCACTCTCAAGCCTGAGAAGGACGGCTTGTTCTGCGAGAAGATCTTCGGACCGACTCGCGACTGGGAGTGCTACTGCGGCAAGTACAAGCGGGTGCGCTTCAAGGGCATCATCTGTGAGCGCTGCGGCGTCGAGGTGACCCGGGCCAAGGTGCGGCGTGAGCGGATGGGTCACATCGAGCTGGCCGCCCCCGTCACCCACATCTGGTACTTCAAGGGCGTCCCGTCGCGCTTGGGCTACCTGCTGGATCTGGCGCCGAAGGATCTCGAGAAGATCATCTACTTCGCCGCCTACGTGATCACCGCGGTCGACACCGAGATGCGGCACAACGAGCTGTCGACGCTGGAGGCCGAGATGGCCGTCGAGCGCAAGGCGGTCGAGGATCAGCGCGACGCCGATCTGGAGGCCCGAGCCCAGAAGCTCGAGGCCGACATGAAGGAGCTCGAGGAAGAGGGCGCGAAGTCCGACGTCAAGCGCAAGGTGCGGGACGGCGGCGAGCGTGAGATGCGTCAGCTCCGTGACCGGACCCAGCGTGAGCTGGACCGGCTCGAGGAGATCTGGACGACGTTCACCAAGCTGGCACCCAAGCAGCTGATCGTCGACGAGCTGCTCTACCGCGAGCTGCAGGACCGCTACGGCGAGTACTTCGAGGGCGCCATGGGCGCGGAGTCGATCAAGAAGCTCATCGAGAACTTCGACATCGACGCCGAGGCCGACTCGCTGCGCGACACCATCAAGAACGGCAAGGGCCAGAAGAAGCTGCGTGCGCTCAAGCGGCTCAAGGTGGTCGCGGCGTTCCAGAGCAACCGCAACTCCCCGATGGGGATGGTGCTCGACGCGGTTCCGGTGATCCCGCCGGAGCTGCGCCCGATGGTTCAGCTCGACGGTGGCCGCTTCGCCACCTCCGACCTCAACGATCTGTACCGCCGCGTGATCAACCGCAACAACCGCCTCAAGCGACTGATCGATCTGGGTGCGCCCGAGATCATCGTCAACAACGAGAAGCGGATGCTGCAGGAGTCCGTCGACGCACTGTTCGACAACGGCCGTCGCGGCCGTCCGGTCACCGGACCGGGTAACCGCCCGCTGAAGTCCCTGAGCGATCTGCTCAAGGGCAAGCAGGGCCGGTTCCGTCAGAACCTGCTCGGCAAGCGCGTCGACTACTCGGGCCGTTCGGTCATCGTCGTCGGCCCGCAGCTCAAGCTGCACCAGTGCGGTCTGCCGAAGCTGATGGCGCTCGAGCTGTTCAAGCCGTTCGTGATGAAGCGACTGGTCGACCTGAACCACGCGCAGAACATCAAGTCCGCCAAGCGGATGGTGGAGCGTCAGCGTCCCCAGGTGTGGGATGTCCTCGAAGAGGTCATCGCCGAGCACCCGGTGCTGCTGAACCGTGCACCCACGCTGCACCGCCTCGGTATCCAGGCCTTCGAGCCGCAGCTGGTCGAGGGCAAGGCCATCCAGCTGCACCCGCTGGTCTGCGAGGCGTTCAACGCCGACTTCGACGGTGACCAGATGGCCGTGCACCTTCCGCTGTCCGCGGAGGCGCAGGCCGAGGCCCGCATCCTGATGCTGTCGTCGAACAACATCCTGTCTCCCGCGTCGGGCCGCCCGTTGGCCATGCCGCGTCTGGACATGGTGACCGGTCTGTACTTCCTGACCACCGAGATCGACGGTGATGTCGGCCAGTACGTGCCTGCGGCCAAGGATGAGCCGGAGTCCGGCGTGTTCAGCTCGCCGGCCGAGGCCATCATGGCGATGGACCGCGGTGGGCTGTCGGTGCGCGCCAAGATCCGGGTGCGGCTGACGCAGTTGCGTCCGCCGGCCGAGGTCGAGGCCGAGCAGTTCCCCGACGGCTGGAAGCTGGGCGATCCGTGGATCGCGGACACGACGCTGGGCCGGGTGCTGTTCAACGAGCTGATGCCGCGCGGCTATCCGTTCGTCAACGAGCAGATGCACAAGAAGGTGCAGGCCCGGATCATCAACGATCTGGCCGAGCGCTACCCGATGATCGTCGTCGCACAGACCGTCGACAAGCTCAAGGACGCCGGTTTCTACTGGGCGACCCGAAGCGGGGTCACGGTCTCGATGGCCGACGTGCTGGTGCCGCCGCAGAAGCAGGAGATCCTGGACCGCTACGAGAAGGAAGCGGACGCGATCGAGAAGAAGTACCAGCGTGGCGCGCTGAACAAGACGGAGCGCAACGAGGCACTGGTCAAGATCTGGCAGGACGCCACCGAAGAGGTCGGTAAGGCTCTGGAGGAGTTCTACCCCGAGGACAACCCGATCATCACGATCGTGAAGTCCGGCGCGACGGGCAACCTCACCCAGACCCGCACCCTGGCCGGCATGAAGGGCCTGGTGACCAACCCGAAGGGTGAGTTCATCCCGCGGCCGATCAAGTCGTCGTTCCGCGAGGGCCTGACGGTGTTGGAGTACTTCATCAACACCCACGGTGCCCGTAAGGGTCTGGCCGACACCGCGCTGCGTACCGCCGACTCGGGTTACCTGACCCGTCGTCTGGTGGACGTGTCGCAGGACGTGATCGTCCGGGAGACCGACTGCGAGACCGAGCGCGGCATCAACGTCACGCTGGCCGAGCTGCAGGACGGCGGCCCGCTGGTCCGCGATCAGCACATCGAGACGTCCGCCTACGCGCGGACGCTGGCCACCGATGCGGTCGACGCCGACGGCAACGTCGTCGTCGAGCGTGGGCACGACCTGGGTGATCCGGCGATCGACGCGCTGTTGGCGGCCGGCATCACCGAGGTCAAGGTCCGCTCCGTGCTGACCTGCGCGACGGGCACCGGCGTGTGTGCGATGTGCTACGGCCGTTCGATGGCGACCGGCAAGCTGGTCGACATCGGCGAGGCCGTCGGCATCGTGGCCGCGCAGTCCATCGGTGAGCCCGGCACGCAGCTGACGATGCGTACCTTCCACCAGGGTGGTGTCACCGGTGGTCAGGACATCGTCGGTGGTCTGCCCCGGGTTCAGGAGCTGTTCGAGGCCCGCGTTCCGCGCAACCGTGCCCCGATCGCCGACGTCTCCGGACGGATCCGCCTGGAGGAGAGCGACAAGTTCTACAAGATCACCATCGTTCCCGATGACGGGGGCGAAGAGGTCGTGTACGACAAGCTCACTCGCCGCCAGCGGCTCAAGGTGTTCAAGCACGACGACGGCTCCGAGCGTCTGCTGACCGACGGCGACCACGTCGAGGTGGGCCAGCAGCTGCTGGAAGGCTCCGCCGACCCGCACGAGGTGCTCCGCGTCCAGGGCCCCCGCGAGGTGCAGATCCACCTCGTCAAGGAGGTCCAGGAGGTCTACCGCGCCCAGGGTGTGTCGATCCACGACAAGCACATCGAGGTGATCGTCCGGCAGATGCTGCGACGCGTCACTATCATCGATTCGGGCGCGACGGAGTTCCTGCCCGGGTCGCTGACCGAGCGCGGCGAGTTCGAGTCGGAGAACCGTCGGGTGGTCGCCGAGGGCAACGAGCCCGCGGCGGGTCGTCCGGTGCTGATGGGCATCACCAAGGCGTCGCTGGCCACCGATTCGTGGCTGTCGGCGGCGTCGTTCCAGGAGACCACCAGGGTGCTGACCGATGCGGCGATCAACTGCCGCAGCGACAGGCTCAACGGTCTGAAGGAGAACGTGATCATCGGCAAGCTGATCCCGGCCGGTACCGGCATCAGCCGCTACCGCAACATCCAAGTGCAGCCCACCGAAGAGGCACGGGCAGCGGCGTACACGATCCCGTCCTACGAGGATCAGTACTACAGCCCGGACTTCGGCCAGGCGACCGGTGCTGCGGTGCCGCTGGACGATTACGGCTACAGCGACTACCGCTAGTCACCCTCTCTGCGCGAGCAGACGCAAAGGTCCTCGCACGCTCGGCGTGTCGGGGACTTTTGCGTCTGCTGGGCACTCCACAGCCCGGGCTTTATCCACAGGTGATGCATCAACTCCCTGGCGGTGGCGCTGCGGGGCGGCACGCTCTACCCGTGATCCTCGACGACCTGTTCGAGCCTTCCGGCCTGGCCACCCGGGAACAGTTGCTGTCGGTACTGAGCCGCAAGACGCTCGCCGCGCATCTGGAGGCCGGCGCCCTGGAACGGGTGTGGCACGGGGTGTATGCGCAGCGGCAACCCGATGTCGAGATGCGGCTGGCTGGGCTGGATCTGATGACGGGCAAAAGGATCGTCGCCTGCATGCACACCGCTGCGGGAATCTACGGCTTCAGCACCGAGGCTGACCCGCGAATCCACATCCTCGACCCCGGCGTGCGGATGCGGCCCAACGCCGGGCTGATGGTTCACCAGCGGCTTGGCGCCCCGCTTCGGCGTGTCGGTTCTCGCCTGGTGACAGCGCCGGCGTGGACCGCGGTGGAGACTGCCCGCGCACTGCGACGGCCACGGGCGTTGGCGACCTTGGACGCGGCGCTGCGCTCCGGTGCCTGCACTCGGGGTGAGCTCGAGGCCGCCATCCGCGAGCAGAAGGGCCGGCGCGGCATCGTGAACGTCAGGGAACTGGTGGTGCACACGGTGTCGGCAAAGTCGTGACCTGAGCGTTTGACCTGCAGCGTTGCAGGCGTGACACGCGGGACTGGTGTGGTTACAGGACGGGCACGGCAGAGCACGAGATGATCACAGTTTCCACACCAGCCACATCCCAGAAAGCGCTGCCGTGCCCGCTGTGCCATCATCGCCCATCTTGTCCGTTGTCGACGACTCCGACCCGCTGCTGGGCGAGTTGGCCGAGATTCCGCCCGCGCCAGAGGGGTTGTTGGATCTGCTGGCGCGGGTGCCCGACCCGCGCCAGCGGCGCGGGATTCGGCACGGTCTGACCGGGGTGCTGGCGGTGGCGCTGTCGGCGGTGCTCGCCGGCGCACAGTCGTTCGTGGCGATCGCCGAATGGGCCGCCGATGCCGCTCCGGAGGTGCTGGCGCGGCTCGGTGTCACCGGCGTTGCGCCGTGCGAGTCGACGATCCGGCGCTGCCTGCAACGGCTCGCCCCGGACGAACTTGACCAGCTGATCGGGGCGTGGATGTGGTTGCACA
>NZ_JBAUJB010000318.1:0-23968 GCF_049683355.1 Mycobacterium sp.
ACTCAGACAGAGGCGAGCAGAATGAACCGCGAACAAGCGATAGCCGCGCAGGTGGCGGGCCATAGGCTCGAGGTGTTCGACGAGTCGTGCCCTTGTGGTCAGAACGCTTGGTATGTGAGGGAACTCGACAGATATGTTCATCGTGACGGATCGAGCAACTCCGCGTGTTGGGTGGCATTGTCTCGCGGTGAAGTACCGACAACCGTTTTAGTCAGCGTGACTCACGAGCCGGCAGGGGTAGAAGCTGAAGCTGCACCAACAAAATCATTCTTGTTTGACTCCCGTGCGCTTCAGCCCCTGGCCGCAATGCTCGCACTTGAAGCTCATCAGTGACTGCGGCACCCTTTGCTTGTGCTCGCACTTGAAACACTGCACAAGCGCTGAAGGCTCGTTGGCGGGCTGCCCCTGCGGCTGCGCTTTCGAAGGTGCCGCAGGAGAAGATTGCGCGGGAGCGACCTTGTTCGACTTCGTCCGGTTGCATCGCCAGCACAAGGTCTGAAGGTTGTCCGGCGTCGACAGGCCGCCTTTGGAGACCGGGACGACGTGGTCCACCTCAAGAAGAAGGTGAGGTTCTGCTGCGAGCGACACCGAGCAGTACTGGCAGGTGTGGTTGTCGCGGGCCTTTATGGAGTCGCGCAGTTTGGAGGTCATCAGCGCCCGCTGGCCAGCAGCGCTCTTTCTCCAGCGGATCTTCTGCGACAGAGTCTCGACAAGCGCGTCGATCGTTGGTGTGTTTAACGTGACGTCTGTTCGCTGCGAACTGTTCCCACCGGCGCTGACGTACTCAAATGCATACTCGGGATAGGGAACGCTGATCGGCGACAGCTCGACTCCGACGTGCTGCATGAATTCCGCCGCGTAGTGCTTCTGGATGAATGCAGGCGGATTGACGGACGCGGTGATGCTCGCCTCGCGCTCCTCTAGGTTCCTCACGGCGTTCTCAAGTTGGGCGATGTTCTCGCCGAGATTCTCGACGTCGGAGAGGTGGGTCTCATCAGCCTTGATGCTGAAGTACTTCATCACATATTTGATGGGGTCGACGCTGGCGTTACGCACGACCTGCAATGAGCAGTTGTGCACGTTCGCTGCCTGGTAATTCGCAACGTTCCGATCGCGCCGGTAGTTCCAGTGACTGGTGTTTTGGTACGACGCGAGATGTGCTTGTGAGCCGGTCGATGACGCCCCAAGAGCGAACGATCCGCGGTTGCGAATCTCTGAGACATACTTGGTGACCTCGTTGTGCTCGGCAACGAACGACGAGATCTTCTTTTTGTGAGCCAAGAACTCTTCGCTGGCGAAGTACCGCTCCTTGAGGATGTAACGGACCACAGGAGGTCCGACCACGGCGACGAACGCGATCACGATGATCGCTATCAAGAGTTCCATGCGTTTTACTCCCCCCTGAGCGAGTCGGACTCTAGCAAATCGCCCCGTGCTGAGGGTCGCGTTCAGGTCGGTCGAGCGATGGGCTGTGCTGTAGCGGTTTGGCGTCGAGCCTGTGCAACTTCATCGCGGCGGGCCCGCGGCAGCGCGCCAGAATGCACTACAGCGGTGGGAATCGTGGTTTGGGAGCAGGCTCTTGCTGACATATCGCATCACGTCCAGTACGCAGCCAGTACGCAGCAGAATTTCCGGTAGCTTTCGTCAGCCAACGCGGTCAACGCTGTGACCTGCGTATATCCGGGACAGCCGTCACAGCTTGACGCAACAAACGCCGAGTGATTCTCGTTCGCATCGAGAAGGTCAGGGGTTCGATTCCCCTTAGCTCCACCACACAATCCGCAAGCTGACCGTTCTGGCGCTGCGATTGCGCAGGGGGTCGTGATCGGGACTCCTGCGTAGTTCCTGACTGCAATCTCACCGTGCGAGTCCAGTTCGTTGGTGTCGACGATCGCCGTTCGCCAGAGCCGTCGAGCAGGTCGTCGATGCGCCGGGCGATCGGTTCGCGGCCGGGGTAGGTGCCACCACGAGGCCGCGGTCTGACTTAGCCGTTGGCCGAATCGGATCGCCTCGCGGATGACCTCGGCTTCCGACACGGTGCGGCGCGCTTCGCCGCCACCTTGAGATTGCGCGGCAGCAGACCGCCGTCTACTGCGCCGAGGCTTCGCGCGCCTGTTGGTGTCATCGCTCTGCCATCGATGACACCATCTGCCCCACCCGTCACGACCTCGGTGAACTGCCGTAGCGGCTTCCGCGTGGCGCCGCGGGGTGCTTTCCTTCGCTCGATAGTCTGGCCCGCATCCGACGAAAGAGAAATGTCCATGTTGGTCTTGCACGGGTTCTGGTCCGCCTCCAACGGGTTATGCCTGTGGGCGGAGGATTCCACGCTGACGGTGACGAGCTCCAGCGACGCGTTGCGTTCGGCACGCCCACATCCGTTCGTCGCGCCCGCCGATGCGATCGCCGCGATCCACGCCGGCAAGCCGGCCGCCGCGGTGCTGTTGCTGCCGTCGCTGCGGAAGTCGCCGCTGGACTCACCGGAGTTGTTCAGGGTCACACCGCGCCCGGCACCAAGATCCGAACCTGTTCTGCTGCCTTGGACGGTTCCGGTGATGTCGCTGCCTGCCTCGTCGGCGGTTGCCGCGTTGGACGAGCTCGCCGCCGATGTCCGGTACGGCGCGTCGGTCGTGTATCTCGCCGAATTGGCGGGTTTCGCGCGGGAGCTGGTGCAGCGCGGCCGAGTCCTGCCTGCGCTCTCCTGCGACGAACACGGCCCAGTCGCATTCTGGCGTCCGATTTTGCAGGGTGCCGACATCATGGCCCTGAACTCGCTGATTGCCGCGATGCCACCGGTATGCCGCGCCGAGCCGGAGGCCCAGGACGGCCACCAGCTGGCCACCTCGGCGTTGTATGCCTTCGCGGATGCGGCAGTTCGGACGACGCTGCCGACCGGGATCGAGCTACTCCCGCCCCGGCGTGGCCGCCGCCCGAAACACGTTCCGGCCCAGGAACGCTGGCTGACCGCGCTGACCGCCCCGGACGGCCGGTTCGACGCCGACCCGGGCGAACTCGATGCGCTGGCCGGGGCGCTACGGCCGTGGGATGCGATCGGTGCCGATGAGCCCGGCCCGGCGAGGGCGATGTTCCGGCTCACGGAATCCGAGGAGCCGGACGGCCAACAGCCCGGCTGGCGGCTGGAGTTCCTGCTGCAATCCATCGCTGACCCCAGCCTGTTGGTACCCGCGGAGCAGACCTGGGACGAGGATGGCAGCCTGCGCCGCTGGCTGGAGCGGCCCCAGGAACTCCTGCTCGCTGAGCTCGGCCGTGCCGTCCGGATCTACCCCGAACTGGCGCCCGCCCTGCGCACGGCGCGTCCGTCCGAGATTTCCCTGGACACCGACGGTGCGTATCACTTCCTGTCCACCGCCGTGCCACTGCTCGACGAGGCGGGGTTCGGTGTGCTGTTGCCCTCATGGTGGGACCGACGCCGCAAGCTCGGGCTCGCGGTGTCTGCGTCCACCCCGGTCGACGGCATGGTAAGTGGTACCAGGAGATTCGGCCGCGACCAGCTGGTCGACTTCCGTTGGGAACTCGCGGTCGGCGACGACACCCTGACCGAAGAGGAGATGGCCGCACTCGCCGAGACCAAGGCCCCGCTGATCCGGCTGCGCGGCCAGTGGGTGGCGGTGGACCCCGATCAGTTGCGGCGAGGGCTGGAGTTCCTGGCGCGCAATCCCACCGGCCAAGCGACCACGGCCGAGATCCTCGCGCTGTCCGCCAGCCATCCCGACGACGCCGATACCCCGCTGGAAGTCACCGTGGTGCGCGCCGACGGCTGGCTCGGTGATCTGCTCGGCGGGGCGGCGGCGCAGTCGTTGCAGCCGCTGGCGCCCCCGCCCGAGTTCACCGCTGTGCTGCGCCCCTACCAGCAACGGGGCTTGTCGTGGCTGACGTTCCTCTCCTCGCTCGGGCTGGGCAGCTGCCTGGCCGACGATATGGGACTGGGCAAGACCGTGCAGTTGCTCGCCCTGGAGTCCGCGCAACGCCACGACGAGCCCGATGCCGGGCCGACGCTGCTGCTGTGCCCGATGTCGTTGGTCGGCAACTGGCAACGGGAGGCCGCGAAATTCGCACCGACATTGCGGGTTTACGCCCACCACGGCCCGGCGCGGCTGCGCGGTGACGTGCTGCTCGAGCAGCTCGCCGACACCGACATCGTGGTCAGCACCTACGCCACCGCGACCCGCGATATCGACGAACTCGCCGGCTTCCGGTGGAACCGGGTGGTGCTGGACGAGGCGCAGGCGGTGAAGAACAGCCTGTCCCGCGGGGCCAAGGCGGTGCGCCGGCTGGAGGCGGCACACCGGGTGGCGCTCACCGGGACCCCGGTCGAAAACCGGCTCGCCGAGCTGTGGTCGATCATGGACTTCCTCAACCCGGGTCTGCTCGGCAGCTCCGAGCTGTTCCGCACCAGGTACGCGATCCCGGTCGAGAAGTACGGCCAGACCGAGCCGGCCGAGCGGCTGCGCACGATCACCCGTCCCTACGTCCTGCGCCGGCTCAAGACCGACCCGACGATCATCGACGACCTGCCCGAGAAGATCGAGATCAAGCAGTACTGCCAGCTCACCACCGAACAGGCGTCGCTGTACCAGTCGATCGTCGACGAGATGATGGAGAAGATCGAGAACACCGAGGGCATCGAACGGCGCGGCAACGTGCTTGCCGCGATGACCAAGCTCAAACAGGTCTGCAACCATCCCGCCCAACTGCTGCACGACCGTTCGCCGGTCGGGGTGCGGTCGGGCAAGGTCATCCGGCTCGAGGAGATCCTGGAGGAAATCCTCGCCGAGGGTGACCGAGTGCTGTGCTTCTCCCAATTCACCGAATTCGCCGAGATGCTCGTGCCGCACCTGGCCGCACGGTTCGGACAGGACGTCCTGTATCTGCATGGCGGCACCCCGAAGAACCGGCGCGACGAGATGGTGGCGCGCTTCCAGTCCGGGGAGGGACCACCCATCTTCCTGCTGTCGCTCAAGGCCGGCGGTACCGGGCTAAACCTCACTGCGGCCAACCACGTTGTGCACCTTGACCGGTGGTGGAACCCGGCGGTGGAGAACCAGGCCACCGACCGTGCGTTCCGGATCGGCCAGAGGCGAACGGTCCAGGTGCGCAAGTTCATTTGCACCGGCACCCTCGAAGAGAGGATCGACGACATGATCGAGGAGAAGCGGGCACTGGCAGATCTCGTGATTGGTGACGGGGAAGGGTGGCTGACCGAACTGTCCACCCGCGATCTGCGCAGATTGTTCACCCTGTCCGAGGGGGCCGTTGGTGAGTAACTGGTTCCCGCAGCCGTCGCGGCCCCGCCCGGTCGACGGCGGACTCAAGGCCCGCAGCACTCGTGGATTGATCGCCCAGACTTGGTGGTCCCAGCGGTTCATCGAGGTGCTCGAAGACATCGGGATGGGCAGCCGGCTCCAGCGTGGGCGCAGCTATGCCCGCAAGGGACAAGTCATCTCGTTAGATGTGGGTCCGGGGCTGGTCACCGCACAGGTGCAGGGCAGTCGGGTGCGCCCCTACCGGGTGCGCATCGGGATTGCTGCCTTCGGCAAGAGCGAGTGGGCGCAGGTAGAGGGTGTATTGGCCGAAAATGCCTGGTTTGCGGCCGGATTGCTCAGCGGCGAGATGCCGTCCGATATCGAGGACGTGTTCGACGGGCTGGGGCTTTCGCTGTTCCCGGCGGCCACCGGGGAGCTGTCGCTGGACTGCTCCTGCCCGGACGCCGTGGTGCCGTGCAAGCATCTTGCGGCGACGTTCTACCTGTTGGCCGAGTCGTTTGACGATGATCCGTTCGCCATCTTCGCCTGGCGCGGACGCGAGCGTGAGGATTTGCTGGCGAATCTGCAGGCTGTCCGGTCGCAGGGTCGCCCCGCTGCGGACCGCGCCGAGCCGGCGGGACGCCCGCTCACCGATTGCCTTGACTCCTATTTCATTCGGCAGGCCGACATCCCATCGCCAAGCCCGCGGGTGACGTTGTCGACGGCATTGCTCGATCAGCTTGCCGATGTCACTGTCGGGGTGCGTGGCCGGCCGCTGGTCGAGATCCTGCGGCCCGCGTATGCCGCGCTGGGCGAAGGCGGAGGTGACCGGTAATCGACCCGTTCGATGGACCGCCGCCGCCGTCTCGCCGCCGGCCCCGGCGCCCGGACGTGATGGCCTACCACGTCCGGATCGATCTGGAGGGCACCACACCGCCAGTGTGGCGGCTGGAGGTTGCGTCTGATGTGTTTCTGGACGACGTGCACGAGGTGATCCAGATAGCTTTCGGATGGACCGACAGCCACTTGCACCGATTTGCCTGTGGCCCTGCGTATTACAGTGGCACCCCGAATACTACCTCATGCCCTTCGAGGTGGACGACGGCGAGACGGGCATACCTGAGCGCCGCGATGTCGCCCGCCGCGGGGTCAGCGGAAGTCCCGGCGCGCTACACAGTCGAGATCGCTCATGTGTCATCCAGAGCAGTCGACCGCGACTGCGAGCGCCGTGCAGATGGCGCGGATCTGCGTCTCGGGCAGTCGGCCAAGGCGATTCACCAGCACCCCGATCGAGACGCTTTCGACTGAGTCCAGATTCACCGCGGAGCGGCGCGGTATCGGGTCGGAACCCGGTTCGAGAACGACCTCGCTGGCCAGCCCCCGGATGGTCGTGGTGCACGGCGCGACGAGTGCCCTTTTGAGCCGAGGGATCGCCGCATCGCGCGAGAGCACGACGACTGGGCGCCGGCCGATCTCGGCCATTTCACACCACCAGACCTCTCCGCGTGCCGGCAGTGCGTTCACGAATCTCCAGCCACCCGCCGCCACGACGCTAGGTCGCCCCACTCGTCGGGCTCATCAAGAGGGTGCTTGTCGTAGACCGCATAGCTCGCATCCACCTCGGCAGATCGATGACGCGCGAGTAATGCCCCGAGGGCCTCATCGATGAGGGCTGCGTCAGTGACTCCTGCTCGCAGGTCGCGCGCACTGCTCAAGAGCCCAGCATCGACAGTGGTGCTCAGGCGTATGCGGTTCATGCCATTAGTATGCCACGTCCGGGCAAACTCCCACGCAGGCTTTGGACCCCCATCAACTTGCTGACACCGACGCCAGGCGCGGGGGAACCGCAGGCGCTCAGATGGGTCAACGGTAGAGTTCGGCATCGTGGTTCCCTGGCGCTTGCCTAGAGCCGCTGAATCAATCATTGCCCTGACCTGGCCAGACGATGTATTCGGCCAATCACGCCAGGGTGGAATGCTGTTTCGGCCGAAGGGGTGCCAGCTGTAGCGTTCTGAGTGGTCGGTCGGTGGTGTGCTGTAGAAACAGGATTATGAGTCTGGCGGCGTGGGCTGAGCGCAACGGTGTTGCGCGGGTGACTTCGTATCGCTGGTTTCACTCGGGCCGGTTGCCTGTTCCGGCGCAACGAGCAGGTCGGCTGATCCTGGCGAACGACGCGGCAGCCGAAACAGCCCGGCAGCGGCGGACGGCGGTGTACGCGCGGGTCTCGTCTGCGGATCAGAAGGCTGATCTGGATTGGCAGGTGGCGCGGGTGACCGCGTGGGCCACCACCGAACAGATCCCGGTCGACAAGGTGGTGACCGAGGTAGGGTCTGCTCTGAACGGGCATCGCTGCAAGTTCCTGGCGTTGCTGCGTGACCCCTCGGTGGGTCGGATCGTGGTGGAGCATCGGGATCGGTTCTGCCGGTTCGGCTCTGAATATGTCGAAGCCGCGCTCGCCGCGCAGGACCGCGAGCTGGTCGTGGTCGACGGGGTCGAGGTCGACGACGACCTGGTGCGCGACATGACCGAGATCCTCACCAGCATGTGCGCCCGACTCTACGGCAAGCGCGCTGCTGCCAATCGCGCAAAGCGTGCCATCACCGCTGCCGCTGCCGACGATTGTGAGGCGGCCTGAGGTGGCGAAATTCGGGGTTCCCGATGGCTGGACGGTCCAAGCGTTCAAGTTCACGCTCGACCCGACAGAGGACCAGGCTCGCGCGTTGGCGCGGCATTTCGGCGCCCGGCGTAAGGCCTTCAACTGGGCCGTCGCCACCCTCAAGGCCGATCTGTCGGCGTACCGGGACGCGGGTGTCGAGACGGACAAACCGTCGCTGCGGGTGCTGCGGAAACGCTGAAACCAGGCCAAAGACGAGGTGTGTGTCAACCTGGAGACCGGACAGGTGTGGTGGCCGGAATGCTCGAAGGAGGCCTACGCCGACGGGATCGACGGCGCGGCCGAGGCGTACTGGAACTGGCAGCAGAGCCGTGCCGGCACGCGTGCCGGTAAGCGAGTGGGTTTCCCGCGGTTCAAGAAGAAGGGCCGCGACCAGGATCGGGTGTCTTTCACGACCGGCGCGCTGCGCATGGAACCGGATCGCCGGCACTCGACGCTTCCGGTGATCGGTTGCATCCGTACCCAGGAGAACACCCGGCGAGTTGAACGGCTGATCCGTGCCGGGCGTGCGCGGGTGTTGGGGCGATCACGTTGCGCCGCAACGGTACCCGGCTGGATGCGAGTGTTCGGGTGCTTGTCCAACAACCCCAGCAGCCCGGGGTAACGAGGCCGGATTCGCGGGTCGGTGTGGACGTCGGTGTGCGTCGTCTGGCCACCGTCGCCGACGCTGACGGCGTCGTGATCGAGCAAGTGCCGAATCCCGGCCCGCTGGATGCGGCGCTGACCGAGTTGCGTCACGTCAGTCGTGCCCGGTCGCGCTGCGTGAAAGGTTCGCGGCGCTACCGTGAGCGCACCACCGAGATGTCCCGGCTGCATCGCCGGGTCAACGATGTCCGTATCCACCACCTCCATTGTCTGACAACGCGTTTGGCTAAGACTCACGGCTGCATTGTTGTCGAGGGCTTGGATGCGGCAGGCATGCTCAAACAGAAGGGTCTGCCGGGGGCGCGTGCCCGCCGGCGCGGCCTGTCGGATGCAGCCCTGGGCGCACCGCGGCGGCATCTGGCCTACAAGACCAGGTGGTACGGGTCGGAGCTGGTGGTCGCCGACCGCTGGTTTCCATCGTCGAAAACCTGCCATCGGTGCAAACACGTGCAGGACATCGGCTGGGCCGAACACTGGCAATGCCAGGCCTGTTCGGCGGCGCATCAACGCGACGATTGCGCCGCGATCAACCTCGCACGCTACGAGGAAACACCTAGCGTCGTCGGCCCAGTTGGGGCCGCCGTTAAGCGTGGAGCCGACCGTAAGACCCGGCCAAGCCGGGCAGGTGGCCGTGAAGCGCGGAAGGGAGGCAGCCGCACGGCTGCCGAAGCACCCCGAGACGGGGTGCAAGTCGCATGATCACTAAACTAAAGATCACTCACTTGCAACGGTTCAGGGTGACTGCCGGCGGGCGCGGGCCCGCCGTTTTCCTTCGCCCGCACCGCGAGCGCCCGCGTGGCCGCGGCGACGTCGTCGACCGGGACGGTGTCGTCGATGGGTACGAAGACGTGAACTCCCTTGGCGCCGCTGGTCTTCACGGCTCCCGACAGCCCGTTGTCGGCCAAGCCCAGGGTCGGGTGGTACTCCACGGCCCGCTGATTCGCCAGCCACAGCAGCGTGCGGCGATCGTCACACAGCGCGTAGTGCACTTCGCGCCGGGATGCCTCCGCCCACATCGGCACGGTGCGCACCCAGTCCGGGGTGTACTTCGGAACGTTCTTCTGCATGAACGGTTTCTGGCCGCGCAACACCCGCAGCACCGTCAGCGGCCGCCCCGCGAGTCCGGGCAGCATGCGCTCGGCCACCCCGTCCAGGTAGTCGACGAGGTCGCGTTTGGTGGCCCCGGCCTCCGGGCTCAACGCCTCGTCGAGGTTGGTCAGGTCGACGCCGGCGCGCTGCTCGCTGACGGCCATCGTCAGCCGGCCGTCGTCGCGATGCCGCCGTCCACCGGGATGACCGCTCCGGTGAGGTAGGCGCCCGCCCGGCTGGCCAGAAAGACCACGATGCCTGCCATGTCGTCATCGCGTCCGATTCGCCGCAGCGGCGCCGACGCCGCGATCTCGTCGCCGAAGGATTCCAGCGTCGCCGCCATCATCTTCGACGGAAACGGCCCTGGGGCGACGGCGTTCACGGTGATGTGCTGGGGACCGAGTTCACGGGCCAGGGCTCGGGTCAGTTGGTGCAGTGCCGCTTTGCTGCTGGCGTAGGAGTAGATGGGCATCGGGCTGACCCGCAGGCCGTCGATGCTGCCGACGTTGATGATCCGGGCCGGGTCGGTCGCGTTGCCGGCCTCCCGTAGCGCCGGCAGCAGCGACTGCACCATCCAGAACGGCGACTTGACGTTGAGATCGAGCACCTTGTCCCATGCGGCGTCGGGGAAACTCTCCAGCGGTTCACCCCACGTCGCTCCGGCGTTGTTGACCAGGATGTCCAGCCCGCCCTCGGAGGTGACGAGTTCGGCGAGCCGGGAGCACTCGTCGTGCCGGGACAGGTCCGCCGGCACCGCCCGAACGTCACCGAACGCAGCCAACTCGGCCCGGGCGGCCTCACAGGCGTCGGCCTTACGGGAGGTGATCACCACCCGCGCGCCGGCCTGCAGCAACCCGCGTACCATCATCAGCCCGATGCCACGGGTACCGCCGGTGACCAGCGCGCGCTTTCCGGCGAGGGTGAAAAGCTCTGAGTGCGAACTGAATCCGGGTTCGTTCATCGTGACCCTGCGTCCGCGTCGGGTGGGGGAGTGCCGATCAGAACCGCGCTGAGGCGGCACCCGTCGGGCCCTCCCCGCCATGCGTGGTCGACACCGGTCAACACCACCAGGTCGCCCTGGGTCAGTCGGTGGGCACCGTCGCCGAGCATCAGGTCGACGCTTCCGGACAGCACCGTCTGCAGGTCGAGCGTGTCGGTGTGGTGCATCGGTGTCTCGGAGTCGGGTCCGAGTTCGACGACCATCCATCGGACCAGACCCGGGTCGATTCCCTGGTCGATCAGCGGGGCCGTGCCGGTGGGGCGCTGCGGCGGCGGACTGGTCGACGTCGCATACGGGATGCCCATCGCGAAGCCGGGGGCCAACTGGTCGAGCGTCAGGTCGTCCTGGCTGACCACGCAGGTCTTGCCGTCAGTGTCTACTCCGGTGATCAACGTCCTCACTACCGTCGCTCCTGTCCATGTCGCGAACTTCTGTCTGCTTCGCATCATGCGCCAACGACGCCGCCGGTTGTGACGCCGGGCCGCGATGTCCCGTCGGATCCATGCGTGGGGCCCGGTTGGATGCGTACGATGTCAGGCGGGTGCTCCAGGAGGCGGGTGCTCGCCGTCCGGGGTCGGCCTCCGCGTGCGAAAGGCGCCCGATGACCGCAGCGCAGCACCCAGGTTCCATCCGTCGCGACGTCCTGCCGATCCCTGATGTCGCCCACGTGGGGTTGACGACGTACGACGCGAAGGACCCGGAGACCAGCTACCCGCCGATCAGGGACGTACGTCCGCCGGCCACCGCGCCGAACGTCGTCGCCATCCTGATCGACGACGTGGGTTTCGGCGCCAGCAGCGCCTTCGGCGGGCCGTGCCAGACGCCGAACTTCGAAAAACTCGCGTCAGGCGGCCTGAGGTACAACCGGTTTCACACGACGGCGTTGTGCTCACCGACGCGGCAAGCGCTGCTGACCGGCCGCAACCACCACTCGGTGGGCATGGGCAACATCACCGAGACCGCCACCGCCGCACCCGGTTACACATCGGTGTTGCCGAACACCAAGGCGCCGCTGGCGTTGACCTTGAAGCTCAACGGATACTCGACGGCGCAGTTCGGCAAGTGCCATGAGGTTCCGGTGTGGCAGACCAGCCCGGCCGGGCCGTTCACCGCATGGCCGACGGGCGGCGGCGGGTTCGAGTACTTCTACGGCTTCATCGGCGGGGAGAACAACCAGTGGGATCCGGCGCTCTACGAGGGGACGACCCCGATCGAGCCGCCCAAGACCGCGGCCGAGGGCTACCACCTCACCGAGGACCTGACCGACAAGGCGATCACCTGGGTGCGGCAACAGAAGGCGCTGCTGCCGGACAAGCCGTTCTTCATGTACTTCGCCCCCGGTGCCACTCATGCGCCCCACCAGGTGCCCTCGGAGTGGATCGACAAGTACAAGGGCAAGTTCGCCCACGGCTGGGACCGCCAGCGCGAGATCACCTTCGAGCGGCAGAAAGAACTGGGAGTCATCCCGCCGGACGCCGTGCTGACACCCCGGGACGCGGAGATCCCGGCCTGGGAAGACATGGACCCCGCGCTTCGGCCCGTCCTGGAACGTGAGATGGAGGTGTACGCCGCCTTCATGGAGCACACCGATCACCACGTCGGCCGGCTGCTCGATGCGCTGGGGCCGGTGCTCGACGACACCCTCGTCTACCTGATCGTCGGGGACAACGGCGCCTCGGCGGAGGGCACCCTGCAGGGCGCCTACAACGAGATGGCCAACTTCAACGGCATGGCCGACATCGAGACGCCCGAGTTCATGATCTCGAAGCTCGACGAGTTCGGCGGCGAAGGCTCCTACGGCCACTACGCCGTGGGGTGGGCCTGGGCGATGGACGCCCCCTACCAGTGGACCAAACAGGTGGCGTCGCACTGGGGCGGCACCCGCAACGGCACCATCGTGCACTGGCCCAACGGGATCAAGGACAAAGGTGGCCACCGCAGCCAGTTCAGCCACGTCATCGATTTCGCACCGACCGTGCTCGAGGCCGCGGGCATCCCGGCCCCCACGTTCGTCAACGGTGTGATGCAGAGCCCTATCGAGGGCACCAGCATGCTGTACAGCTTCGACGACGCCGACGCTCCGGAGCGGCACGAGACCCAGTACTTCGAGATGTTCTGCAATCGCGGGATCTACCACAAGGGCTGGAGCGCGGTGACCAAGCACCGCACCCCCTGGGCGATGGGCGGCCAGGTGATGCCGGCCTTCGACGACGACGTGTGGGAACTCTACGACGGGAACAGCGACTGGACACAGGCCAACGATCTCGCCAAAGAGCATCCCGACAAATTGCATGAGCTGCAACGCCTCTGGCTGATCGAAGCCGTCAAGTACAACGTTCTCCCCCTCGACGACCGGCAGATCGAGCGGATCAACCCCGCCAGCGCCGGGCGACCGTCGTTGATCAAGGGCAACAGCCAGCTGCTGTTCGCCGGGATGGGGCGGCTGTCTGAGAACAGTGTGCTCGACATCAAGAACAAGTCGTTCACGGTCACCGCGGAGGTGGATGTGCCCGACAGTGGTGCCGAGGGTGTGATCATCGCCCAGGGCGGCAGGTTCGGCGGGTGGAGCCTGTACACAAAGGACGGCCGTGCCAAATTCCACTACAACGTGCTCGGCATCAAGTCCTATGACATCGAAGCGAGCGAACCTGTCCCCGCGGGCACCGCGCAGGTGCGGATGGAGTTCGACTACGACGGCGGCGGAATGGGCAGAGGCGGCGGCGTCAGGCTCTATTACGACGGCACAGAGGTGGGCAGTGGGCGCGTGGACCAGACACAGGGTTTCATCTTCTCCGCCGACGAGACCACCGATGTCGGTTACGAGTCCGGTACCACCGTCAGCCCCGACTACACCGCCCACACCAGCCGGTTCAGCGGCAAGATCGACTGGGTGCGCATCGACCTCGGCGAGGACGCCGAGGACGCCGACCACTACATCGACCCCGACGAGAGATTCCGGATCGCGATGGCGCGGCAGTAACCGCTTGTCTGCCTATTGATGTATCTATCAACATTCGGGATAGGCATGTCGAATTTACTGGTAGTGTTACTGGCCAGTAATTAAGTTCGATGAGGAGCTGTCATGGCCGAGGTAATTGTCCGCCAACTGATCGATGATATTGACGGGTCTGAAATAAGCGAAGGCGATGGTGAACGAGTTGAATTCGCGTTTCGCGGCGCCGACTATCAAATTGACCTTTCCGCGACCAATATCGCCAAATTCGAGAAGGCCCTGAAGCCGTACGTCGAGGCGGCGGAAAAGGTTCGCGGTGGCGGACGCTCGCGCCGCGTGCGGACCAACGGCAACGGCAAGTCTTCGCCCGAGCAGCTGGCCGCGATTCGCGAGTGGGCTCGCAAGAATGGGCACGAGGTGGCTGACCGCGGTCGCATCAAAGCCGAGATTGTCGAAGCTTTCGACGCCGCGCACTAGCCGATTCGAAAGTCCGATTCGCGGGGGTGGATGATTCTGATCACGGCTGTCGCCACTTCGCCGTACGACCCTGTCCGCGGGTGACTTCGTCCTTTATGGTCCTTGCCCGGTCTTCCCCGCTCGCCGTAACCTCGTGAGGTGTCCGGCCTGACCGTCGTCCGAGCCGATGATCTCGCTGCCCTGGCAGTATTCGCGGGGACCCCCGTCGGGGCGCTCGTCCCGCTGGCCGCACAACTACGCCCGGTGATGGCCGCGGCCGGTCAGGTGTTGATGCAGCAGGGCGAACTCGCGGTGTCGTTCCTGCTGATCGGTTCCGGTCGCGCCGAAGTCACCCACAGCGGTGTCGACGGTCACGACACAGTCGTCGAGGTGACCCCCGGTCTGATCGTCGGCGAGATCGCACTGTTGCGGGATGCGCCGCGGACCGCGACGGTGGTGGCGACCGATCCGCTGACCGGCTGGGTCGGAGGTCGCGAAGCATTCGCCACCATGCTCGAGGTGCCCGGGCTGATGGACAAGCTGGTGCGGACCGCCCGCCAGCGCCTGGCCGCGTTCGTCACGCCCATCCCGGTCGGGGTCCGCGACGGCTCGACGCTGTACCTGCGCCCGGTGTTGCCCGGTGACATCGAACGCACCACCAACGGCCCGGTCGAGTTCTCCGGCGAGACCCTCTACCGCCGCTTCCAGTCGATCAAGGTCCCGTCGAAGGCGCTGATGGCCTACCTGTTCGAGGTGGACTACTTGGAGCACTTCGTGTTCGTGCTGACCGACCGGCCCGACGGCCCGGTGGTCGCCGACGTGCGATTCGTCCGCGATGCGGTCAACCCGGCAGAGGCCGAGATCGCGTTCATCGTCGGAGACGCGTACCAGGGCCGGGGCATCGGCACCCTGCTGATGGGCGCCATCTCGGTGGCCGCCTGGTGTGACGGTGTGCAGCGGTTCACCGCGCGGGTGCTCAGCGACAACGCGCCTATGCGGGCGATACTCGACCGGTTCGGCGCGACGTGGCAGCGCGACGACCTCGGCGTCGTCACCACCGAGATCGCGGTGCCCCATCCGAAGGATCTGTCTTTCTCGCCCGAGCTGACCCGCCAGATCCGGGACGTGGCCCGGCAGGTCATCCGGGCGGTCGGATGAGGCCGCCGTTGAGGACCGCGAGCCGGAGGCCGCAATTGAATAAGGACACCCGGCTGTGCATCTCGCTGGCGGGACGTCCCAGCAACATCGGCACCCGATTCCACAACCACCTCTACGAGGTGCTGGGGCTCGACTTCCTCTACAAGGCCTTCACCACCGACGACATCAGCGCAGCGATCGGTGGGGTGCGGGCGTTGGGGATCCGCGGGTGCTCGGTGTCGATGCCGTTCAAGGAGGCGGTGCTCGACCTCGTCGACGATGTGGAGCCCTCGGCGATGTCGATCCGGTCGGTGAACACCATCGTCAACGATGACGGCCGGCTCACCGCATCCAACACCGATTACCTTGCCGTGCAACAGCTCATCGACACTCACGGGCTGACCCCGCAGCAGTCGGTGCTGATCCGCGGCAGCGGCGGGATGGCCGGTGCCGTCGGGGCGGCGTTCGCCGACAGCGGATTCGACGCCGGTGTCGTCGTCGCGCGCAATCCGGTCGCAGGTGCGGCGCTGGCCGACCGGCTCGGCTACGAGTACACCGCCGAGGTCGGCCCGCACACGGCCGATATCGTCGTCAACGTCACGCCGACCGGGATGGCCGGCGGGCCCGAGGAGAACGACGTCGCGTTCGACGACGCGACGATCCGCGCCGCGCGCACGGTCTTCGACGTCGTGGCGCTGCCGTCCGAGACGCCGCTGATCTGCGCGGCACGCGCAGCCGGCGTCGATGTCATCACCGGGGCGCAGGTGATCGCGCTACAGGCTGCCGAGCAGTTCGCGCGCTACACCGGGGTTCGTCCCAGCCCGGAGCAGATCGCCGAGGCCTCGGCGGTGTCGAGGGCCTGACGCCCGCCTCAGGGGGTGATCGTGGCCTCTTCGTCGATGGCCGCCGTGGCGTCCATCAACGGCATGGCCTGATCCTCGGTGCCGTCGGCGTTGAGCTGCAGCACGTAGAGGCCGTCCTGGCCGGGGATCACCACCGTCTTCTGGGCGATCATCCGCGTCACGCCGTCCCGGCCGTACATCCCGCCGATCTGGGCGGACTCGAACCCGTCCAGGGTGCCGGGCTGGCCGGTCTCGGGCCCTTCGAATTCCGGCAGATTCTGGATCTCGCCCGGTGCGTACTCGAGGATCTGGGCCGGGTCGACGTTGCCCGTCAGCTTGGACAGGATCGCGATGATCGTCGGGGGATCCTGGGCCATCACCGGTTCACCGGTGAACACCATTGCGCTGTAAGCCCATGCCGGGGTGGCGGGCCCGGCGTCCTGCCAGCCCGGGGGGAAGGGTAGGTCGATGGTCGGAGCACCGGGATCGCCCCGCTTCACCGGGGCCTCGTCGATGTTGTTCTCCTGGATGTAGTCGACGATGGTCTTGGCGGGCCCGGCGGCCTCGGCCGTCGTGGTGGGCGCCTCGCTGGTGGTGGTCTCCGCCTCGGCGGACGTGGTGGTCGTCGCCTCCTCGGTCTGGGTGTCCGAACCGCAGGCTGAGAGGCCGATTCCGAGTGCGACGGCGGCGATGGCGGTGACGCCGGCCCGGATGGGGATGGTCATGTCGTCTCCTGTTTCATCGGCCTCGTGGCGTGCACGCAGTCTGCGCTCTACAAAAGCCGGATCGCAGCGCAGCATAACCGTCCGTGAACCAGATCTCATGGAAAAGGCGGGCGAACGCTGTGCCGTCACGGACCTGGTGCCGCTGCGTGGTATCAACGGGCCGTGAGGCTGATGGGTGTCTGCGCGCTGGCCGTGCTGGGTGTCGGGTGCGCCCAGCCGACGGACTCCGCCCCCGCGCCGTCCTCGACGACATCGGGGGCCGGCCAGATCAACCCCGCGAGAATCGACCGGACCCGCAGCGAGTTGCCGGGTGGCTACGAGGTGGCCGGTTACACCGCAGCACCGGCACCGATCGTGTTGTGGAGCTTCGCAGAGGCGGCGGTCTCGGAGCCTCCGCAGTGCGCGCAGTTGGCGGCACCGGCCGTCGACCCGGCGACGACCCGGGGCTGGTCGGCGTCCGGACCCGGCGGGATCGTGCACACGGTGGTGGCCCGGGCCGACGGCCCGCAGGTGCCCGGTTCCGCGCTGCTCGCCGAGTGCGCGCAGTGGACGGTGGCCTCCGGGCACACCACCGGGACCGTCACCACACAGCCCGGGCCGGTGATCGATGCCGCAAAAACGGTGGCGATGAGTACCGCTGCCACCACCCTGGTCGAGGGTGGGACGCAAACACGCTCCCGCGCAGACACATTCGTTGCGTACCTGGACGGCCACGTCTGCTTCGTCACGTTGATCACCGATCCCGGATCACCCCATCCGGCGCTCGGCCCCGGCTTTGCGGGCGACCTGCTGGCCAGCGCCACGTCCGCGCTGCGCGGCTGAACCGGACCGCACGGGTACATTTGGCGGCGATGTCGAACCCCAAGGTGGCGCTGGCCGTCGCGTGTGCCGGGCTGCTGGCGGCGTGCAGTTCGGGACAGCCCGAGGACCTCTCGCAAGCCGATATCGCCAACGTCGCCGACCTCGAGTCCGAATTCGGTCCGTCGTTCACGGTCAGCACCGTGGGACCGGCCGCCATCGAGCCGGGACTGCTCGGCCCGCAGTCGTTGCCCGAGGGGCTGGTCTTCGACCCTCCCGACTGCGCCGAGGCGGCCAGCAAGCTGGCCGTCCCAGCGGGGGTGCAGGGCAACATGGCCGCGACCACGGCAGAAGGTGACGGCGTCCGATACATCGTGATCGCGGTCGAGACCTCCGAACCGGTGCCCGCCAGCGTGCCCACCGAGCAGTGCCAGGAGGTGGTGTTCGGCGGGCGTGGGATCCGTGGCCTGATCAAGGTCGTCGAGGCCCCGCAGATCGACAACACCCAGGTCGTCGGCACCCGCCGTGTGCTGCAGACCACCGCGGGTGGCGCACCTCGCACCGGCGACCTCTACAACTACGTCGCCAACTTCGGCAATTTCATCGTGATCGTCACCGCGAACTCGCTGGTGATCCCGGGCCAGCCGCTCGTCCCGGTTGATACGGCGCGCGCCCGCGAGCTGGTCACCCAAGCGGTCAGCCTGGTCAGGGGCTAGCTCACCGCACGTCGTGCGGCCGGAACTGGATGCTGATCCGCGGACCGGTGGGGCGGGCGGTCTTCGGGACGCAGTGCTCCCAGGTGCGTTGGCACGAACCGCCCATCACCAGCAGGTCGCCGTGGCCGTGGCGCAGCCGCAGCGACGGGCCGCCGCCGCGGGGTCGCAGCGCAAAAACCCGGGCCGCACCCAGGCCCACGATGGCGACCATGGTGTCCTCGGTGCTGCTGCGGCCGATGTTGTCGCCGTGCCAGGCGACGCTGTCGTTGCCGTCGCGGTAGAGGCACAGCCCGGCCGTCACGAACGGCTCGCCGAGCTCGCCGGCGTAGGCGTCGTTGAGGCGTCGTCTGAGCTGTTTCAGCCGCGGATGGGGCGGTTCGTCGTCGACGAGGTGGTGGAAGCTGACCAGCCGGGGAACGTCGAGAACCCGGTCGTACATCTGGCGACGCTCGGCCCGCCAGGGAATCGTGTCACGCAGTTGCGCGAACAGTGAGTCGTCTCGAGCGTCGTCCTGGGACAACCATCCGGAACGGAACTCGAGCCACGCGCCGTCACCGAGGTCGCGGCGTTCGGCGTGGTCGAACAGAGCGCTTTGCAGAGCCGACTCCATGGGCGGCAGTCTATCGCACAGGCGTTCGAACTCAGAGCCGGACTGCGCCCGGTCCGTGCTCGGCGAGCGAGTCGCCGGGATTGGCGAGTGCGCAGACCTTCAGGCTCAGGCACCCGCAGCCGATGCAGCCCGTGAGGTTGTCGCGCATCCGCTGCAGGTGCACGATGCGCTGGTCGAGGTCCTCCCGCCAGCCTGCGGACAATCGGGCCCAGTCCTTGCTCGTGGGGACACGGTCGGTCGGCAGCGTCGACAGCGCATCGCGGATCCGCGCCAGCGGGATCCCGAGCCGTTGCGACATCCGGATGAAGGCGACCCGGCGGAGCGTGTCGCGGCTGTAGCGGCGCTGGTTGCCGCTGGTGCGTCGGCTGGCGATGAGTCCCTCGCGCTCGTAGAAATGCAGGGTGGAGACCGCCACGCCACTGCGGACCGCCATGTCCCCGGGAGTGAGCTCCTGTGCCATCTCCATGACCTCAACAATAGTTGAGGTGGGCTGTTTCGGGATACGGTGCTTGATGTGACGGACGTGGTGTTGGGGTGCAATTCCGAGGTCGGGACTCTGCGGGCCGTCATCCTGCACCGTCCGGGACCCGAATTGCAGCGGCTGACGCCCCGCAACAACGACACCCTCCTTTTCGACGGGCTGCCGTGGGTGGCCAAGGCGCAGGAGGAGCACGACGCCTTCGCGGCGTTGCTGCGTTCCCGCGGGGTCGAGGTGCTGCTGCTCGGTGACCTGCTCACCGAGGCGCTGGCCAACAGCGGGGCCGCCCGGATGCACGGCATCGCGGCCGCGGTCGATTCCCGCAGGCTCGGTCTGCCGTTGGCCCAGGAGCTCTCGACGTACCTGCGCACTCTGGACGCCGCCTCGTTGGCGCATGTGCTGATGGCCGGAATGACGTTCGACGAGCTGTCGTTCGGGGAGAACGAACTGTCGTTGGTGAGGCGGATGCACCACGGCGGGGACTTCGTGATCAACCCGCTGCCCAACCTGCTCTTCGCCAGGGACTCGTCGTTCTGGATCGGCCCGCGGGTGGCCATCACCTCGCTGGCCCTGCCCGCCCGGTCACGCGAGACGTCGCTGACCGACGTGATCTATGCGCACCATCCGCGTTTCCTCGGCGTACGCCGTGCCTACGAGTCGCGGTCGGCGCCGGTCGAGGGCGGCGACGTGCTGCTGCTGGCGCCCGGCGTGGTTGCTGTCGGGGTGGGGGAGCGCACCACGCCGGCGGGAGCGGAGGCGTTGGCGCGCAGCCTTTTCGACGACGACCTGGCGCACACGGTGCTGGCGGTGCCGATCGCGCAGGAGCGGGCGCAGATGCACCTCGACACTGTGTGCACGATGGTCGACACCGATGCCGTCGTGATGTACCCGAACATCGTGGACTCGTTGACGGCGTTCACGATTCGCCGCTCATCGGACGGGGTGAAGATCGACGGCGCCGCGCCGTTCGTCAATGCCGCGGCCGAGGCGATGGGCATCGGGAAGCTGCGGGTGATCGACACCGGGCTCGATCCCGTCACCGCCGAACGCGAGCAGTGGGACGACGGCAACAACACGCTGGCGCTAGCTCCCGGTGTGGTGGTGGCCTATGAGCGGAATACCGAAACCAATGCCCGCCTCGCGGATTCGGGTATCGAGGTGCTGTCGATCGCGGCGTCCGAGCTCGGCACGGGCCGCGGCGGGCCGCGCTGTATGTCGTGCCCGGCGGCCCGCGACCCGCTCTAGCCTGCGGCACCAGGCCCCCGCGGAATAGCGTTCCTGGCTGTGATTTCGTGCCCGGCAGCGACCAGGAATGCTATTCCGCGGGAGGAGGCCGGGGGGCTAGCGCCAGGAGGGGAGCCAGATCTGCAGGTTCCACGTGCTCTGCGAGATCGGCAGACCCGTCAAGATGGGGTAGAGCCAGGCGAAGTTCGTGATCACCACGGCGACATAGCAGCACACCACCAGCAGCCCCAGCGTTCGTCGCTCGGCGTTCTGCCTCGGTTTGTAGAGGATGTCGCCGAGGATCATCGCGATGATCATCACCAGGAACGGCGCCATCGTGGCCGCGTAGAAGAAGTACATCTGCCGGTCGATGTCGGCGAACCACGGCAGGAAGCCCGCGCTGTAGCCGACCAGCAGCGCCGCATAACGCCAGTCGGCCTTGACGAATGCGCGCCACACCGCCCACGCCAGCACCGGCACCGCGACGAACCACATCGCCGGGGTGCCGACCAGCATCACGGCCTTGACGCAGGACTGCGCGCCGCACCCCGGCACGTTCTGGGTCTCGATCGCGTAGAGCACGGGTCGCAGCGACATCGGCCACGTCCACGGCTTGGATTCCCACGGGTGGTGATTGCCGTCGGCATTGGTCAGCCCGGAGTGAAAACGGAAGGCCGCGTAGGTGTAATGCCACAGCGAGCGCACCGCGTCGGGGATCGGCAGCACGCTGTCGGGTCCGATGGAGCGGCCCACCTGGTAGCGGTTGGTCGCGGTCTCCGAGGCGAACCAGGCCGCGTACGACGCCAGGTACACCCCGAACGGAATCAGCACCAGCGCGTACAGCGAGGGACCGACGTCGCGGCGAAACACCCCCAGCCACGGCCGCGGAACCCGGTACTGCCGGCGCGCGGCGATGTCGAAGGCCACGGTCATGACGCCGAAGAACACCACGAAGTAGAGTCCGGACCACTTCGTCGCACAGGCCAGCCCGAGCAGCACGCCCGCGCCGAAGCGCCACCAGCGGACCCCGAGGCGCGGACCCCATGTCGTCTCGCCGATCCGGCCTTCCAGCAGCGCCACGTGCATCCGTTCGCGCACCTGGTCGCGGTCGACGATCAGGCAGCCGAACGCCGCGACCACGAACACTGTGAGGAACCCGTCGAGCAAGGCGGTGCGCGCGGTGACGAAGCTGACGCCGTCGGCGATCACCAGCAGCCCGGCGATCCCGCCGACGAGCGTGGACCTGCTGATGCGCCGTGCAATCCGGACCACCAGGAGAACCAGGACGACGCCGCACACCGCGCCGGAGAACCGCCAGCCCAGCCCGTTGTAGCCGAACATCGCCTCGCCGAGGGCGATCAGCTGCTTGCCGACCGGCGGGTGCACCACCAGCCCGTAGCCCGGGTTGTCCTCGACGCCGTTGTTGTGCAGCATCTGCCAGGCCTGCGGCGCGTAGTGCTTCTCGTCGAAGATCGGCGTGCCCGCGTCGGTCGGCGACCGCAGGTTGAGGAACCGGGTGACCGCAGCCAGCGCGGTGACGACCGCGGTCATCATCCACCCCTGGAACCGGTCGATCGGGCCGAAATCCGCGACGGGTACCAGCGGCCCCGGGCTGATCACCGGAACCGTGCGCTCGCGCGCGACGAGTTCGTCCGCGGGGGTACTCCTGCTCCTCACGTCCGCGGGGGTACTCCTGCTCCTCACGTCCGCGGCGGCGCTCACGACAGCGATCGTAGGCTGTAGTCCATGTCCGCCGGCCGACTGCTTGTCGCAGCCACGCCCCTGGGGCAGCCGTCGGACGCGTCGGCCCGACTGGTCCGGGCGCTGGGCAGCGCCGACGTGATCGCCGCCGAGGACACCCGCCGGGTCCGCACGCTGGCCCAGGCGCTGGAGGTCCGGCTCGCCGGGCGGGTGGTCAGTGTGTTCGACCAGAACGAGGCATCCCGGGTGCCTGCGCTGGTCGACGACATCTGCGGCGGGGCGACGGTGTTGCTGGTCAGCGACGCCGGGATGCCGCTGATCAGCGATCCCGGCTACCGGCTGGTGTCGGCCTGTGTCGACAACGACCTGCCGGTGCAGTGCCTGCCGGGCCCGTCCGCGGTGACGACGGCACTGGCCGTCGCCGGCCTGCCCTCGGAGCGGTTCTGCTTCGAGGGGTTCGCGCCGCGTAAGCAGTCGGCGCGCACGTCGTGGCTGCGGTCGCTGGTCGCAGAGCCCCGGACCTGCGTGTTCTTCGAGTCGCCGCGACGGCTGGCCGACTGCCTGCGGGACGCCGTCGCCGTGTTCGGGCCGGAGCGGCGGGCGGTGGTCTGCCGGGAGCTGACCAAGACCCACGAAGAGATCGTCCGGGGGTCGATCGGCGAACTCGCCGAATGGGCCGCCGACGGGGTGCTCGGCGAGGTCACCGTGGTGCTGGCGGGGGCGACGCCCACCGCGGACCCCGAGGCACTGGTGGCCGACGTGAACCGGCTGGTCGAGGACGGCATGCGGGTCAAGGACGCGTGCGCCCAGGTGGTCGCCGCGAATCCCGGCGCTCCGTCGCGCCGCGAGCTCTACGACGCGGTGCTACGCGCGCGAGACTGACGTCAGCGCGCCGACATGACCGAGAATCGGCCGGGCCTTGTGCAGGCACTCGTCCCACTCGCGGCCCGGGTCGGAGTCCGCGGTGATGCCGCCCCCGACGCCGAGCACCGCCGTTCCATCGGCGGCGAATTCCACCGTGCGGATCGCCACGTTCAGCTCGCAGCCTGCCACCGGTGACGCCAAACCCACTGTGCCGCAATACACGCCGCGCCGGTGCGGTTCCCATCCGGTCAGCAGTTCACGGGCCCGCGCCTTGGGTGTGCCGGTCACCGACGCCGGCGGGAAGGTCGCCCCGAGCACGGCCGACATCGGCAACTCGGCGGCCACTCGGGCCGAGACCGTCGACACCAGATGCCACACGCCTGGCGCCGGCCGTACCGCCAGCAGTTCGGTCACCGACACCGACCCGGTGCGCGCCACCCGTCCGAGGTCGTTGCGCACCAGATCGACGATCATGATGTTCTCCGCCACGTCCTTGACCGACGCGCGCAGCCCCGCCGGGTCGGCATCTGCCGGCAGCGTGCCCTTGATGGGACTCGACATCACGGCCTCGCCGCAGCGGCGCAGGAACAACTCCGGGGACAACGACGCCACCGCCCCCCAGGGCCCGGCGACGTAGGCTGCGCGGGCGGGAGCGGTCCGGGACACCGATTCGGCGAAGAAGTCCAGCGGATCACCGGCGAACGTACCGGTGAACTGCGTACACACACACGCCTGGTACACCTCACCGGCGCTGATGGCCTCCAGGCACTCGAGCACGCCCCGGTGGTGGGCCGC
>NZ_JBAUJB010000319.1:0-3929 GCF_049683355.1 Mycobacterium sp.
CCTGAGACCCCCCGCACGGTCACCAGCCCACCGGCGCCCCCGCCATCCCCGTCGCCGACCGTCACCGCACTGCCGCCCCCACCACCTGAGCCGGGAACGAACTGCCGGGAAGTGTCATGACGACACAGCCGCAAGCCCCGGTCGCGGTGAAACCAGTACAGCCGACTCGCCGCAACGCCGAACTGATCCTGCTCGGCTTCGCCGCGTTGATCACCACGGTCGCGCTGCTGCTCGTCGAGGCCACCCAGGAACAGGGCCTGCGCTGGGATCTGGCGCAGTACACCGTCGCCTACCTGGCGCTGTTCGCCGGCGCACACCTGGCGATCCGCCGCTTCGCCCCCTACGCCGACCCGCTGCTGCTACCCGTGGTGGCGCTGCTGAATGGCTTGGGGCTGGTGATGATTCACCGCCTCGACCTCGCCGAGGGGGAGAACACCTCGCAGGGGTTGGGCGGTACGGCGAACCAGCAGATGTTGTGGACCCTGGTCGGAGTCGTCGGCTTCTCCGCCATCGTGATCTTTCTGCGCGACCACCGGCTGCTGTCGCGGTACGGCTACGTGTGCGGGTTCGCCGGCCTGATCCTGCTGGCGATTCCGGCGCTGCTACCCAGCTCGATGTCCGAGCAGAACGGTGCCAAGATCTGGATTCTGTTGCCCGGCTTCTCGATTCAGCCAGCAGAGTTCTCGAAGATCCTGCTGCTGATCTTCTTCGCCGCCGTACTGGTGTCCAAACGCAACCTGTTCACCAGCGCCGGCAAGCACGTGCTCGGCATGGACCTGCCCCGCCCGCGCGACCTGGCTCCGCTGTTGGCGGCCTGGATCGCCTCGATCAGCGTGATGATCTTCGAGAAGGATCTCGGCACCTCGCTGCTGCTGTACGCATCCTTCCTGGTGATGGTGTACATCGCCACCGAACGGTTCAGCTGGGTGGTGCTCGGGCTGGCGTTGTTCGCCGTGGGAAGCGTTGCGGCGTACTACCTCTTCGACCACGTCCGGGTTCGGGTGCAGACCTGGCGGGATCCGTTCGCCGACCCCGAGGGCGCCGGCTACCAGATGGTGCAGTCGCTGTTCAGCTTCGCCACCGGAGGCATCTTCGGCACCGGGCTGGGCAACGGCCAGCCGGGCACCGTGCCCGCCGCGTCCACCGACTTCATCATCGCCGCGATCGGTGAGGAGCTCGGGCTGGTGGGCTTGGCCGCTGTGCTGATGCTCTACACCATCGTGATCATCCGCGGGCTGCGGACCGCGATCGCCGTCCGTGACAGTTTCGGCAAGCTGCTCGCCGCCGGGCTGGCCACCACGCTGGCGATCCAGTTGTTCATCGTCGTCGGCGGGGTCACCAAGTTGATCCCGCTCACCGGCTTGACCACGCCGTGGATGAGCTACGGCGGCTCGTCCCTGGTCGCCAACTACCTGCTGCTGGGGATCTTGGTCCGCATCTCGCACGCCGCCCGCCGACCGATCGGCACCGGACCGCTGCCGGGCGGGCCCATCGCGGCCTCGAGCACCGAGGTGATCGAGAAGGTATGAACACCTCACTGCGCCGCATCTCGGTGATGATCATGGCCCTGATCGTGCTGCTGCTCGCCAACGCCACCCTGACCCAGGTGTTCACCGCCGACGGCCTGCGGTCGGATCCGCGCAACCAACGGGTGCTGCTCGACGAGTACTCGCGCCAGCGGGGCCAGATCTCGGCGGGCGGGCAACTGCTGGCCTATTCGGTGTCGACCGAGGGGCGGTTCCGGTTCCTGCGGGTCTATCCCGACCCGATGGCCTACGCACCGGTCACCGGTTTCTACTCGCTGAGCTACTCGAGCTCCGGCTTGGAGCGCGCCGAGGACACCATCCTCAACGGGTCCGACCAGCGACTGTTCGGACGCCGCCTGGCCGACTTCTTCACCGGCCGGGACCCCAGGGGCGGCAGTGTGGCCACGACGATCAACCCCGAGGTCCAGCAGGCCGCCTGGGAGGCCATGCAGGAGGGTTGCGACGGACCGTGCCGGGGCGCGGTCGTCGCCCTCGAGCCGTCCACCGGCAGGATCCTGGCGATGGTCTCGTCGCCGTCCTACGACCCGAACCTGTTGGCCACCCACGACATCGAGGAGCAGACGGCCGCCTGGCAACAGCTGCGCGACGACCCGGCTTCGCCGCTGTTGAACAGGGCGATCGCCGAGACCTACCCGCCCGGGTCGACGTTCAAGGTCCTCACCACCGCGGCAGCGCTGCAGGCCGGCGCCACGCCGGACACCCAGCTGACCGCACAGTCGGAGATCCCGCTGCCCAACAGCACCGCGACGCTGCAGAATTTCGGCGGGACCTCCTGCGGCGGCGGTCCGACCACCACCCTGCGCAACGCGTTCGCGAACTCCTGCAACACCGCCTTCGTCGAACTCGGCATGGACACCGGGGCCGAGGCCCTGCGCTCCACGGCGCGCGCGTTCGGCGTCGACGTGGATCCGGCCCCCATCCCCCTTCAGGTCGCCGAATCGACGCTCGGGCCGATCCCCGACGCCGCGGCGCTGGGGATGTCGAGCATCGGGCAGAAGGACGTCGCGCTGACGCCGTTGCAGCACGCGATGAGCGCGGCGACCGTCGCGCACAAGGGGGTCACGATGCAGCCGTATCTGGTCGACAGCCTGCGCGGACCCGACCTGTCCGACATCGCCACCACGGTTCCCACCGAAGAGCGGCGAGCAGTCACCGAGCAGGTCGCGGATACACTGACGGACTTGATGGTCGCCGCCGAGCAGGTGACTCAGCAGAAGGGAGCCATCGCCGGCGTGCAGATCGCATCCAAGACCGGCACTGCGGAGCACGGCACTGACCCACGCAACACGCCGCCGCATGCCTGGTACATCGCCTTTGCGCCCGCTCAGGCACCCAAGGTCGCAGTCGCGGTTGTCGTCGAGAACGGCGGCGATCGACTCTCGGCGACCGGCGGTGCGGTCGCGGCGCCCATCGGCCGCGCCACCATCGCCGCAGCGCTGCGGGGGGCCTCGTGAGCCGCCCAGTCGGAGGCGAGAAATGAGCCCCCGAGCCGGAGGCGAGAAATGAGCCCGAGAGTCGGAGTGACGCTGTCCGGTCGCTACCGGCTGCAACGGCTGATCGCCACCGGCGGGATGGGCCAGGTCTGGGAGGGTGTGGATTCCCGTTTGGGGCGCCGCGTCGCCATCAAGGTGCTCAAGGCCGAGTACTCGACGGACGCGGAGTTCGTCGAGCGGTTCCGAGCCGAGGCACGCACCGTCGCGATGCTCAACCACCCCGGTATCGCCGGCGTGTACGACTACGGCGAGACCGACATGGACGGCGAAGGCCGCACTGCTTACCTGGTGATGGAACTGGTCAACGGCGAACCGCTGAACTCGGTGATCAAGCGCACCGGCAGGCTGTCGCTGCGGCATGCGCTGGACATGCTCGAGCAGACCGGCCGCGCGCTGCAGGTCGCCCACACCGCGGGTCTGGTGCACCGCGACGTCAAGCCGGGCAACATCCTGATCACCCCCACCGGCCAGGTGAAGCTGACCGACTTCGGCATCGCCAAGGCCGTCGACGCCGCGCCGGTCACGCAGACCGGCATGGTGATGGGCACCGCCCAGTACATCGCACCCGAGCAGGCCCTGGGCCATGACGCGACCGCCGCCAGCGACGTGTACTCGCTGGGCGTGGTGGGCTACGAATCGGTGTCGGGGAAACGGCCGTTCACCGGCGACGGTGCGCTGACCGTGGCGATGAAGCACATCAAGGAGAACCCGCCTCCGCTGCCCGCCGACCTACCGCCCAACGTGCGCGAACTGATCGAGATCACGCTCGTCAAGAACCCCGGCATGCGTTACAAGTCCGGCGGAACGTTCGCCGACGCCGTCGCGGCGGTCCGCTCCGGACGGCGGCCGCCGCGCCCCAACGCGGCCCCGTCCCTCGGGCGTGCCGCCC
>NZ_JBAUJB010000320.1:0-1890 GCF_049683355.1 Mycobacterium sp.
TGTTGTCCATCGGCTCCAACGTCGGTGACCGGTTGCGGTGGCTGCAGTCGGTGGTCGACGGCCTCGGCCGAGCCGTGGTGTCGGTGTCGCCGGTGTACGAGACGCAGGCATGGGGCGGCGTCGAACAGGGCCCGTTCCTCAACGCTGTTGTCCTCGCCGATGACCCGGCAACCGACGCGCACGGCTGGTTGCGCCGGGCCCACGAGCTCGAGGATGGGGCACAGCGGGTACGTGAGCAACGATGGGGTCCCAGGACGCTGGATGTCGACCTCGTCACGTGCCGAGACTCCGGCGCGGAGCTGACGCTCGGCGACGACGTGCTGACGCTGCCGCACCCGTACGCCCACGTGCGGGCGTTCGTGCTGGTCCCGTGGCTGGCGGCCGATTCGCACGCCACCATGAGCGTGGCGGGTCGGACGCGCACCGTCGGGGAGCTCCTCGAGGCCGTCGACCCAGCGGAGCGGGCCGGGGTGCGGCGCACCGGGCTGACGTTGACCTTCGGCGACGGGCGCTGACCGGCTGATGGGACCCACTCGTCTGCGAGATCTGATTGCCGCCGTGGTGGTGACCGCGGTGGTGGGCTACCTGGTGGTGCCCGCCGTGTACCGGTGGTTCCCGCCGATCACGATGTGGACCGGGGTGTCGCTGCTCGGCGTCGCGGTCGCCATCGGGGGTTGGGGATTTTATGTTCGTGCCCGGATCCGTGACGGTGAGGTCGGCGTGGGGCTCGGCCGGTTGCATCCGCTGGCGGTGGCGCGATCGGTGCTGATCGCCAAGGCGTCGGCATGGATGGGCAGCGTCGTGCTGGGGTGGTGGCTGGCCGTGGCGGTCTACCTGCTGCCGCGCCGCAGCGCATTGCGGGTGGCGGCCGAGGACGCCCCGGGCTCGGTGGTGGCCGCGTTGTGTGCGCTCGCGCTGGTCGTCGCGGCGTTGTGGTTGGAGCATTGCTGCAGGTCTCCCGACGAGCCGCCGGAGAACGCCGACGCGGCACCCGGCTGACCGATTCGCCCAGCGCACCCGCCGAATCGCCGAAGAGGTCGACACGCTAGATGACCTGTGGCGGGTACAGTCGGCCCATGACCGATCCGACCCGTGGCGCGCGTATTCGGCGCGGCGCCCGTCGACCGGGTTGGATCTTGATGTCGGTGTTGCTGGTGCTCGCCATCGGGGCGAGTTCGGCCCTGGTTTTCACCAACAGGGTGGAGTTGCTCAAGCTCGCGGTCATCCTCTCTCTGTGGGCCGCGGTGGTGGCCGCGTTCGTGTCGGTCGTCTACCGCAGGCAGAGCGACAGCGACCAGGCCAAGGTGCGCGACCTCAAGTTGGTCTACGACCTGCAGCTCGACCGTGAGATCTCGGCGCGACGGGAATACGAACTCGCGGTGGAGACGCAGCTGCGCCGCGAGCTGGCCTCCGAGTTGCGTGCGCAGTCGGCCGACGAGGTGTCGGCGTTGCGGGCCGAACTGGCCGCGCTGCGCGCGAATCTGGAGTACCTGTTCGACACCGACCTGTCGCACCGGCATGCGATCGAAACGGATCGCCGCGGTGGTGACGCCCGGGAGCTCGGTGGGTGGACTCCCGGTGCGGACACCGCGGGACGAGTCCGGAGCAGCCGGATCGACACCGAGGACGTCGACGAGGTCGCCGACGCGGAATCCCATGCGCCGGACACCGAGGAGAGCCCGATCATCGACGTTCCCGCCGAACCGCACCCCCCGGAGGAGGAACGGGTGTCGGCTGCCGATGAGGCGGGCGGCGCGCACCGCAGATTCTCCGAAGGCGCCCGGGCCGGGACGTATCGACCCGACGAGACGGCCGGCAGGCAGTGGGAGGCGCCACCCGCCCCGCCGCCTCGGACCGCCCCGCCCTCACCCGAGCCGCAGTTCCCGTGGC
>NZ_JBAUJB010000321.1:0-1833 GCF_049683355.1 Mycobacterium sp.
TGTTGTCCATCGGCTCCAACGTCGGTGACCGGTTGCGGTGGCTGCAGTCGGTGGTCGACGGCCTCGGCCGAGCCGTGGTGTCGGTGTCGCCGGTGTACGAGACGCAGGCATGGGGCGGCGTCGAACAAGGCCCGTTCCTCAACGCTGTTGTCCTCGCCGACGACCCGGCACTGGACGCGCACGGCTGGCTGCGCCGGGCCCACGAGCTCGAGGACGCGGCAGATCGGGTACGCGAGCAGCGGTGGGGGCCCAGGACGTTGGACGTCGACCTCGTGACGTGCCGAGACTCGGGTACGGAGGTGACGGTCGGGGACGACGAGCTGACGCTGCCGCACCCCTATGCCCACGTCCGGGCGTTCGTGCTGGTCCCGTGGCTGGCAGCCGATCCGCACGCCACCCTGAGCGTGGCGGGCCGGGAGCGCACCGTCGGAGAGCTCCTCGAGGCCGTCGACGCGGCAGAACAGGCCGGAGTGCGGCGCACCGAGCTGACGCTGAGCCTCGGGAACGGGCGTTGACCGGCTGATGGGACCCACTCGTCTGCGAGATCTTCTCGCCGCCGTCGTGGTGACCGCGGTGGTGGGCTATCTGGTGGTGCGCGCCGTGTACCGGTGGTTCCCGCCGATCACGATGTGGACCGGGGTGTCGCTGCTGGGCGTCGCGGTCGCCATCGCGGGCTGGGGCTTTTATGTCCGCGCCAGGATCCGTGATGGCGAGGTCGGGGTGGGACTCGGCCGGTTGCATCCGCTGGCGGTGGCGAGATCGGTGGTGATCGCCAAGGCGTCGGCGTGGATGGGCAGCGTCGTCCTGGGGTGGTGGCTGGCCGTGTCGGTCTACCTGCTGCCGCGCCGCAGCGCCCTGCGGGTGGCGGCCGAGGACGCCCCCGGCTCGGTGGTGGCCGCGTCGTGTGCGCTTGCGCTGGTCGTCGCGGCGCTGTGGCTGCAGCATTGCTGCAGGTCTCCCGACGAGCCGCCGGAGAACGCCGACGCGGCACCCGGCTGACCGAATAGCCCAGCGCACCTGCCGAATCGCCGCGGAGGTCGACACGCTAGATGACCTGTGGCGGGTACAGTCGGCCCATGACCGATCCGACCCGTGGCGCGCGCATTCGGCGCGGTGCCCGTCGGCCGGGTTGGATCCTGATGTCGGTGTTGCTGGTGCTCGCCATCGCGGCGAGTTCGGCGCTGGTTTTCACCAACCGGGTGGAGTTGCTCAAGCTCGCGGTGATCCTGTCTCTGTGGGCCGCGGTGGTGGCGGCGTTCGTGTCGGTGATCTACCGCAGGCAGAGCGACAGCGACCAGGCCAAGGTGCGCGACCTCAAGTTGGTCTACGACCTGCAGCTCGACCGCGAGATCTCGGCGCGCCGGGAGTACGAGCTCGCGGTGGAGACGCAGCTGCGCCGCGAGTTGGCCTCGGAGTTGCGCGCGCAGTCGGCCGACGAGGTGTCGGCGTTGCGGGCGGAACTGGCCGCGCTGCGGGCGAACTTGGAGTACCTGTTCGACACCGACCTGTCGCACCGGCACGCGATCGAGCCGGAGCGCCGCGGTGGCGATTCCCGGGAACTGGGCGGGTGGACTCCCGGGGCGGACACCGCGGGACGGGTCCGCAGCAGCCGCATCGACACCGAGGACCTCGACGAGGTCTCCGACGCGGATCCGCACGCGCCGGACACCGAGGAGAGCCCGATCATCGACGTTCCCGCCGAACCGCACCCCCCGGAGGCGGAACGGCCGTCCCCTGCCGACGAGGCGGGCGGCGCGCACCGCAGATTCTCCGAAGGGGCCCGGGCCGGGACGTATCGAGCAGACGAGACCCCCGGCCGGCAGTGGGCGGCGC
>NZ_JBAUJB010000322.1:0-3572 GCF_049683355.1 Mycobacterium sp.
GCCGTCTTCAGCACGGCCTCGGCCGCTTCCCGGCACTGCGCCAGGCTGACCTGCGCGAGCTTCGCGCCCACGTTCTGCACCGCGGCCGCGGCCGCCGACAGTGACGTCACCCCGAGCCCGGTGAGCACACATGCCAGCAGCGGGTCCGCGGCGGCCTCACCGCAGACACCGACAGGCTTACCCACCGCGGCGCCCGCGCCGGCCGTCATCGCCACCAGCTGAACCACCGCCGGCTGCCACGGGTCGGTGAGTGTCGCCAGTTCGGCCGACATCCGGTCCGCGGCCATCGTGTACTGCGCCAGGTCGTTGGTCCCGATCGACAGGAAGTCGACGTGCTCGAGGATCCGTTCGGCGAGCAGCGCGGCCGCGGGCACCTCGATCATCACCCCGGGGGTGAGTCCGAGCGAACGTGCCTGGACGGCAAAGCGTTCCGCTTCCTGCGGGGTGGCGATCATCGGCGCCATCACCCACGGCTGGTTGCCGGAGCGTTCGGCGGCGGCCGCGATGCCCTCGAGTTGATGGGTCAGCAGACCGGGGTTGTTCTCGGCGATGCGGATGCCGCGGACACCCAGCGCGGGGTTGGCCTCGTCGGGGTGCCCGGCGAACTTGAGCGGCTTGTCCGATCCGGCGTCGAGCGTGCGGATGACGACCTTGCAGCCGGCGAACGCCTCGAGCACCTCGGCGTAGATGTCGGCCTGCTCCTCGACGGTCGGTTCGGTGTCGGTGTTGAGGAAGCACAGTTCGGTGCGGAACAACCCGATGCCTTCGGCCGGGGTCTCCCGGGCGGAACGGGCCGCGGCGGCGTCCTGGACGTTGGCGAGCACGGCGACGGCGTGCCCGTCGGACGTCGCTCCGGGGCCCGACCAGTTCGCGGCCTGTGCTGCGAGCCGTTCGGCGTCGGCGACGGCGTCGCGGGCGGCCGCCTCGTCCGGGGTCACGGTGACGGTCCCGCGAGTGCCGTCGACCATCACCATCGTCCCAGCGGGAACGTCGTCGAGGCCGGCGACGGCCACGACGCACGGGATGCCGAGCTGCCGGGCGATGATCGCGGTGTGGCTGGTGGGCCCGCCGAGTGTGGTGGCCAGCGCCACGACGAGCTTGGGGTCGAGCCCTGCGGTGTCGGCGGGCGCCAGGTCCTCTGCGCACAGCACCGACGGCTTGTCGGGCACCGGGACGCCCGGCTCGGGCAAGCCGTTGAGCTCGGCGATGACCCGGTCCCGGATGTCACGCAGGTCGGTGACCCGCTCGGCCATCAGCCCACCCATCTTGGTGAACATGTCGACGAACTGGTCGACGGCGCCGACGACCGCGCGCACCGCCGGGGCGCCTTCCTTGATGCGCTTCTCCGTCGCGCCGAGCCAGGCGCGGTCCTGGGCGAGAGTGGCCGTCGCGGCGAGTACCTCGGAGGCGACGCCGGTGGCGTGTGCGGCGCGCTCCCGCAACCGGGTGGCCACGGCCGTCGCCGCTGCGTTGAAGCGCTCCCCCTCGGCCGGCCGCTGCTCTTCGGCGAGGTCGGTGGTGGACTCCCGATCGACCTCGGGCAGCTTGCCGGGACGGATCACCGGTGCGTACTGGACCCCCGGCACGACGGGGACACCCTGCAGCACCGTGCCCGACTCGGCGGTGGGTGATGTAAGCGAAGTAGACGCTGTCATGTGAACCAGATTACAAGAAAATGTTGACAAGTCAACACATTCAAGAGTAAAACCAACCATATCAACATTCAGCAGGGCGAAGACCCACACAAACGGAGACATATGTACCCGGAAGAGCGGCAGCAAGCCATCGCCTCGCTGGTGATGGAGAAGGGCCGCGCCTCCGTCACCGAACTGGCTCAGGCGTATGACGTCACCACCGAGACGGTGCGGCGCGATCTGGCCGTCCTGGACAAGGCGGGCGTCGTGCGCCGGGTGCACGGTGGCGCCGTGCCCGTCCGGGCGCTGCATCTCGTCGAGCCCGGCGTGGGGGAACGCGACGTCACCCGCTCCGAGCACAAGGACGCGATTGCGGCGGCCGCGGCCGAGTTCTTCCCCCTCAGCGGTGCCAGCGTGCTGCTCGACGCCGGCACCACGACCATGCGGATCGCCGGGCGGGTGCCCACGGATCGACCGCTGGTCGTCGTCACCAACTCGGTACCGGTCGCCGCCCGGCTGGCCACCGTCCCGTCGGTGTCACTGCAATTGCTCGGCGGGCGGGTGCGCGGCGTCACCCAGGCCGCGGTCGGCGAGCAGACGCTGCGGGTGCTGGACACGCTGCGGGTCGACATCGCGTTCATCGGTACCAACGCGCTGAGCGTGCGCCACGGACTGTCCACCCCCGACAGCGACGAGGCCGCCGTCAAGAGGGCGATGGTGCAGTCCGCCAACTACGTCGTGGTCGCCGCGGACTCCTCGAAGGTGGGCCGCGAGGACTTCGTCAGCTTCGCTCCCATCACCAGCGTCGACACCCTCATCACCGACCCGGAGATCAGTGCCGCCGACAAGGCCGAGCTGAGCGAGCAGGGTATCGAAGTCATCTGCGCAGGAGGTCAACCGTGATCGTCACCGTCACCCCCAACCCGAGCATCGACCGCACCGTCACGCTGCCGTCGCCGCTGACCCGCGGCGCGGTGCACCGCGTCACGTCGGTCACCAGCCAGGCCGGGGGCAAGGGCGTCAACGTCGCCCGCGCGCTGACCCTCGCCGGCGTCGAGTCACTCGCTGTGCTGCCGGCTGCCCCCAACGACCCGCTGGTGAGCGCGCTGCAATCGGTCGGGGTGTCCTACCGGATCGTGCCGACCAGCGAGCCGGCCCGCACCAACCTGACCATCACCGAGCCGGACGGCACCACCACCAAGATCAACGAGCCGGGTGCGGCGCTCGACGAGGCGGCGGTGCGCGCCCTGACCGAGGCCGTCCTGGAGGCCGCCGACGGCGCCGCCTGGGTGGTGATGTCCGGGTCGCTGCCCCCGGGTGTTCCGCACAGCTGGTACGGCGACGTGGTCGCGTTGCTGGCCTCCCGCCCGTGCCGGGTCGCGGTCGACACCTCCGACGCGCCGCTGGCCGCGCTGGTCGCCGCGCTGGACCGCGGTGCCCCCGACCTGATCAAGCCGAACGCCGAGGAGCTCGCCAGCGTGCTCGGATTGTCGGCGCAGGCGTTGGAAGACGCTGTGGAGCAAGGTGATCCGGGACCCGTGGTGTCGGCGGCGCGGCAGCTGATCGACCGGGGCATCGGAGCTGTGCTGGCCACCCTCGGCGCCGCCGGCGCGGTACTGGTCGACCAGAACGGCGCCTGGATGGCCACACCGCCGCCGATCGTCCCACGCAGCACCGTGGGCGCCGGCGACTCGTCGCTGGCGGGATACGTCCGCGCCGAAGTCGGTGGGGCCGTGCCGCCCCAGCGGCTGCAGATGGCCGTCGCCTACGGCAGCGCCGCGGCCGCTCTACCAGGGACCACGCTGCCCTCCCCCGCCGAGATCGACCTGAATGCGGTTCAGGTGTCCCCGATCTCACCGATTCCTGCCAACCAGTGACAACGAAAGACGAGAGTAGTGCCATGACTAGCTCCACCTCCTCCCCACCGATCATCACCGC
>NZ_JBAUJB010000323.1:0-4027 GCF_049683355.1 Mycobacterium sp.
CACCGAACGCGCGCTGGAAAGCGCACCGACCGCACCGACCCCACCACCGGGCCACCACTACCCCGACTACCAATTCCACCCCACCGACCACACCCCCGACTACGGCGACGACCCACCACCCTTCTGAGTAGCGTGGGCGGCATGGCGACCGTCTTCACAAAAATCATCAACGGGGAGATCCCTGGCCGTTTCGTCTACGAGGACGACGACATCGTGGCGTTCCTGACGATCGAGCCGATGACCCAGGGCCACACGCTGGTCGTGCCGCGGGCCGAGATCGACCAGTGGCAGAACCTCGAAGCCGCGGTGTTCGGCAGGGTCATGGAGGTTTCGCAGCTGATCGGAAAGGCGGTGTGCCAGGCCTTCGACGCTGAGCGTGCCGGTGTCATCATCGCCGGGCTGGAAGTGCCCCACCTGCACGTGCACGTCTTCCCGGCCCGTGACCTGTCGGATTTCGGCTTCGCCAACGTCGACCGCAACCCGTCATCGGAGTCGCTCGACGAGGCTCAGACGAAGATCAAGGCGGCGTTGGCGACGCTGCGCTGACAGCTGTCGACGCGTCGGCGAACCTCGGCAGCTTCACCCGGAACCGGCATCCTTGACCCGGGCCTGTGGTCACGCTGACGTTGCCACCGTGGGCGTACACCAGGGAGTCGACGATGGACAGCCCCAGCCCGGTGCCCCCACTGGCTCGCGTCCGCGACGCGTCGGCCCGGTAGAACCGCTCGAAGATGCGCTGCGCATCCTCCGGCCCCATCCCCGGCCCCTCGTCGCACACCTCCACGACGGTGTTGTCCTCGTCGGTTCCCACCCGGACGGTGACCCCGGTGCCTTCGGGGGTGTGCTGCAGCGCGTTGGCCATCAGGTTGCTCAGCACCTGACGCAGCCTGGCCTCGTCACCCACCACCTCCGGGGTGCCGGGTCCGTCGAAGACCTCGACGCGGATCCTGCGTTGCGGCGCGATCGACTGAGCGTCGTGTACCGCGTCGGTGGCCAGAGCGAGCAGATCCACTCGTTTGCGTTCCAGCGGTCGCTGCGCGTCGAGTTGGGCCAACAGCAGCAGATCCTCGACGAGCAATCCCATCCGCCGCGACTCACTCTCGATGCGGCTCATCAGCATCTCGACGTCGCGAGCAGCGCCTTGGCGGTACAACTCGGCGAAGCCGCGGATCGTCGTCAACGGTGTCCGCAGTTCGTGGCTGGCGTCGGTGATGAAGCGACGCATCCGTTCCTCGGAGGTGCGGGCCTGCGCCGCCGACGATTCCGAGGAGGCCATCGCCCGCTGGATCTGCGTCAGCATCCCGTTGAGCGCCAACGACAATCGGCCGACTTCGGTGCGCGGGTCGCGTTCGGGAACGCGCCGGTCCAGTTGTCCCGACGCGATTGCGGCTGCGGTCTGTTCGACCTCGGCCAGCGGCCGCAGGCTGCGGTGCACGACGGCATAGCCGGCGATGGCGAGCACCACCAGGACCGCCGCCCCGATACCCGCCTGCAGGTAGGCCAGGGACCGCACCGTCGACTTCACGTCGGACAGGTCGATGGCCACCGTGGTGAGCTCGCCTCCCAGCCCCCGCACCGTCATCGCACGCCACTGCACGTCGGAGTGATCAACAGATCCGACGGTGACCGGCACCGGGCCGACGTCGTTGTCCGCGGGCAGCGCCGGCTCCGCCACCCGGTCGTTGACCGCCATCCAGATTTGTCCGTCCGGATCGATGCCGCGGACGAAAAAATCGGACGGAGGACGCGCGGGGTTGGGATCGTCGATCGGGGTGACGGGCAGCCGCCGGGGCACCTGGGCCCACCCCCGGGACGCGTCGAGCAGGGTGTCATCCACCCGGTTCATCAGGCTGTGCTGCAGGATCGTCGTGACTGCGACGCCCGACGCCACCAGCCCGCACGCCACCAGCACCAGAGTGGCAGCCACCAGCCCCACCCGCAGAGGAATGCCATGCCCTCTGGTGTTCCCGCCGCGAGCTGCCACGCCGCTATTGTCGGCTCGTCAGGCGAGCGCTCACCGCGGCTCGCGCAGGACGTAGCCGACACCACGCAACGTATGCAGTAGGCGCTTGTCTCCGGTGTCGACCTTGCGGCGCAGATAGGAGACATACGACTCGACGACATTGACGTCGCCGCCGAAGTCGTAGCGCCACACGTGATCGAGGATCTTCGGCTTGGACAGCACTGTGCCCGCGTTGATGACGAAGTACCGCAACAGCGTGAACTCGGTCGGCGAGAGTGACACCGGCTCGCCGGCCTTCCACACCTCGTGGGTGTCCTCGTCGAGTTCGATGTCGGCGAACGTGAGCCGCGACGGGCGCGGGGCCTCGTGACCGCGGCCGGTCCGGCGCAGGATCACCCGCAGCCGCGCCACCACCTCTTCGAGGCTGAACGGCTTGGTCACGTAGTCGTCGCCGCCCAGCGTCAACCCGGCGATCTTGTCCTGCAAGGTGTCGCGTGCGGTCAGGAACAGGGCCGGGGCGTCGATGCCGTCGGCTCGCAGACGGCGCAGCAACCCGAAGCCGTCCATCCCGGGCATCATGACGTCGAGAATGACCGCGTCGGGGCGCACTTCCCGTGCCTTGTCGAGTGCAGCTGCGCCGTTGGAGGCGGTGTGGACCTCGAAGCCCTGGTACTTCAGGCTCACGGAGAGCAATTCGACGATATTGGCCTCGTCGTCGACCACCAGCACCCGCGCCTCGGGCACGTTCTGCTCAACGGGCATGGCCATGGGTTCAATCTCCACCAGTTCACTTGGAAATGTGCTGCCGACTACCTGTGCACTTCCTGTGAGTTTGTCCTTGCGCTGTCCATAGACTGAGCAGATGAATTTCGGCAAAGCGCTGACCGACCTCGCCTTCGCGCCCGTCCGCGTCGGCCTGGCGGTCGCGGACGCGGGCATCGGCGTGGCCAAGGGCGGCATCGAAGTGGCATACCGCACGTTGGGGGAGCCCAAGTCCGGCGCCAAGCCCGGGTCTCCTTCCCTGGCCTACATGCTCGGCATCGACGAGGCCGTGGAGCGGGCGAACCGGTTGGCCCGACTGATGGACGAGGACCAGCCGCTGGGACGCGCGGTGGCGCCGGACGGAGCGCTGGACCGTCTCCTGCGACCGGGCGGCGTGGTCGACCGGCTGACCACCCCCGGCGGTGCACTGGACCGGCTGACCGAGGAAGAGGGCGGGCTGATGCGCGCCATCGAGCCCGGCGGGCTGGTGGACCAGCTTCTTTCCGAGGACGGCCTGGTCGACAGGTTGCTGGCCGAGGACGGCGTGGCGGACCGGCTGTTCGCCGAGGGCGGGGTGGTCGACACGCTGACCGCCCGCAACGGCCCACTCGAGCAGCTCGCGACCGTCGCGGACACGCTGAACCGCCTGGCGCCGGGGCTCGAGGCGCTCGAGCCGACCATCGAGGCGCTGCGAGAGGCGGTGATCGTGCTCAGCCAGGTCGTCAATCCGCTCAGCAACATCGCCGACCGGATTCCGTTTCCGGGCCGTCGCCCGCGGGGCCGGCCGTTCAATCGACCGGTGACGTCGCAGCGGGTTATCGACGTCGAGGACGAGCCGTTAAGCTAGGCCCGTTTCACGCCTCCTTAGCTCAGTGGTAGAGCGTTCGCCTTGTAAGCGGAATGTCATCGGTTCAATCCCGATAGGAGGCTCCACGATCCGACGACCGCTGGTTGTCGGAGGCACGTCTTGTCGGAGCCACGTCGTAGCGTCACCCGTGTGAGACAGTGTCGCGGCTGCGGTTCACCGCTTACGAAGCGCAGTCAGAAGATCTACTGCAGTAACGCGTGTCAGGCGTCGGTTCGGCGTGATACCGGAATACAACGTTGGCTGGAATCCGGCGAGGCGTGGGTGGACAGCCGACGCGGTCACTACATCCGGCTGCATCTCGCCGCTGCCCAGTCGGGCTGCTGCGCGATCTGCGGCCGAGCCAGCGTGTGGCTGAACCAGCCCCTCGCCCTGGTCCTGGACCACATCGACGGCAACCCGGAGAACAACCAACGGGAGAACCTTCGGCTCATCTG
>NZ_JBAUJB010000324.1:0-31184 GCF_049683355.1 Mycobacterium sp.
CCGGGATCGTGGCCGCCGACCAGCGCACCGCTGACGCCGTCGCGGACCGCCACCGGCAGCCCGCCGACAGCCGCGGCGACCACCGGGGTGCCACATGCCTGCGCCTCCAGCGCGACCAGACCGAAAGACTCCGAGTAGCTCGGCACCGCGACGACATCGGCGGCCCGGTAGACGCGGACGAGGTCGTCCCGGGACTGCGGCGGAAGGAACGTCACGCGGTCGGTGATACCCAACTGGGCGGCCAACTCAACCAGGTCGTCGGGTGTCGACATCCCGTTGCCGGACGGCCCGCCGGCGATGAGCACGTGGATGCCGGGCAGCAGCGCGGCCGCGCGCAGCAGCACGTCGGGCGCCTTGAGCGGCTGGATGCGCCCGACGAAGGCGACGATCGGGACGTCGGCATCGAGGGCGTCCAGTCCCAGTGCCGCGCGCGCGGCCCGGCGGTCACCGGGGGTGAACACCTGCAGGTCGACACCAGGGTGCACCACGTCGATGCGGGCCGGATCGGCCTGATGCAGCGAAACCAGTTGCTGCGCTTCATAATCGGTGTTGACGATGAGCCGGTCGGCCTCGTCGACCACCTGCTGCTCACCGATGGAGCGCATCGGCGGCTCGGGTGAGTCGCCGGCGGCCAGCGACGCGTTCTTGACCGCGGCGAGTGTATGGGCGGTGTGCACCAGCGGCACCGCCCAGCGGTCCGCGGCCAGCCAGCCGACCTGCCCGGAGAGCCAGTAGTGCGAGTGCACGATGTCGTAGTAGCCGGGTTCATGGGTGGCCTCGGCGCGCAGCACGCCTGCGGTGAAAGCACACAGCTGGGTGGGCAGATCGTTCTTGTCCAGCCCCTCGAACGGACCTGCCACCACGTTGCGCACCAGCACACCGGGCGCCACCCGGACCACGGCGGGATCGGTGGACGCGGTGGCCCTGGTGAAGATCTCCACCTCGACGCCGCGACGCGCCAGCTCCAGCGCGGTCTGTTGGACGTAGACGTTCATGCCACCTGCGTCACCCGTGCCCGGCTGGGCGAGCGGGGAGGTGTGCACGGACAAAACGGCCACCCGGCGTGGCTGGGGCAGACCGGAAGCCAGGCCGTGCCGATCGGTCGCTGGACGCACACCGTCATGTCTACACCGCCCGGTCGGGGCATCCCCGCTCAGGCGTGCACGCAGGGGCGACGCCTAGGGCGTGTCTGACAAAAGTTTCGGGTGTTGTGCCTGAGGCTTGAGTCATGTCGCGGTTTCAGTTGCTCTCCGATGCTCAGTGGTCATTGATCGAGGATGTGCTTCCGGTCCGGACGGGTAAGCGGGGCAGACCTTTTCAGGATGCTCGCGCGATGGTCGAGGGCATCATCTACCGATACCGATGCGGTATCGCGTGGCGAGATGTGCCCACGACGTTCGGACCGTGGCAGACGATCTGGACCTGGCATCGACGGATGAGTGCCGACGGCACCTGGGACGAGGTGTTGGCGCGATTGCTGGCCGCCGCCGAGGGAGCCGGGATCATCGACTGGGCGGTGGCGGTCGACTCCACGATCGCCCGCGCCCATCAGCACGCCACGAACATCACTCGTGACACAGGGGGCTGGGTCGAATTACACGAATCTGGCGATCGAGCCGCCTGACCACGGCATCGGCCGCTCTCGCGGCGGCTTGACCAGCAAGATCCATCATCTCGTCGACGGTCGCGGACGACCCTTGGTGGTGCTGGTCGGTCCCGGCCAGGCGCGCGACGGACCGGTCTTCGAGCATTTGCTCGCCCACCTGAAGGTCGACCGTCGCCACGGCGGCCGGCCGCGGACCCGTCCCGACCGCGTCCGCGGCGACAAGGCCTATTCCAGCCGCGCGACCCGCGCCCGGTTGCGCCGGCGCGGGATCGTGGCAGTCGTTCCAGAACCCTCGGATCAGCTCGCCCACCGCAAGCGTCGGGGTTCTCGGGGCGGACGTCCGCCGGCCTTCGATGCCGAGGACTACAAGGGCCGTAACGTCGTTGAACGCAACTTCAACGTCGTCAAACAATGGCGCGGCCTGGCCACCCGCTACGACAAACTCGCCGTCGTCTACCGCGGCGCGGCAGTCCTACGCGCTATCACCCTCTGGCTGCCCTATTTGTCAGACACGCCCTAGTCTTGAGCAGATGACGACTCCATCAGATGCCCGCCGGGTCGCAGTGGTCACCGGAGCCAGCGCCGGAATCGGTGAGGCGACCGCGAGAACCCTTGCCGCGCAGGGATTCCATGTGATCTGCGTGGCGCGCCGGGAGGCCCCGATCGTGGCGCTGGCCGCCGAGATCGACGGCACCGCGATTGTGGCGGATGTCACCGACAGCGCCGCTGTGGCGGCGATGGCCGGACGCCTGGACCGGGTGGACGTGCTGGTCAACAACGCCGGCGGGGCGCGCGGGCTGGAGTCGGTGGCCGACGCCGACGTGGAGCACTGGCGCTGGATGTGGGAATCCAACGTGCTGGGCACGCTGCACGTCACCCGCGCGCTGTTGCCGAAGCTGATCGAGTCCGGCGACGGGTTGATCGTCACGGTCACCTCGATCGCCGCCGTCGAGATCTATGACAACGGGGGCGGCTACACGACGGCCAAGCACGCACAGGGCGTGTTACACCGCACGTTGCGCAGCGAGTTGCTCGGACAACCCGTCCGCCTCACCGAGGTGGCCCCCGGGATGGTCAAGACCGACTTCTCGCTGCGGCGCTTCGACGGGGACGCCGAGCGCGCCGAGAAGGTCTACCGGGGCGTGACCCCGCTGGTGGCCGAAGACATCGCCGACGTGATCGGGTTCGTCGCCAGCCGGCCCTCCCACGTCGACCTGGACCTGATCGTGGTCCGACCGCGTGACCAGGTCAGTGGGGCCAGCGGGTCGCGCTTCCACCGCCAGTCCTGAGTCGTTGACACTGCGACCGCGGCGCAGCCCACTCGGCTTTCTGCGCCCGCAGCGCCGCCTCAACGGGGTTCTCAGCCGCCGGGTCGGCCGCTGACCGGCTGCGGCGCGTCCGACGGTGTCGCCGGGGCGCTATCGGGGATGCCGCCCGAGGCCTGCCGGTCGGACAACGCCGACATCGAGGTCCACTCGTCCCAGGGCACCGCCCAGTCCCAGATGTCGCCGTCGGCGTAAGACAGCTGGATGCGGGTGCCGGTGACCTCGACAGGGTCGCCGTACATCGCGGTGTTGAAGTAGCGCTGCGCATCTTCGGTGGACAGGTTGATGCAGCCGTTGGTGACGTTGCTGTTGCCCTGGGCGCCGGAGCTGGCCGGGTTGGCGTGGATGAACTCGCCGTTGTTGGAGATCCGCACCGCGAACCGCTCGCGGACGTTGGCGTAGCCGGCCGCCGGGTTGGTCATGTAGAAGTCCTCGTACTTCTCCGTGACCACGTGGATGCCGCTGCGGGTGACGTTGCGGTCCAGGTCACCTTCGCCGTAGCTGCAGGGCAGCGTCATGATCACGCCCTCGTCGGTGATCACCTCGATCTGGTGCGACGACGCCTCGGCCTTGACGACCTGGAAGCGTCCGACGGTGAAGTCCAGCGTCGAATCGGCCGCGCCGTACGCGCCCGCGCCGAACGGCACCCCGTAGAAGTTCGCGTCGACGTGCACGGTGGTGCCCGCCGGGTAGTACTCGCGGGTGCGCCAGTGCACCCGCGAACCGCCGACCTCGTCGGGCAGCCACGCCCAGCTGCCCTCGACCTCAGGCGTGGTGGTCACCGACAGCGCCTTCTCCACCGCGGGCCGGTCGTCTTCGGCGATCGCGGCGTCGAACTGCAGGATGATCGGCGCCGCCACACCCACGATCTGGCCGTCGGCGAGCTGGAAACGGCCGTTGACCTGGTTGGCCGGGGAGATCGTGGTGAACGACCCGGACACCGGCACGGCCTTGCCGTCGTGGCCGACGACGGTGCCGCCCCAGGTGTAGGCCACCCCGTAGCCCAGTGGTTCGGTGACGGTGAACGCGGTGCGGTCCCGGTTCAGCGTGCCGGCGACGACCTTGCCGTCGGGGTTGGTCAGACTGACCTTCTGGAACCAGCCGTCGGTGACGTCGACCGCGACGCGCGCGGTGGGCCCGACGTCGACCGCGGAATCGGCGGGCTCGAAGGTCAGCGACGGCTCAGCGGGTGCCTCCGCAGCCGAGCCGGAGGACTGGTCACGCTGGTTCATGCAGGCGGCGAGTGCACCCGGTGCCGCCAGGACGAACGCGACGGCGGCCAGGGCACGCCGTCTGGTGATCGACGGCAACGGGTCTCGAGGGCTCACGTGAACCGAGGGTACCTAGAAATCGCACCCGATCAGCACTGGCTCGGGTGTGAGTTCGATCCCGAACGCCGTGGCGACCCCGTCGCGGATCGTCCTGGCCAGCGCGATGACGTCGGCGCTGCTCGCGTGGCCGCGGTTGGTGAGCGCCAGCGCGTGCTTGGTGGACAGCCGCGCGGGCGCCTGCGCATCCGGAAACCCTTTGCCGAAGCCGGCCCGTTCGACGAGCCAGCCCGCGGCCAGCTTCACCCCGTCGGCAGCGGGATAGTGCGGAACGGGCTCGTCGACCGCACCGGCGAGGCGGTCGAACTCCGTGCGCGTCACCACCGGGTTGGTGAAGAACGAGCCGACGCTCCAGGTGTCGTGGTCGTCCTCGTCGAGCACCATGCCCTTGCCGGCCCGCAGCGACAACACCGCTGCACGGACCTGCGCCGGGTCTGCGCGGTCCCCCTGCCCGACACCGAGCGCCGCGGCGAGCTCGCCGTAGCGCACCGGGCCGCTGCGGTCTGCGGCTTCCAGCGCGAACTCCACCTCCAGCACCACCGCATTTGACGCGTTCTTCAGAATGCTTGTGCGGTAACCGAACTGCAGGACATCAGGGGTCACCCACCGGTCCTCGCCGGTGCGCCGGTCCAGCAGCCGGACCCGGCGGATGGTGTCGGCCACCTCTGCCCCGTAGGCCCCCACGTTCTGCACCGGGGTGGCCCCCGCCGATCCCGGTATCCCGGACAGGCATTCCAGCCCGCTCAAGCCGTGCGCCAGCGAGGCGGCGACGACGCCGTCCCACACCGCACCGGCCTCCGCGCGCACGGTGTCGCCGTCGACGGTGATGCCGCTGTTCGCCAGCCGGACCACGGTGAGCCCGTCGAGGTCGTCGGCCAGCACCACGTTGGATCCGCCGGCCAGCACCAACGCATCCGGGCCGACGTCGCGCAAGGCAGCGACAACCTGTCCGGTGGTGGTGCAGGTGAGCAGTCGCCGCGCGACCGGCCCGACGCGCAGCGTGGTCAGCGGCGCCAGCGGGACGTTCTCGGCGACCGCCACACCGTCGATCGACGAAGAGACCACGGGCGGTAACGGTAGCGTGGTCTTTCATGCCGCGTTCATTCGACATGGCCGCCGAATACGGCGGCACGGTCGAACAGGTCCACAGGGCGTTCAGCGACGAGCAGTACTGGCTGGTCCGGTTGGGCGACTCGGGCGCCGATCACGCCACGCTCGACGAGTTGGTGCTCGGCGACGACGGCGGGATCCGCATCCGCACCACGCAGACGCTGCGATCGGACCGGCTGCCCGCCGTGGTGACGCAGTTCCATCGCGGCGATCTGTGCTTCGTGCGCGAGGAGATGTGGACGCCGATGGTCAACGGACGCGCCTCGGCCGTCGTGTCCGGCACCATTCCCGGTGCGCCGGCCGGGCTGACCGGCGAGGCGGTCCTGGCGCCGGCGACCTCGCAACCGGGCGCGCGGATGGCGCTGACGGCCACCGTCGAGGTCCGGGTTCCGCTCGTGGGCGGCAAGATCGAGAACTTCATCGGCAGCCAGCTGGTCGACCTGCTGATCGCCGAGCAACGCTTCACCACGGTGTGGATCACAGAAAACGGCTGATCACGAACTAAGATCTGCGCCATGGCCCAGCGTGCAGGTGCGCCTCTAGGCGCAATCACGCGGGGCACCACCGGCCACAACCGGCTGCGCCGCAGCGACCGCTGGCTGGTCCACGAGCCCCGGGTTCGCCACGCCGTACATTCCGCCACCGATCCGCTGATCGTCGACCTCGGCTACGGTGCGCTGCCGGTGACCACTCTGGAGCTTGCGATCCGGCTGCGGTCGCTGCGCTCCGACATCCGCGTCGTCGGCCTCGAGATCGACCCCGACCGGGTGCGCATCGGCCGCGCCGCGGTGGCGCCGGGGGTGGAATTCGCGCTCGGCGGCTTCGAATTGGCCGGGCACCGGCCGGTTCTGGTGCGCGCGTTCAATGTGCTGCGCCAGTATCCGGAGAATGCGGTGTCCGATGCGTGGGCGGCGATGCGCACCGGCTTGGCCCCGGGAGGACTGATCGTCGACGGCACCTGTGACGAGCTGGGTCGGCGGTGCTGCTGGGTGCTCCTTGACGCGGTCTCGGTGGTGAGCCTGACGCTGGCGTGTGACCCGTTCAGCGTCGAGCGGCCCTCGGACCTGGCCGAGCGGCTACCCAAAGTGCTTATCCACCACAATGTTTCGGGGCAGCCGATCCACACGCTGCTGCAGGCCGCCGACCGCGCATGGGCCAGCGTCGCCGGCCACGGGGTGTTCGGGCCGAGGATGCGCTGGCGCGCCATGGTGGAAATGCTTGCTGCCGAAGGGTTCCCGGTCACCGCGCCGCGGCGCAGCCTACGCGACGGGGTGCTGACGGTCCCGTGGGCGGCCGTCGCCCCCATCGGCTGACCGTTCGCCCGCCCGCCGCGCCGCCGAACGTACGGTCTCTGACGAAAATCGCGCGGAATCCGTCAGACACCGTACGTTCGACGAAGATCGACTAGGGCGCGTTGGCGGCCTTGACCGTGACCGGCTCCGCGGACTCGTCGGCGGTCTGGTCCACCCCCGCCAGCGCCTCGTCGATGTCCTCGGCAAGCTGGATGTCCAACCCGCGCAACGTCGCCGGTTTGGTGAGCACGGCGACCACGACGTACGCCAGCAGCGACGCCGCGAACGCGATGAAGGTCGGGTATCCGTCGAAGGTCGCGTCGAAGATGCCGTTCGGCACGTAGAAGATGGTGTTGTCCACGCCGTACATCGTCGGGGTCATCGCGAACAGCCCGAGCCGGACCACCAGGCCCACGACGATCGCCGCCATCGCCGCCGTCGCCGTCCCGCGGCGCCAGTACAGACCGAGCACAAACGGAACGATGAGGCAGGCCAGCAGCAGGTCGAACGCCAGCGTCAGCAGGATCCCGGTCTGCGGCACCTTGAGCGCGAACAGCACCGACACCGCGGCGACCGGGATCATCGCCCACCGGGTGGCCCGCAGCAGCGGATCGACCTTGCCCTCGACATGCACCCGCTTGACGTTGCCGACGTTGCGTACCGCGACCGCCGCGGTGCCCAGGATGGCGCCGTTGGCGGTGCTCATCGACGCGCCCACGATGCCGGCCAGCACCAGCACCGTCAGACCGATCGGCGCGAAGTCGTTGAGCAACACGAAAAGAACCGGTCCGTCGGAACCTTCGGGCACGATCGCCGTGGACGCGAGCGCGACCAGGGCGAACGGGATGCCGATCGCGGCTGCGCCGGCCGCGCCGATGAAGCACGCCCGACGCGCGGTTTCCGGCGAGCGGGCCGAGAAGATCCGCTGCATGAAGTCGATGGCGACGATGTCGCCGATGCCCAGCGCGATCAGCGTCGCCCAGTTGATCGCCGCGCCCTGGGCCGGGTCGCCGAGTTGGCCCAGGTCGAACGGGCCCATGCCGTCCGGCACGGTCAGGCCGTACGTCACCGTCACCCAGATCAGCGTGGCGACCGCGGCCACCAGGATCAGGCTCATCTGCACGATCGCGGTGTAGGCGTCGGCCAACATGCCGCCGGCCCCGGTGTAGAGCAGCACGACCCCTGCGATCAGCACCACGCCCACCCAGTACGGGAAGCCGACGAAGTACTCGAACAGGAAGCCGCCGGCCACCAGGTTGCCGGCCACCAGGATCGCGAACGCGGTGATCATCAGCACCGACGACGCCACCTCGACCGGCCTGCCGAACCGCAGCCGGTAGTAGTCGGGCAGCGTCGTCAGGCCCATCCGGTTCATCGGCTTGGCGAAGAAGATGCCGGTGATCAGCAGACACAGGCCCAGGCCCAGGGGCAGCGCCGCACCCGCCCAGAAGCCGAACTGCGACGACAGGTCGGTGTTGCCGAGGGTCGCGTTGGTGTCGACGGCCTGCCCCATCAGGGCGGCACCGACCAGCGGGAGGGCCAGGTTGCGGCCGCCGACGAGGAAGTTGGTGCTGTCGCCACCGACGCGCCGGGCGACCGCAAGCCCGATCAGCGTGACGACGACGATGCTGAATCCGACGCCGAGAAGAATCATTGCGGAGCCTCCTGAAAGAACATTGGAGGCAGAGCCTCCACGTCGAACACTGGAGCCTCCCGGGCTTTTATCCCGCCGTGGAACGAATCCGGCCTCGCCGCCGGAGCCGCCTGCGTCTCTCGGACCAGACCCGCAAGCGGCGGAACCCTAGACGCGCCCCACTGTTCGAATTCGTCGAGTGGGTCGCCATCTAGAAAAGACCCGTTTCGTTACATCACGTCGCGTCAGGTGTTAACGATGCGTTTCCTTCAGCGCTGGACAGCAATTCGCGACTGTGCCAACAATGAACCGCAGGGGCCGGGTGAACCGGTTCCCCGGACGAGGTGCGTCGTACCCGGTCAGCGACAAGACGGCGCGTGAGGAGCACGTGATGCCCGAGCACTTCGATCCAAACCTGCCCAACGCCGAGGGCGCCTGGGCGCAGCAAGCCGAGGCGAACCTCGGTGACCGTCGCCTGCGCGAGGAGATCGAACGCGGTCTGAGCTTCGGCCTGGAGGCGGCCCCGACGATCAACGACCGCACCATCTCGACGTTCGTACGCGGTGAGAAGCCGCACTTCGCCGGTGAACGCGGCACGTTCCTGAAATGCCCGTACATCGAGGACGTCCACCAGGTCGACGACGCCGAGGTCGCGATCTTCGGGGTGCCGCTGGATGCCGGCGCCACCTACCGGCCGGGAACACGCTTCGGCCCGCAGGGCATCCGCCGCTCGACCAACCTGTTCGGCACCTACAACTACGAATCCGGCGTCGACCTGCGCGAGCAACTCAACATGGTCGACATCGGCGACGTGTTCACCATCCCGGGCAACCTGGAGAAGTCCTTCGACCAGATCAGCCAAGCGATGGCGTTCGTCGCGCAGAAGGGCGTCATGCCGATCGTCCTCGGCGGCGACCACTCCATCGGCTTCCCGACCATCCGCGGGCTGGCCCCCTACATGGACGGCAACATCGGCATCATCCATTTCGACCGCCACGTCGACACCCAGGAGACCGACCTCGACGAGCGGATGCACACCACCCCGTGGTTCCACGCGACCAACATCAAAAACGCACCCGCGACCAACCTGGTGCAGATCGGCATCGGCGGCTGGCAGAGCCCGCGTGAAGGGGTGAAGGTCGGCCGCGACCGCAAGTCGACGGTGATCACCGTCGGCGACGTGGAGCGGGTGGGCATAGAAAAAATAGCGGAGATCGCACTGGAAACAGCCTGGAAGGGCGCAAAGGCGGTGTACCTGTCGTTCGACATCGACGTCATCGACGCCGGGTTCGTGCCGGGAACGGGCTGGCCGGAGCCGGGCGGGCTGCTTCCGCGGGAGGCGCTCAACCTGGTCAAGATGGTCTCCGAGCCCGGGCTCGCGGGCATCGAGGTCGTCGAGTGCTCGCCACCGTACGACTGGGCCGAGCAGACCGCGCTGATGAGCTCGCGGGTGATCCTCGACAGCCTGGCCGCACAGGTCCGCTCCGGCAAGCTCGGCCACAAGCCCGCCTCGCTGGACCGGCCTGCCTGGGGGCCGTAACTAGGCTGTTCGACATGCGCTCCGACTTGCGTGTGGCGTTGGCCCAGCTCAACAGCGGTACCGACCCGGACGCCAACCTCGCCCTCGTCGAGGACCACACCTCGCGGGCGGTCGAAGCGGGCGCGTCGCTGGTGCTGTTCCCCGAGGCGACCATGTGTCGCTTCGGGGTGCCGCTCGCGCCGGTCGCCGAGCCGTTGGACGGACCGTGGGCCGACGCCGTCCGCGGCATCGCCCGGCGCGCAGGCGTCGTCGTCGTCGCCGGCATGTTCACCCCCGCCGATGACGGCCGGGTCACCAACACGCTGCTCGCGACCGGCCCTGGGGTGGACGCGCGCTACGACAAGATCCATCTCTACGACGCGTTCGGCTTCGCCGAGTCCAAGACCGTCGCGCCGGGCCGGGAACCGGTCGTCATCGACGTCGACGGGGTGACGGTCGGCCTGACGCTGTGTTACGACATCCGGTTCCCCGAGCTGTACGTCGAATTGGCCCGCCGGGGCGCCGAGCTGATCACCGCGCACGCGTCCTGGGGCGCCGGTCCGGGCAAGCTCGACCAGTGGACGCTGCTGGCGCGGGCCCGCGCGATCGACACGAACAGCGTGCTCGCCGCGGTAGGGCAGGCCTACCCCGGTGACGAGATCGCCAAGCAGGGGCCGACGGGGGTCGGGGGCAGCGTGGTTGCCTCCGCGCTCGGCGACGTGGTGGCTTCGGCGGGCAGCGGGCCGGAGTTGCTGGTCTGCGACATCGACCTGGAGGCCGCACGCACGGCACGCGAGACGGTCGCGGTGATGCGCAACCGCTCATGGCGGTAAGGCAGAATCGCTGAGGTGACCGATCCCTGTGCCCGTCAGCCGCAACAGCCGCCCGGCCCACCGCAGCCACCGTTTGCGCAGAACCCGACTCAGGGTTTCCCCCCCGATCCACCCCAGGGCTATCCGCCCGGGCAGATGCCTTCCGGGCCCCCGGAGGAGGAAGGTTCTTCGTTGCCGGCGAAGTTCAAGAAGATCTTCAGCGATCCGCTCTCCATCGTTCTGGCGGTCGTGATCGTCGTGGCGTTGGTGTTCGCCGGTCTGCTGGGCGGTGAGCTCTACGCCCGCAACCGCGCCGACACCGTCGTCGCCTCGGTGGTCGAGTGTGTGGTCCGGGACGACGTCACCGCGTCGTTCGGGGTGTTCCCGCCGTTCCTGTTCCAGCATGTGTCGGGCCACTACACGAACATCAGGATCGAGACCGCGGGCAACCAGCTGCGCGACGCCCGGGGCATGAAGCTGAACCTCGACATCAACGACGTGCGCCTGGAGGACACCCCCACCTCGGGGGGTTCGGTGGGCTCCCTGCTGGCCAACATCAGCTGGTCCGCCGAGGGCATCAAAGAGACCATCCAGGGCGCCATCCCTCTGGTCGGCAGCTTCGTGACCGACGTGACGACCAACCCGGCCGACGGGACGATCGAGCTCGAGGGCGCGCTGGGCAGCATCACGACCCGACCCGAGGTCGTCAACGGCGGCATCTCGCTGCAGGTGGAGAATCTGACCGGGCTCGGCTTCACGCTGCCGCGGGAGATCGTGCAGCCGGCGCTGGACGCGTTCACCGCGGAGCTGACCCAGGACTACCCGATGGACATCCGCGCGGACTCCATCGAGGTCACCGATACCGGTGTGGTGAGCCAGTTCTCGACCAGCAACGCATCGATCCCGAAGCAGAACGAGGACCCCTGCTTCGCCGGACTGTAGGTTTCAGCCGAGACCGTCGAGCACCGCACGGGTACCGGAGAGCCCCAGCCGAGTGGCACCGGCGTCGAGCAGCACCGCGGCGTCCGCGGCGGTGCGGATGCCGCCACTGGCCTTGATGCCGAGGCGGGTCCCGACGGTCTCGGCCATCAGTTCCACCGCACGTACCGACGCTCCCCCACTCGGGTGAAACCCGGTGGAGGTCTTGACGAAATCCGCCCGGCCGTCTTCGGCGGCCCGGCACGCCTCGACCAGGCTGCGCTCGTCCCCGAGGCTCAGCAGGGCCGCCGATTCCACGATGACCTTCAGCACGACGTCGTCACCGATGGCGTCACGGACCGCCGCGACATCGCCGCGGACGGCGTCGAAGTCCCCGCTCAACGCGGCCCCGACATCGATCACCATGTCGATCTCGTGGGCGCCGTCAGCCACGGCGGCGCCCGCCTCACCGGCCTTCACCGACGAAAGGTGCTTGCCCGACGGGAAACCCACGACGGCGGCCAGCTTCGGCCCCTCCGCGAGTCTGCGACGGGCCACCGCCACCATCGACGGCGACACACACACCGCGAACACGCCGAGTTCGGCGGCCTCGGCCACCAGCGCCGCCACGTCGTCGGCGGTGGCCTCCGGTTTGAGCAGCGTGTGATCGACCAGCGCCACAACCTCGGCGCGGGTACGAGAGCCCATCAGAAGGGCTCTTCGGTGCCGCCCGGATTGCAGCCGGCGGAGATCATCTGGTCTTCACTGACCTCGGGTCGCCACGGTTCGAGGTTCCAGCTGACCTTGCCCGGCTCGACCAACTCGGCGAACTGCCAATGACAGATGAACTGCTCCCGCATCCCGGGGATCGCCGCGTCGGGGGACAGCGTCAGTACTTCGGCCCACGCTTCGTCGGCCTGCGCACGGCTACCCGGCATGCCGGACAGCCCGCGTCCGGAGGACGTCGGGTACACCCGCAGGCTGGACAGGTCCCCCCACTTGGCCCACTCGACGTGGTCGACGTACGGGGGCGCGACGATGGGCGTGGCCGACGCGACCGGCGCGGCGAGCGGGAGTGCACAGGCCACCGCCACAGCAGCCAGGAGACGGCGCACTAGCGCGACTTCCCCTGGACTTCAAGGATCTTCGGGCGGACATCGACGAGGTACACGCCGGAGGCCGCCGCGGCGATCGCCACCCCGAAGATGCCGAGAACCAGCGCCAGCAACACCCCGACACCGAGGATGACCAGCCACACCGGCTTGGTCAGCTTGTCGACTGCGGTGTACGCGTCAGGCCGTTGCATGGCCGCGTGCACGAACGCATAGACCGACGCCACCAGGACCGCGACCTGTAAAGCGAAAAGGACGTAACCCACCAAGCCTTGGAGCTCCACGCTCGACAGCCTATGCGGGTTACGCCCTCCGGTCGAACTCCACCGCTCGCGGTGGTGTCGACCGTCGATCGCCCTGGTGTGACTACTTCTGGGTGACCTTCTTGGCCGGCGCCTTCTTGGCGGGGGCCTTCTTGGCCGGGGTCTTCTTGGCGGGGGCCTCCTTGGCCGGAGCCTTGTTGGCGGCCTTCTTCACCGGCTCGGCGGCCGACTCGGTCTTCTTCGGCAGCTCGACGCCGACCAGCTTGGCGGCACGCTCGCCGACCGCCCGGGTCTGGCTCGCCACATTGCCCAGCGCCTCCTGGGTCAGCTCGACGGCCTGGTCGGTGTATCCCTCCACACGGCTCGCGGCATCTTCCAGCGCGGGCTGGCTACGCAGCCGCTCCAACGCGGCCTCGCCACGCTCGATGAGCTTGTTGTAGGTGGTCTGCGCGGCCTCGGCGTAGCCCTCGGCGAACCTGCGCAGCTCCTCGGAGGTGAGCCGGCCACGGATGTCGTCGATTTGCGTCGGCAGTTCTTCCTGCAGCTTGTTGATGCGGGCGCGGCTCGCCTCGGCACGGGCCTCGGCGTCGGTGCGGGCATCGCCGGCACGCTCACGCAGCGTCGCGACGATCTCGTTGACACGCTCCAGGGCCAGGTCGGCAGCGCCGACGGCGGCGAGCAGCGGGGCCTTCAGGTCGTCGATCTCGATCTGGTTCTTGTCAGCCATGGTCTTTACCTTTCGTTTCACGCTTGGTGGTCGGTGTTCGGAGTTTGAGTGAGTTGCAGAGGACGATGGACGGGGCTTGGGTCTTGTTCAGTCGTCGGCTCCTCATCTGCTTCGCTGAGTTGGTCGTCCTGTGCGGCTACCGCCTGTGCGGCTTCGAGAAGGGCGGCCTCGTTCTGCTGGCAGAACGACGTGTAGATGTCGAGCAGCACCTGCTTCTGCCGCTCGTTGATCGCCATGTCGGTGACGATGGCGTCGCGAACCTCGCCCGACTCCGTGGGCTCGAGAATCCCGGCCCGGATGTAGAGCACCTCGGCAGAGACGCGCAATGCCTTGGCGATCTGATTGAGCACGTCGGCCGAGGGTTTGCGCAGCCCGCGCTCGATCTGGCTGAGGTACGGATTGCTGACACCTGCCTTCTCGGCGAGTTGTCGCACGGACACCTGCGCGGCTTCACGCTGGCTCCGGATGAAGCTCCCGATGTCCTGCGCAGCGTTGGACACGACAGCGGCAAGATTTTCATCCTGCGACATGATTGCCCTCTCGTTGCGTTGGGTAACCGATCAGCTACATCCCAACCGTACGACGGGGTGCTAACTTTTGCAAGCACTAGTTAGCGCAGGTCAGAACAACAAGTGCGCCACGGTGTAGATGATCAGCCCCGCCAGCGCCCCGACCACGGTGCCGTTGATCCGAATGAACTGCAGGTCGCGGCCGACATGAAGTTCGATCCGGCGACTCGCCTCCTCGGCGTCCCAGTGTTCGATGGTTTCGGTGATGATCGCTGTGATCTCCGTCCCATACTGGCCCACCAGATGCTGAGCCGCCCGCACGATCCAGTTGTCGACCTTGTCCCGCAGGTCGGAGTCGTCGCGCAGCGACTCCCCGATGTGCACCACCGAGTCGGCGATGCGGGCCCGCAGCGTCGAGCTCGGGTCGTCGACGGCTTCCATCAGGATGCGCTTGGCCGTGGTCCAGGCGGTCTCGGCGGCCCTGGTCACCTCGTCGCGGGCCATGATCTGGTTCTTCACGTTCTCCGCGCGCTGGATCGTCGCCTCGTCGTTCTGCAGGTCGGCGGCGAACTCGAACAGGAACTTGGTGGCCGAGCGGCGAAGCTCATGGTCCGGGTTGCGGCGCACCTTGTCGGTGAAGTCCATCAGTTCGCGGTGGATCCGGTCGCCGATCAGGGTGTCGACCCACCGCGGCGACCACGACGGCGAGTCGCGCTCGATGACCCGCTCGATGACCTCGCCCGCGTTCAGTGACCACTCGAAGGCCCGGTCCGCGAGCAGCTGGATCAGCGCCTCCTGGCGTCCCGCCTCCAGCAGCGAGGCCAGCACCCGACCGATCGGCGGGCCCCACTGCGGCTCGGCGATGCGCTTGACGATCATCCGGTCCAGGACCTGTTGGACGTCCTCGTCCCGCAGCATCTCCACCAGCACCCGCAACACCGTCGACGCCTCGGCGGCCACGCGCTCGGCGTGCGCCGGTTCGGCCAGCCACTTCCCCATCCGGCCCGCGACCTCGGCGCCCCGCAGCTTGGTGGCGACCACCTCCGGCGACATGAAGTTCTCCCGGACGAAGTCGCCCAGCCCCTCGCCGAGCTGATCCTTCTTGCGTTTGATGATCGCGGTGTGCGGGATCGGGATGCCGAGTGGGTGCTTGAACAGGGCGGTGACGGCGAACCAGTCGGCCAGCGCGCCGATCATGCCGGCTTCGGCGGCGGCCCGCACGTAGCCCACCCACGGCGGCGCACCCTGGGCCTGGGCCCAGGTGCACACCAGGAAGATGACGGTGGCGCCGAGCAGGAAGCTCAGGGCGACGGCCTTCATCCGGCGCAGGCCGCGCCTGCGTTCGGCGTCGGAGGCTGAGTCGGCCCCGACAAGGGTTTCGGCGAAGCCGGGCCGTGCTCCGACGTCGGTTCTGTGTGCCACCTCTACATCATCCGCTACGCCAGCAACTGCCCCGGTGGTGACGTCGACGGCGCGGCGTCCCGCCAACCTGCGCGCGATGCCGACCGCCGTATCATCGACGGGGACTAGGGAATGGATTACCGCGAACGTGGCTCAGCAATCCCCGCCGGTGGCGGTCAAGACCGATGGCCGCAAACGACGCTGGCACAAGCACAAGGTCGAGCGACGCAACGAACTCGTCGACGGCACGCTCGAAGCTATCCGTAGCCGCGGCAGCAACGTCAGTATGGACGAGATCGCAGCGGAGATCGGCGTGTCCAAGACGGTGCTGTACCGCTACTTCGTCGACAAGAACGATCTCACCACCGCGGTGATGATGCGGTTCGCGCAGACCACCCTGATCCCGAACATGGCTGCGGCACTGTCGTCGAACCTGGACGGTTACGACCTCACCCGCGAGATCATCCGGGTCTACGTCGACACCGTCGCCAACGAGCCCGAGCCGTACCGGTTCGTGATGGCTAACAACTCGGCGAGCAAGAGCAAGGCCGTCGCCGATTCGGAACAGATCATCGCCCGGATGTTGGCCGTGATGTTCCGGCGGCGGATGGCCGAGGTCGGGATGGACACCGGCGGCATCGGGCCCTGGGCGTTCCAGATCGTCGGCGGGGTCCAGCTCGCCACGCACTCCTGGATGTCCAACCCGCGGATGACGTCCGACGAACTGATCGACTACCTGACGATGCTGTCGTGGAGCGCGTTGTGCGGAATAGTCGAGGTGGGTGGCTCTCTGGAGAAGTTCCGGCAGATGCCCCATCCGTCACCTGTACTGCCGCCACGACTGGTTGACTAGGGGCATGAGCGAAGCTTGCGAGCGAATCGACGGCCAATGAGCGAGCTCTCGGATCTGCCCTCGTTGTGGACGCACGAACCGCACATCGAGTTGATGTTCCGTCCGGGTGACAGGGTCCATGACATCGATACCGACGCCACCCCCGGGTTTCGCGGCAAGAAGGCCGACGCGCCCACCTTGCAGGAGGAGCGCAATGTGCGCTTCGCCGAGCTCCAGGAGAAGCTCTACGCCAACAGCCGCGCCGGCGACACCAGGTCGGTTCTGCTGGTGCTACAGGGTATGGACACTGCGGGCAAAGGCGGGATCGTCAAACACGTTGTGGGCGGTGCGAATCCGCAGGGCATCAAGTACACCAGCTTCGGCAGCCCGACGCCCGAGGAACTGTCCCATCACTACCTGTGGCGGATCCGCAAGGCACTGCCGACGGCCGGACACATCGGCGTCTTCGATCGTTCACACTACGAGGACGTGCTCATCGTCCGGGTGCACGATATGGTGCCACCTGACGTGTGGGAGCCCCGCTACGACGAGATCAACGCCTTCGAGCGCGAACTCGTCGACGGCGGCACCACGCTGGTGAAGGTGGCGATGTTCGTCTCACTCGACGAGCAGAAGAAGAGACTCAGTGAGCGTCTCGAGCGCCCGGACAAGTACTGGAAGTACAACCCCGGCGACATCGACGAGCGTCTGAAATGGCCGCTCTACCAAGAGGCCTACCAGGCGATGCTCGACCGGACGTCCACCGAGCACGCGCCGTGGCACATCGTGCCGTGCAACCAGAAGTGGTACAGCCGGCTGGCGATCACCGAGTTGCTCATCGAGGCGCTCAAGCGACTGAACATGTCCTGGCCGCCACCGGATTTCGATGTAGCGGCGGAGAAGAAGCGATTGACGTCGGCGTAGTTGTCGGGGGCGCCGAGCGTACGGTTTCTGACGGATTTCGGTCGATTCCCATCACATTGCGTACGTTCGGGCGCCGAGCCGGCCGGTGGGCCGCCAACCGCGGTCACAGAGCGCCTTTGCGGCTCGTCGGACGATGTCGTCGGGTGCGTTGCGGAGATGCCTGGCACTCACCCGGACGATGGTCCAGCCCCGGGCTGCCAGGAACTCCAGCCTGGTGATGTCCTCGGCATGCGCGGCAGGGTCGGTCCAGTGTTGCTCGCCGTCGTACTCGACGCCGACGCGAAACTCGTTCCACCCCATGTCGATCCGGCGTATCACCTTGCCCTGCGCGTTTCTGATCGGGATCTGGGTAGTCAGCCTCGGCAGTCCCGCGCGGATCAGCAGCAGGCGCACTCGGGTCTCCTGCGGGGACTCGGCACCACCGTCGACGAGATCGAGCACCTCGCGCAGCCGTCGGAGCCCCCTGGCGCCGGGGTGACGGGCGGCGACGTCCACCACTTCGGACACCGGACAGCGGGCGGCGCACAGTAGAGCGTCGATTCGAATGATGGCCTCATCGCCCACCGTTCGTCGGCCGATGTCGTAAGCGGTCCGTGCCGGGGTCGTGCAGTCGATGCTCTGAATCAGACATACCTCGTCGTCGAGGAGGATGTCGCGGTGGATCAGGATGCCCGGCGCAGCCCCGGAACGAACGCGGGTGAGCTCGGCCGGACCGCCTTCGGGTAGCCAGCGGGTGCCGTGCATCGCCGCCGCAGACGCCCCGGCCAGAGTGGCCTCGCGCCGCGACCACAAACATGCCGCATAGGCGCGATCCCGCGCCGTCAAGGACATGCCCTGCGGGACGTAGACGTTGTGATGCAGCTTGATGAACCGGCGGCGGAGCGCCTGACGGGTCAACTCGCCCGCGGCGAGCGCCTCGGAAGCCACGACGATCTGGTGCACACCGGATTAGGCGCACCAGGGCGCCGAACGGTTCCCGAGCGCACGAATTGTGACGGATTCTGCGCGGGATCCGTCACAAACCGTACGTTCAGCGAATTGCTAGTAGCTGTAGAAGCCCTTGCCTGACTTCTTGCCGAGTTGTCCGGCCTCCACCATCCGCTGCAGCAGCGGCGGCGGCGCATAATGCGCGTCCCTGTACTCGTCGTACATGGAGTCAGCGATCAGCTTCATGGTGTCCAACCCGATGAGGTCGGACAGCCGCAGCGGCCCCATCGGATGCGACAGGCCGGCCACGACGGCCGTGTCGATGTCCTCGACGGTGGCCACACCGGACTCAGCCATCCGGATGGCCGACAACAGGTACGGCACCAGCAGGGCGTTGACGATGAACCCGGAGCGGTCGCCGCAGCGCACCACCTGCTTGCCGAGCACCTCGCCGGCGAACTTCTCGACCCTCGCCGCCGCCTCATCCGTGGTGACGAGCGTGCTGATCAGCTCGACGAGCGGCAGCACCGGCACCGGGTTGAAGAAGTGCAGACCCAACACGCGGCCCGGATTCTTCGTCGCCGCAGCGATTTTCATGATCGGGATGCTCGAGGTGTTCGACGCCAGCACTGCGTCCGGGTCGGTGACGACGGCATCGAGTTCGGCGAAGACCTTGGCCTTGACGGCCTCGTCTTCGACGATCGCCTCGATGACGAGCTGACGGTCGGCCATGTCGGCCATGTCGGTCGTGAAGGTCAGCCGGGCCAGGGCGATCTCGAAGTCGTCGGCGGCCAGCTTGCCCTTCGCCTTGGCACGTTCCAGCGAGGCGGTGATGCGTGCGCGGCCCGCGGCGGCCAGCTCTTCGGTCGGCTCGAAGACCAGCACGTCGGCGCCGGCCTTGGCGCACACCTCGGCGATTCCGCCGCCCATCTGCCCGGCGCCCACGACGCCTACTCGTTCGATGCTCACAGGTACTCCTTCAATTGCAGCGATGAGCCCCGCCCGGAAGTCCAGGCGGGGCTCATGCTGTCACGCAGTCAATGACCTAGTGGAACTGGCCCTCTTCGGTCGAGCCCGCCAGCGCGGTGGTCGACGACGTCGGGTCCACCGTGGTGGCGATGCGGTCGAAGTAGCCGGCACCGACCTCGCGCTGATGCTTGGTCGCCGTGTAACCGCGCTCCTCGGCGGCGAACTCGCGCTCCTGCAGCTCGACGTAGGCGCTCATCTGGTTGCGGGCGTAACCGTAGGCCAGGTCGAACATCGAGTAGTTGAGGGCGTGGAAGCCGGCCAGCGTGATGAACTGGAACTTGAAGCCCATCGCGCCGAGCTCCTTCTGGAACTTCGCGATCGTCGCGTCGTCGAGGTGCTTACGCCAGTTGAACGACGGCGAGCAGTTGTAGGCCAGCATCTGGTCCGGGAACTCGCTCTTGACGCCCTCGGCGAACTTCTTGGCCAGCTCGAGGTCCGGGGTGCCGGTCTCCATCCAGATCAGATCGGAGTACGGCGCGTAGGACTTGGCGCGGGCGATGCACGGCTCGAGGCCGTTCTTGACCCGGTAGAAGCCTTCCTTGGTCCGCTCACCGGTGATGAACGGCTGGTCGCGCTCGTCGACGTCGGAGGTGATCAGCGTGGCTGCCTCGGCGTCGGTGCGGGCGATGACGACCGTGGGGACGTCGGCGACGTCGGCCGCCAGGCGAGCCGAGGTGAGCGTGCGGATGTGCTGCTGGGTCGGGATCAGCACCTTGCCACCGAGGTGGCCGCACTTCTTCTCCGAGGCCAGCTGGTCCTCCCAGTGCGATCCGGCGACACCGGCGGCGATCATCGCCTTCTGCAGCTCGTAGACGTTCAACGCGCCGCCGAAGCCGGCTTCACCGTCGGCGACGATCGGGGCCAGCCAGTTCTCGACCGAGCGGTCGCCCTCGACCTTGGCGATCTGGTCGGCGCGCAGCAGCGCGTTGTTGATGCGGCGGATCACCTGCGGCACCGAGTTGGCCGGGTAGAGGCTCTGGTCGGGGTAGGTGTGGCCGGACAGGTTCGCGTCACCGGCGACCTGCCAGCCCGACAGGTAGATGGCCTTGAGTCCGGCCCGGACCTGCTGGACGGCCTGGTTGCCGGTCAGCGCACCCAATGAGTTGACGTACTCCATGTCGTGCAGCTGCTCCCACAGCACCTCGGCGCCGCGGCGCGCCAGCGTGCTCTCCTCGACGACGTGGCCTTGCAGCGCGACGACGTCCTGAGGGGTGTAGGTGCGGGTGATGCCCTTCCAGCGGGGGTTGTTGTCCCAGTCGTGCTGGATCTGCTCGGGGCTCTTCGGTGTGCCAACGGTCGACATTGACTGCTCCTTCGGTGTTGCAAATCGCCGGAGACCCAGGGAGCCTCCGAATTTGTTAACGCGCCAGCTTGTTCACTGGTGTGCTAACCCGAGGATGCCTCATGCCATAACCGCAGGTCCACCAGTTTCGGTTGCCAACTTTCGCCAACCCGCACCGGCAGTTTGCGAATATTGCGAAGGCCGCAAACGACTGAAACGGTTCAGTACCTACTCGCCAGTAGCGAATGTTCGCAGGTCAGTACGCTCGTACTGTTTACGAATGCGTTTCAGAGCGCGAAGATCGACGCGACCGCTTTGGTCTCCTCGCCGACGGCGTATGTGAGCGTTGTAACAGTGCGATCGACCAGATCCGGACCGAACCGGTCGGTCGAGCCCGCCGGATACGTGTGCCGGATGATCTCCAGCTTGTCGCCCAGCGCCACCGGCAGGTCGTGCTCGATGGTGACCCGCAGCGGCGCGGCCAACAACTCCGGCTGGCTGAACAGGTGGTCCTCGATCACACTCCAGTACACCGCGTTGTTCATGTGGTCGAAGATGTCGATATCGCTGACCCGGACGGGATACTCACGGACATGCTCGGCGTCCTCGCGTCTGCCGGCCTTCAGATAGGCCTTCCACCGCAACCGGTCCACGTCGGTGGTGCGCTGCAGGCCCTCGATGAAATCGTCCGCGATGCGCGCCGGCCCCTGGGTCTCCCGGTTGATGTTGATCCAGAAGGCCTCGGATTCCATCAGCCCGCCGCGGCGGCCGTCGATGCGGACCCGCATCTCACACCACCGGTTGGAGGTGCCCGAACACCACCGCCGCAACCGCAGGGTGTCCTTGAACACGATGGGCTCGATCAGGTCGATCATCGTGCGGCGCACGATCCACAGTGGGTGGGTTTCTTCGAACCCCATCTCGCGCAACTGGTCCGACCCGATGTCCTGGATGTGGCGCGTCGCGGCGTCGAACTTCAGCCTGCCCGTGCGGTCGACGTCGGCGACCCGCAACGGCCAGTGCACGTCGAACACGTCGGGGTGCGGATCAGGTACCGGCATCATCGCTTTGGCCAGCCCCTGGGCAGGCCCCCCGGTGGTCGTCGTCACGGATTTTGATACTGCCACAAGCTCCCGGTTGCCAAGTATGCAAACAGTCCCTTCGCAACCTTGCCAGACCCGGCTACGCTGGGTGATCGTGGCCAAAACGTTCGTCGGTGCCCGGGTTCGTCAGCTCCGGAGCGAACGCGGTTTCAGCCAGGCCGCGCTGGCGCAGACGCTCGAGATCTCCCCCAGCTACCTCAACCAGATCGAACACGACGTGCGTCCCCTGACCGTGGCGGTGCTGTTGCGCATCACCGAGGTCTTCGGGGTGGACGCGACATTCTTCGCCTCCCAGGACGACACCAGGCTGATCGCCGAGCTGCGCGAGGTGATGATGGACCGCGATCTCGACGTCGACGTCGAACCCGCCGAGATCGCCGAGATGGTCGGCGCCCATCCGGCGCTCGCCCGCGCCATGGTCAACCTGCACCGCCGATATCAGCTCACGACGACCCAACTGGCAGCGGCGACGGAGGACCGGTTCAACGTGGGCAGTGTCAATCCGGGAGGCAGCGGGACCGGATCCATCACGATGCCGCACGAGGAGGTGCGCGACTACTTCTACCAGCGGCAGAACTACCTGCACGAACTCGACACCTCGGCCGAGGAACTCACCGCGGGTATGCGGATACAGCGGGGCGACCTTGCCGGCGACCTGACCGACCGGTTGCGAATCGTGCACGGCGTCAGGATCATCCGTCGTATCGACCTCGGCGAGGGGGTCCTTCACCGCTACGACACGGACTCGAAGACCCTCGAGCTCAACGCCCACCTGTCCACCGGCCAGACGGTGTTCCGGATGGCCGCCGAACTGGCCTACCTGGAGTGCGGCGACCTGGTCGACAAGCTCGTCGACGAAGGCCACTTCACCAGTGAGGAGTCCCGGCGGCTGGCGCGGCTGGGGCTGGCGAACTACTTCGCCGCCGCGACCGTGCTTCCGTACGGGCACTTCCACGAGGTGGCGGAGAAGTTCCGCTACGACGTCGAGCGGCTTTCGGCCTACTACTCGGTCAGCTACGAGACCGTCTGCCACCGGCTCTCGACGCTTCAGCGGCCGTCGATGCGCGGCGTGCCGTTCTCGTTCGTTCGGGTCGACCGCGCCGGAAACATGTCGAAACGCCAGTCCGCCACCGGTTTCCACTTCTCGTCCAGCGGCGGGACGTGCCCGTTGTGGAACGTCTACGAGACGTTCGCCAACCCCGGGAAGATCCTGGTGCAACTCGCGGAGATGCCCGACGGCCGCAGCTATCTGTGGGTGGCCCGGACCGTGGAGCGCCGCGCGTCGCGTTATGGTCAGCCGGGTAAGACGTTCGCGATCGGCCTCGGCTGCGAACTGCGTCACGCGCAGCGGCTGGTCTACTCGGAAGGGCTCGATTTGTCCGGTGACCCCGGTGTCCGGGCCACCCCGATCGGTGCCGGCTGCCGGGTGTGCGAACGAGACAACTGTCCGCAGCGTGCATTTCCGGCACTGGGCCGCGCGCTGGACATCGACGAACACCGCTCGACGGTGTCCCCCTACCTGGTGAGGCAAACGTGAGTGCACCTGCCCGTATCCCGCCCGGCGGATTCCGTGAGCTGGGTCCGATCAACTGGGTCATCGCCAAGCTCGGCGCCCGCGGCATCCGCGCCCCGCGGTTCAGCCTCTTCAACGTGCTCGGCCAGCACCGGCTGCTGTTCCCGGTGTGGTTGCCGTTGTCCGGTTACCTGCTCTACGCCGGCAAGCTGTCCCGGCGGGACGCCGAGACGGTCATCCTGCGGGTCGGCCATCTTCGCGAATGCGAGTACGAACTGCAGCAGCACCGCAGACTGGCCCGCTCCCGTGGGCTGGACGCGCAGTTCCAGTCGAAGATCTTCGAAGGACCCGACGCCGAGGGGCTGAGTGACCGCGAGCGGGTGCTGATCACCGCGACCGACGAATTCGTCGTCACCCGCGGGGTGTCACCCCAGACGTGGCAGGCCCTGGCCGGATATCTCACGAAACCGCAGCTCATCGAATTCTGTTTGTTGGCAGCACAGTACGACGGATTGGCCGCCACCATCACGACGCTTCAGGTGCCGCTGGACTTCCCGGACTGAGGCAAGTCCCTGCGACGAGGGAGCACACGTCTACCATTTGTCCATGATCTGGATCACGTCAGCGTCGACGAAGTGGTGACCCTCACCAACCCGTGGCGGTACCCGCCCGGCGTTCCCCGCTGCGAACCGCCCCGTGCGGAGGGCCGCTTCTTCCTGCCCGGTGGGCGCCGGCTGGGATACGCCGAGTTCGGTGACCCGAACGGCCCCGTCGTGCTGTGGTTCCACGGAACCCCCGGCGGCCGCAGGCAGTTGCCGATCGTGGGCCGCCGCGCCGCCGAGCGGCTCGGCCTGCGCGTGGTCCTCGTCGAACGCTCCGGATCCGGCCTCAGCGACCCGCACTGCTACGACCGGATCGGCGACTGGGCCGCAGACATGGCACACGTCGCCGAGCTGCTCGGCGCCGGAAAGCTGGGCATCGTGGGATTGTCCGGCGGCGGTCCGTTCGCGCTGGCCTGCGCCGGCAGGCCGGAGCTGGCAGAGCGGGTGGCCGCCGTCGCCATCCTCGGCGGTGTGACGCCGTCGGTCGGTCCCGACGCCACCTGCAGCGGCGCGATCGAACTGGCGCGTCGGTTCGCGCCGGTGATGGCGGCGTTGCGCAAACCGCTCGCCGCGGCCACCGCGGGCATGCTGATGCCGGTCATCCCGCTCGCGCACCTGGCTTACCAGGGGCTGAGCGCCGCCATGCCCGACGGCGACAAGCAGGTGTTCGCCAACCCGGAAATCGAGGCAATGTTCATCGACGACATCGTCCACGCCGCCAACGGCGGGTTCCAGGCGCTGCTCGACGATGCCCGGCTATTCGGCCGCGACTGGGGGTTCCGGCTGGCCGACGTCACGGCGCCCGTCCGGTGGTGGCACGGCGACGCCGACTCGATCATCGGCCTGGCCGACGCACAGGCCGCCGCGGAACACCTGCCGAATGTGGAGCTGCTGCTGATGCCCGACGAGAGCCACCTCGGCGGGTTCGCCAAGGCCGACGACGTGCTCTCGTTCATGCACCGGAACCTGACCGGGTCAGCAGACCTCGCGGCGATGGCGACCCGGTCGCCGCCACGGGCCTTGGCCTCGTACATCGCCGCGTCGGCGGCGGTGATCAGCTCACCGAGGTCTGACCCGGACCGTCGGCTGGCGGCCAGGCCGATGCTCACCGTGACGGCCGGCTGCGTGGGCGCTGAGACGGCCGAGACCGCCGAGCGGATCCGCTCGGCGACCGCGCCGGCCTGATCGGCCGGGATTCGGTCCACCACGAGGAACTCCTCGCCGCCCCACCGCACCACCACGGCCTCGCTCCGCCGCTGGCACGGATCCGCCGCGCCGTGCGGATCAACACCTCGTCACCGGCCGCGTGCCCGAGCGTGTCATTGACCCCCTTGAACCCGTCGACGTCGATCAGCAGCGCGCACAGGTCGGCGTCGGTGGGCGCCACCTCCTCGAGCCGTTGCATCGACACCGGCAGCCCGCGGCGATTGGTCAGCTCGGTGAGCGGGTCGGTCAGCGACTGCTTGGAACTGCCCTGGAGCAACCAGAAGCCGAACTGCAGCGCCGGCAGGATGCACACCGTCACCAGCAACGCGATGACGGCACGCGACACCGCCACCTGCAGCCCGTACTCGGGTGTGGACATCGCCAACCACACCGCGATGCCCACGACAGCGACCGTGCACCAGGCCGTCGGCCGCCGGCGGCATCCACACGTTCAGCGCCGCGAGCGCACCCATCGTCGCGCCGATACCGGCGATGACGTAGCGCAGCACCGACAGCAGCCCGCGGCTGCGCAGGAACTCGATGCGCCATCGGTAGTCGTCACGCTGACGCCACCACTGGAGCAGCAAACCACCGACACCCCCGTCGCCCACCGGTCCATCCTAGGAGCCGGGGAACGCCGACAAGGGGCGAAACGGGATGTCGGCACCCGATTCTGTGGACGCCAGCTAAAGGTAGGTCACTCCCAGCACCGTCAGCGACAGCAAAACCGGTGACACCGGCAACGCCCACAGGAACGCCGCCCAGATCTCACCCTTGTGCGACGTGCGCCGCCACTGCCGCCAGCCGATCATCCCGGCGCTGACGCCGATGACGAACGACACCGCGGCGACGATGAGCACCCATGTCGACACGTCGGTCGAGGCGATGGCCGCAGAGATACCGGCCAGCCACAGGATGTGGCCGACCACCAACCCGCCGATACCGGCGACCCAGATCCCCCTCAACTAGAAGTTGATCATGTGGCCGGCCAGCCCGTGGAAGCACTCCTGCATCGCCTCGGACATGGTCGGGTGGGTGTGCACGTTGCGGGACAGCTCGTTGACCGTCAGGTCCCACTTCTGCGCCAGTGTCAGCTCGGGCAGCAGTTCGGAGACGTCGTGGCCGATCAGGTGCCCGCCGAGCAGTTCGCCGTACTTGGCGTCGGCAACGAGCTTGACGAATCCCGTCGGATCGCCCAGACCGTGGGCCTTGCCGTTGGCCGTGAACGGGAACTTCGCGACCTTGACGTCGTAGCCCTCGTCACGCGCCTGCTCCTCGGTCAGACCGAAGCTGGCGACCTGTGGCTGGCAGAACGTGGCGCGCGGCAACATCCGGTAGTCGCCGAGGGCAAGCGTCTCGGCACCGGCGATGGTCTCGGCGGCCACCACGCCCATCGCCTCGGCGACGTGCGCCAGCTGCAGCTTGGCGGTGACGTCGCCGATCGCGTAGATGTGGCTCACGTTGGTGCGCATGTAGTCGTCGATGCCGATGGCCTTGCGCTCGGTCAGCTCCACGCCGGTCTTGTCCAGCCCGAAGCCCTCGACGTTCGGTGCGAAGCCGATCGCCTGCATCACCTTGTCGGTTTTGAGCTCCTCGGACTTGCCGTCCTTGCTCACGGTGACAATTACCGGGCCGTCGCCCCCCTCATCCTTGATGGACTCGACCTTGGTGCCGGTGCGGATCTTCACGCCCAGCTTCTTGAACTGCTTCTCGATCTCCTTGGAGACCTCGGCGTCCTCGTTGGGCAGCGCACGCGGCATGAACTCGACGATCGTTACGTCCACGCCGTAGTTCTTCAGGACGTAGCCGAACTCCATGCCGATCGCGCCGGCGCCGGCGATGACGATCGAGCCGGGCAGCTCGCGGGTGAGGATCTGCTTCTCGTAGGTGACGACGTTCTCCGAGAGCGATGTTCCGGGGACGAGCCGGGTGCTGGAGCCGGTCGCGATGATCGCGTTGTCGAAGGTGACCTTCTCGGTCTCGCCCTCATTGAGGTCGACGACGATGGTGTGGTCGTCGGTGAACTTCCCGTAACCGTGGATCTCGGTGATCTTGTTCTTCTTCATCAAGAAGTGCACACCGGCGACGCGGCCGTCGGCGACCTTGCGGCTGCGGTCGAAGGCGGCACCGAAGTCGAAGCTCGCCTCACCGTTGATGCCGAACTGCTTGGCCTCCTTGGTGAAGATGTGGGCCAGTTCGGCGTTGCGCAGCAATGCCTTCGACGGTATGCACCCGACGTTGAGGCACACCCCTCCCCAGTACTTGGGCTCGATGATGGCGGTATTCAGCCCGAGTTGGGCAGCGCGGATAGCTGCAACGTATCCGCCGGGGCCTGCTCCGAGAACGACGACGTCATAGTGGGTCACGCTTACCCACCCTAATAGGCGCGGGGCGATCGCTACCGGGTGATCCAGCCGAAGACGTAGCCGCCATACAGAACCGCCGCCGCCGACGCCGACGCCAGCGGTGACGACATCAGCGCGATGGCCACAGCCGAGAACACGGGCTTGCCCTGGATCATCGCGGTGAGCAGACTGCCGACGATGCATGACACCAGGTAGACCAGCACCACGAACACCGGCAGGGTCTTGTCCGGTGAATGGAACCACCAGTAGTACAGGCCGAGACCGGCAGCCGCCGCGAGCAGCCAGACGCCGGCAACAACGAACACGAACGTCCAGCGGCTGAGGTACTGGGCGATGCCGGGAACGACGGCGGGCTGCGCCGGATGCGAGGCGATCTCCACGGGTTCGGCCGGGGTGGGCGCGTCGATGAGTCCCTGTGCGGTGAAGGATCCGGTGAACTCGGGCCGGAACGGCTCGGTGTGGTCGCCGGGGAGTGCGTCCCGGTCGTTGTCAGGCACCGGAGGCCACCTGGATAGCGGCCAGCGCGCCGAACCAGCCCGGCCCGATGGCCAGGATCATGGCACCCACCGCGGTGAGCCACCGTCGGCCCGACATCAGGATCGTGAGCATGCCGATCACGCCGGGGACTCCGACGACAAGCGCGATCACGACGTCCGGTCGCACGGTCGCGGTGACCTCGATGGCTGCGGCGAGGGCTGCCATCATGCCGACAGCGACGCCGACGATCATCACGCCGGTCAACACCGACGCACGCGGCAGCGGAATCACGCTTACCACGGTAACGCCGCGCTGCCCGAAAACCCGGTCGGCGCGCCGCTGCGCGAAATATCATTCCGGGTCATTACTGAGCCCAATTTCGCAGCCCGGAATGATATTTCGCGAGCGGACGCGGGGTTACTCCAAGGGCTTACTTCAGAGGCATCGCGCAGGCGTCGACGCCCTCTGCCACGATGTGGGTTCCGTTCGAGGGGGGCCGCACCCCGCGCTCGAAGTCTGCGCCGGTGACCGGGGGCGCCGCGCTCAGCGCGCGGTTCTCATCCTCGGTGAACGCCCGGCCCCGGGACAGGAAACGCATGCCCTCGGGAGCCTCGAGGCTGAACCCGCCACCGCGGCCTGGCACCACATCGATGACCAGCTGGGTGTGCTTCCACGCGTCGAACTGGGGACCGGAGATCCATACCGGAACACCTCCGTCGCCGACGTCGAGCACCGCCAGCAGGATGTCGCGGTCACCGACGATGAAGTCGCCGTCGGGGTAACACATCGGCGACGACCCGTCGCAGCAGCCACCCGACTGGTGGAACATCAACGCACCGTGTCGCTGCTGCAGGCTTCGCAACAGCTCGGCGGCCGCCTCGGTGACCAGGGCCCGGTTCGGTGTGTCCACATCAACCATTGTGCTCTCGCTGTTCTGCCGGCGAACCGACCGTGCGGGCGGCCCGGATCGCCGGCGCCGTCGAGGGCGGCAACAGCAGGCGCCGATCGTCGGGGTAGCGGATGTCCAGATCGACCGAACCGGCGAAGCGGTACGGCTGGGCGGCGAGCAGTCCGGCGAACTGCTTTCGTAGCCGCGACATCTCCGCACGCACCGTGACCACCCGCGACCGGTCGCCGTACAGATCCTCGGCGAGCTGCGGCGCCGTCCGCCCCTGCGGTGAAAGAGTCAGGGCAAAAAGGATTTCCGCGTGCCGGAGCGAGAGATCATGGGCCCAGCAACCGAATTCGCCCGCCAGCCGCAGCGACGGCCGGTCCGGGTTGCCGAGGTCCAGCGTCACCCGTGTCGGCTGCTGCACCTCGCCCGGGTCGCCCCCGGCCGCCGGCCGCACCAGCCAGCCACCGGGAAGGGGCTCGACGGCGCACCACCCCAGCGTCGCCAGCCACACCCGACCGGGGGCCAGCTGGTCGGGCAGCAGGATCCGGTTGTGCATCGGCATCGCGTCGACCGCCGCGACCCAGCCTTCGGTGTCAACGGCCAGGGCCGGACTGCCCATCCGCGCCAGGATCGGGGCGGCCAACGCCCGCAGCCGGTTGAGGGTGCGGTCGTGCTCCTGGCGCAACTGCGACTCGGCCAGCCGCGCCACCGCATCCACCAGCGCAATGGTCGTCGGGTGCACGGTCGGCGCCGGGCCTGAGACGTCGACCACGCCGATGACCTGTCCGGTTCGCGGATCCCGGATCGGGGCCCCGGCGCACGTCCACGGGTGGTGACTGCGCAGGAAGTGTTCGGCCGAGAACACCTGGACGGCACGCTGCGACACCAGCGCCGTGCCGATCGCGTTGGTGCCGACGGCGCCCTCACCCCAGTTCGCGCCCTCGACGAAGCCGAGCCGGTCGGCGTTGACCAGCACCTGCGGCGACCCCGAGCGCCACAGCACCCGGCCGCGTGCGTCGGCGACGACGAGGATGTTCTCCCCCTCGGCCACCAGCGACTCCAGACCATGGGAGATCTCGTCGAGCACGTCCATCAGCCCCGACGAGCGCCGCAACATCTCCAGGGCGCCGGTGTCCACCACCGGGTCGGTTCCGACACCGGGTCGGTTCCGACACCGGGATCGATCCCGCGGGCCAGCATCCGGCGCCACGAGTCTCCGATGACCTCCCGGGGCCGGGCGGGGGCCCGGTTGCCGGCCATCGTCGCGTCGTACACAGCCGACATCAACCGCGCATACCTGCGCGGGTCCTCGCCGACGCCCACTGCCGGTTCAGGCACGGGCGAACTGCCGATATTGCTGGGCATCGAACCCCAGTGTGCTCCCCATCTCAGCGGTAGACCAGACCGCCGTCGATCAGGCCGGACTGGCCGGTCATGTAGTCGGCGTCCGGGCCGGCCAGATAGGACACGAAGCCGGCGACGTCGTCGGGGGTCTCGGCGCGGCCCAGCGCGATGCCGCCGACGAACTTGTCGTACGTCTCCCCCTCGGCGGCTCCGGTCAGTTCGGCGAAGCGCTTGTCGATCTCCACCCACATGTCGGTGCCGACCACCCCGGGGCAGTAGGCGTTGACGGTGATGCCGTCGGCGGCGTGTTCCTTGGCGGCGGCCTGGGTGAGCGCCCGCACCGCGAACTTCGAGGCGCTGTACACCCCCAGCATCGCGAAGCCGTCATGACCGGCGATCGACGAGGCATTGATGACCCTGCTGATCTTTCCCGCGTCCCGGTTCCCCAACTCCTTGAACTTCGCGACGGCGGCCTGGGTGCCCCACAGCACCCCGTTGACGTTGATCGCCCACACCCGACCCACTTCCTCGGCGGTCACGTCGGCGATCGGGCCGACCAGTGCGATGCCGGCGTTGTTGACCATGATGTCCAGACCGCCCAGCGCGGACGCGGCGAAGTCGACGGCTGCGAAGATCTGATCACGATCGCTCACGTCGGCGACGACTGTCGTTGCCTTGCAGCCGATCTCGGAGATCTCACCGGCGACGTTCTCGATGCCGTCCTGGTGCACGTCGAGCAGAGCGACGTCGGCGCCGTCGCGGGCCAGCCGCAGCGCGATCCCACGACCGATCCCGCGCCCGGCTCCGGTGACGAGGGCGACCTTGCCTTGGAGCGTCATGCCTGTTCTCCGTTCGGATCGACCAGAACTTTCATCTTCTTGCCGGCGTGCAGCGCCTCGAACCCCTCGTCGATCACATCGTCGATCAGGATCCGGGTCACCCATCCGGTGGTGTCGTAGGCGCCCTCGGCCATCAACGCGATCACCGCCTCGAAGTCGGCGCCGGTGTAGCACAGCGATCCCTGGATCCGGGACTCGTTCATCACGAGGTTCAGAAGCGGTGTCTCCAAGGGCTTTTCGTAGATCGCAACGCTGACCATCGGTTTGCGTGACCCGACGCAGGCCAACGC